>MGEK01000031.1 GCA_001791325.1 Candidatus Uhrbacteria bacterium RIFCSPLOWO2_01_FULL_47_25 | reverse complement strand
TCCACTGGTCCAGGGGCCGGTCTTCGATCGGCAAAAACGCCAGGGCAAAGCCGAAAAAAGCCAGGACCGGTCCGAGCGTCCATTTGATTGCGAAATTGGCGCCGGAGTTGAACAGCACCCAGGCGGAAACGACCCCGGCGGCCAGTTCCAAAAACTGCTTTAAGGTCATGTCGCCGACCAGTTTGAATTTGTAAGCGGTGATGGCTCCGGGAATCGGGTGTTGTTCCATTGACTTCATTGTATCGAGTGAAAATTGATTAGACAAGGAAAAGTGATTAGAATGGATTAATATGCCCGAAGACGTTGGTGTTGATAGGGTTAGGGTTCGTGCCAGCCTAGAAACGCCAGAGAAAAAAAAGCCTCGCGTTGCCGTTCAATCTGATCAAGTAAGTAAAACCGGTCAGCTGGCGGAAGCCGCCAAAGGCGAACAGCGTGACTACTTATTAGCCGGCCAAAAACCCGGAGCGATTGATTCACACACTCTTTTTGGAGCGATGGAGCGGTTAATTCGGAAAACCGCCAAGGGAGCGGAATCGGGCGAGGCCTTGACCGATGATGAGATTGAGGCTTTTTACGTTTTATCCCAAGAACTGCCAGGCGGCAAAAGAGAGTTGGCGAGTGACTTAAGAGAATATGCTACCGACATGATTTTACAAGTTGATAAAACTGACGCGGTAGCAGCTTGGAATAATTTGGGTGATGCAAGACTAGCGGCGACGGCAAGAAAAAACAACCCCGAATTAGCTTTGGTTTATGACTATATTCAATTTCATGGCGGCGACCCAAAAAAGATTGTTTGGAAAACAGTAGTGGCTTATGGCAAAGCCGTCCAAGCTAGTAAAAAGGAAGGAGTGAAAACCCCCCAGGATATTTTAAAAACCTTGGCAGAAAACAGTACGATGAAACCGGCAGAAAAAGACGACTTATACGAAAAATTAAAAACTCGCGAAGGGTACACCGGTAATAAGCCTTGGAAAGATCAGCAGGAGAGAGAAAGAGCTTTTGATCTTCTTTTAGGCCTACGCCAACCGGAAACCAAAGTAGATGTGCTTGGTTTTTGGAAACAAGAATTTTATAAGCGAGCGGTTAAGCCGAGACTTGAAGCTGAAAGATCGCAAACAATTGCAAAGCTGGAAAAAGATGGAAAAAAGATGGAGATTGTCCAACCATTCTGGGAAAAAATTAAAGGTCGAGCCAGACTCGCATCCAGATTATCGTTTGAGAGCCTTGATCCCTATTCAAACCTTGGTAAATTTCTAAATGAATTAGGTGAGTTAGATTATTGGCGCGGTAAGGCAGCAATTGACAGAATGTGGAGTTTATATACCGGGGTCCCGATTGAATCTGGGGAAATAAGAAGCGCGAGAGCGGCAGGAGAAGGACTATTTAGTGTTTTAAATAAAGACAATGTAAATGCGGCAGAGGTCAACGAATGTTGCGGGCCAGAGGCAGAATTGCAAATCTCCAAAGATGATAAGGTTTGTGACGCCTTGAATATTTTGTACCATTTGGCGGAGGGAAAGACTTATCAACAGTCTTTGGAAGAACTAAAAACATTCTTTAAAAAGAAACATAAAATTGACATTGACCTTAAAAAAGAGTTGCCGGGATTTATTAAAGATGCGGTGATGATTGCCTATTTTTATGGCTTAGATATTAGGGCAAATGGCAATAAAGACGATAGATATAAAAGCTGGCTGGTTGGTGAATTTCAAAATATTGGCTGGGTGACGGATGTGAACGGCAATAGGATTAATTTATTGGGGGAAGCTTTTGCCTTAAAACCTGATGATATGGCAGACAGAGGATGGTTTTCGGGGAGAAATGCCGCATTGGCCTATAATGCTATTTCTGGTGATCCAAATGAATATAGCCCTAAAAACTACAGCTATCAAAGGACGGCTAAGTGGCAAACGGTTTTTTTATACTTGTTAGGTCTAGATAGGGATAATCGACGAGTAAGGCATTACGACATTGACCCAAATGTTCCGGATGACAATATTTTGCCTGGAACAATGGGCAAGTTTGAAAGGTTTGATAATAATAACCAAGATCACCGTCGGGCTGTGTTTGACCGTTTAGTCGCGGTAGCCATGGAAGATTTTAATGCCAATAAGCCATCTTGGGATGATGATTTAAGACGAAGAGTAAATAAGGTGTTGGGGGTTTTTACTAACACTGACCCTAATAACCCAAACCCTTTCGGAACAAACAATGAAGCTTGGTATGATCCAGCAACAATGGGCGGGTTGCCAATTTGGGACGATTTAAACTCGGTCTTAGAAGATCCTCGAGCTTGGGGTTTGATTGGCGATTTTCGAGACAGTGAGATGCAGGAGAGAACTCAAACAACTAGATACACATTACATAACAGCCTAATGTACGATTGTGCGGCAGTAGAGTCGGCAGGCATAATCGTCGAATTAATTAAGAAGGTGCCAAATACTTTGGTGGAGGAATTCGATACCTTTCCGGCACAAATATTAGAAGCGGCATTAAAGATGAAACATAGATATAACTCGGAATTAACTTTCAGGAATTTAAACACTCTTTTAGGGACGGCGGCAAGGCTGGCGATTGAAAGGTTTTTACAGGTGCAGATTCCGAATCGGGAGTTAATTCAGAAGATGCTAAGTGAGTATAAATTATTTGAGTGGCGGCGGGTTTTTGAGGGAGTTAAAGGCTTGGCGGTAAATGGAAGAATTGAGCGGTCAGCAGGAATAGAATTTTTCTTGAGACAGATAGAGGAAGAGTTAGACGTGACCGAAACTGGCTTGGTCTCCAGATTTGATGACGCGATAAAAATGATGGTCAACATTTTAGTGGTAACTGAAGCCTTTGACTGGGGTACGGAAAGAAGTTTGTTTATGGAAAAAAGAGCCTTTGTTTATCAATATATGTCTTCTTGGTTAAATCCGGGCCGGCCAGTAGAAGGGTATCGGGTGCCGGTGGCAATAGAGATGAAGGATGGATCAATAAAAACCAGACAGCTATGTGTTTCGGACTTAACTTACCGAGAAGTATTTGGGTGGAAAGAGTTAGACGAAGTTTACAGGCAATATGGTAGGAAATTAAAGAATGACCCAGATCCAGATAAGAGAAAAATGGCATTTGATGCGCCGCCGGAAGGAGAAGATCTGCCTGAATTTTTTACACCAATGACAACGGAGGAAATTGGCCAAGCTTATGGGGGGAGCCGATTGGCTACTATTATGATGCCCGTAGCAGGGCTTGTAGAGAAGACCAATGTTTGGATTTTGAGTCAAAAGGGGGTGCAAGCAGAAGTTTACGGCATCAATTCAGCCGGACAAGCAGTTAGAGAAACTATTGACATAAATAATTTACAAGTGATTAACCATGAAATTAATGGTTGGCAAAGACCGGGGGAGACAATGTTGGATGGAATGAGAGCAGTGCTTATGGATGGGCAATGGGTAGTAAAACCAGGCAGCTGGAAGTTTAAAAGAGAGGCGGGGTCAAGGTTTAGGTTTGTTGAGGGAGAAGGGTATAGTCGGGTTTGGAGCGAAATGAAAGGCAGTTTAAGGGACCATAAGGCATGGGTAACAAAAGCGGTTGTTGAGAAAAATAAAGAGGTTCGTTTGCCGTGTTTAAAGATGACCGAAGAACAGGCACAGAGATTTTTCCTCCATCGCTACCAAATATTGTTTGAGTTGTTAACCGGGCGGGCACACGAGGGGAATAAGCCGGGGCAGGCCATTATAGACCTGGATCCATATTATGAAAGCGAAAGCGCCTTTATTTCTAAATTAATTCGGCCAATCAAAGAGCTGGAACTGGCAGTTAATTTGGTTCAACAAAAAGGAGCTTTAAGAGGAATGGTAATGAAAGATGAGCATTTGTCCTACGAATTTATTTTACAGAGTATGTGGTCAAAAGAAGTTTACGCCATTGCCAAGGAAAAAGAGGTTTCGGGGAATATCGAACACGGCCAATTAAAACAAATAATTGCAGCAGCCGATGCCATTAGGGATGAAGAAATAAAAACCCTGGATGCAGGTTGGTGGGAAAAGGCTGCTATATGGTTAAATCGGGTAGCGGTTATAAATAAAGTAGTAAATGTTCCGGCAGGATTAATTGCTTGGGGAGGGATTGCAGTGGCAAATCTTTTATCGAATGAATGGGTGGGGACAACATTCCTGGGATTATTAAGGGATTCGTTGACCAATTTTGGGATGAATCCACTAGGGGCAACCATATTACCATGGGTAGTTCTACCAATTACTTATGGATTGAGTTTGCTCTGGTGGGACAAAGGAGTAATGCTAAGGCTTATCAGGTTAATTGCCGCTAAAAAGGCGCCGAATTTTGGGAAATATTTTGGTGAATATTTTAATCCTAACGAGAATAAAGAAGACGCGTATTTCCCGGCGCAATAAAATATGGATAAACTGGGATCGATTTTGGAAAATAATGAAAATAGGCCTCCAGAAAAAATTCCTCCTCATCCATGGGAGCGCGCCGGAGGATTTACCATAAGATTAAAAGGTAAAGACAGTGATCACTTCGAGGATAAAGAGGATAAAAAAAATGCAAAGAGTAAAAGATATTTAAAAACAATACTTAAAACAGCAGGAATATTGGTGGGTTTTCCCGGAATTGTTTGGTTGCTGGATAAAATAAGGGGTGACAAGAGAACGACCGATGGGACGACAGTATTAAATCAAGATCCGTATACTGAACAAGCTAATAATTTTGATTCAAACACGCTAATGCTTTATAGCCGCGAGGGAATGGAGTCATCGCAACTGGACATTGCGGGTATTAATAGCCCAGATCATTTAGATGAGGCCCCTTATAGTTTATACGGGACGCCGGTTTACAATATAACCGCGAAATTCGGACCGTCGTGGCTGTTTGCCTACAAAATTGACGAAAAAGGCGAGGCAGTGGAATCGGTAATTAGCGAAGCGGCTTTGAATGATTTGGTGAATCAGCTTGGTTTGCAAAATAATCCCCAGGGCCAGGAAATTCTAAGGGCCAATTGGATTGAGGCGCACAAGAATCCAGACGCGGCTTTACAGTTAATCAACGGAACTTTGATTCCCGGGCACGCAGCCAATCCGCAAGTGATTAATTATTATCAATGCTCGGTTGGAGTTTATAACAAGGATATTGACAAATCTACTTGGGAGGATAGGCAAGATGCAATTAAGGCTTGTGCAGTGCAGGCCAAAAATACATCTGCGCCTTCAGCCACACCAACACAGACTGGGCAGAGAGAACAACACGATAATTTTTCCAGAGCGGAACACAGAAACTATTTTGATGAAGATTTTAATGAAGCGGTTGGAGTGGTATGTGAGGCAACCGGACTGGACCTTCCTTTAATTAGAGGGGCGATGGAAACGTTAGTTGCTTGTGGTGGTGGCCAGCAAGAAGCCATGGAGATAGTAAGCGAATATGTTTACGTTCCGGATGTCAAAACCTCAACGGCTGCGGATTTACAGGTTAATACCACCGCCTTTATCCTTTTACCTTTCTATTTACTAAGAATCGGGCACTATGCGGTTAATGACTTAAAAGGAAGCATAAGCAGCTGGTTAGACAAGAGGGAATACAGGCAAATGTTTAATGAGTTGGCAAAAAAAGGGAGAGACTTTTTCGTTAACGCAAGAGGGAACCAATAATCGGGATTTTACTCAAAGCACTGCTGACGTCTGGTGTGGCCGCTCCGGCAATACCTGGTTTAGCGCCAAGCGCTTGATCAATGGCTTGAGGGATTTGGGTAGCCGCCATTAAGATACCAATGGCAATTAATGGTTCAAGGATTTGTCCTCCGGCGAGGCCGGTTGTAGCTGACCCTGGGGCAAAAATACCTACTTTATTTAATGGAGGTAGGGGATTCAAGTCTAAAACGATCTTGCCGGAAACAAAAAAAGCAGACAGAAAAAACATAAAAGCCGTTGCCGGGAAAGTTAGAGCGGCCGAAAGCATGGTTCGAATAAATGCGCCGATTCCTTCTGACCGACCAGGGAAAGCGCTCATTAAAAACGCAAAAGGCGAGAAAATAGTGGAGAGGATGAGGGTAACATATTTGGTGATTAAAGCAAAAAAGATTTTAATACCAACGCCTAAAATGGTGAAAGCAAAGATTAGGGGGATAAAATTGGAAAAGAAATTTCCCCCGCCAGCCCCAAATAAATTTTTAAGACTATTACCAATTCCGTTAGTTAAAAAATCTCCGAATTGGGTAAAAACATCCAATCCCAACCACGGGGAAGGGAGACTACCTACAGTTTGTCCTGGTAATAATAGAGCAGAAATGATGTCCATGTTTTTAACCACGTCAGAATAGGGCATTTTACCAGTTCCTGCGGGAGGCAATAATTCATAAAAAGGCTTGGTATTGGTGGAAAAATAAACAGCTTCAATTAACTTATGGCTAAGAAACACCGTGTCAATAATTAATCCACTGATAGCATAGCTAAAAGTTACCAAAATTAAACTGACAATGATTCCTGGCAAGGCCAACTGAATATTAACTGAAGTTTGGGGATTGAGTTTGGAGCGGAACATGATCATAAAACCAATGATGACGAAAATTACGATGTAGAACAAATAAACAATATCCCGACTTATTCGCCATAATATTAGAATAGCTTGAGAATTATTGCCGTTAGGACCGCCGATTCTGGTGTTGGTTAAGAAATTCCACCCCTCACCTTGGGCATAAGCAGATTTAGCCAAGCCGGAGTTATTCATGAGATAGGCCAAATAGTCAACAGAGGACGCAGGCTTATTGTAAAGATAGGCCATAAGAACACCAGAGGTATGAAGAGCCCCGGTAGAAATAAGATTTCCCTGTTCATCATAGGCACCAACAATACCAATTAACAAAGAGTCAGCGGTTGTGGCTAACATTCCCGAACTGCCACCCAAATACCACTGAAGGTTATTGCCCTCCTGGACGGCTTGGATAAATTCTTGGGGTGAGGCTGAGGCAATTTTGGGGAAAAACAAAGGAATGAGTAAAACAAAAAAAACAAGTGATAGTAATTTGGGCTTCGGCCAAAGGCCGATCAGCCTATGGCTGAGGCGGGTCATTTGATTTAGATTAGCATTTGTATCTACTCATAGCAAGATCACGGCGTAAAGGTGGTTTTTATAGCTTCATCAGTTGATCGTAATAATTTTGCCTGTTGATCGTAATTTTCCGGGAAGGCAAGGGGAAAATATTTTTCACTCCGCCCCTGTTAGTTTTGATTTCTAAAATAGTGTAATTTTTTTGGTAGTCTTCAATCACCAAATCTATCTCCCGGCCGCCGTATTCACGGTAAAAATAGAAATTATAATGGAGATGTTCCAGCCGGCGTCTTTTTTCCAACTCGGCCACGGTCAGGTTTTCCCAGACGCCGTCGCTATCTTGGCGTAAGTTGGTCTCCCGGAAATCGCGGATGAGAATATTTCTGATACCCAGATCGTAAAAATAGAGCTTCCGGTTTTCCGACACCGCCCGACGCAGGTTGGTTTTGAACGACGGCAGGGGAATAAGAACATAATTTTTGATAAAAATTTCAATATAATCGGCTACGGTCGAAGGGCTGGCGCCCAAAGAGCCGGCGATTTCCCGGACGGAAACCTCACTGCCTAACTGCAAGGCAATCTTGGTTAATATGTCTTTAGCCAGTTTTTGATTTTTCAGGGCGTAAATATCGACTACGTCTTTTAAGACATAAGCGTCAAAAATCTGCTGCAGCCGGTCGATTTTTTCTGCTTCCGGCAAATTGGTTTGGGTATAAATTTCCGGATAGGCGCCAAAAATTTGCATTTTTTCCGCCAAATTATTTTTAAAATTATCGGTCTCATCGGCCGCCGGTTTTTGGTTGAGCCAAATTTCTTTAAGCGACAGCGGCAGGCAGTAAATTTCGTCGTATCTGCCGGCCAAAGAGTCAAACTGTTTGGATTTCTGCCGCAGTTCGCTGCTGCCGGTGGCAATAACTTTGACCTTAAATTCGTCGTGAAGCAGTTTGATGGCGACGGTGGCCTCCGGATAGTTTTGCACTTCGTCGATCAGAATTACAGAGTTGGTTTTAACCAAAGCCGATAGAGTTTCTCTCCGGGGAACGAATTTTTCCCGGTCCGACTGCCAGTCAAAGTTGTAGCGCTTGACTTTCAATTGTTTTGCCAGCTTGTTAAGCAGCACTGTTTTTCCCGAGCGGCGCGGCCCCCAGATAAATAGGATTTTATGGCCGCCGTTTTTTAAATAGCGGTTGATGTCTGATTCAATCAGCCGTTTAAACATATCCTAAGCTACATTTTACTGTTAATTTGTAGTTTGTCAAGCTTCAAATTGATAAATATTACTCCGGCGTAAAGGTAGTGCAGGAGCGGGCAAAACTCGTGTTCGGTCCCCAGACGCTGGGAGTGTAGCTGATGGTGGAGCAAACCGTTTGCTCCACCCCAGTTGGGCCGGAGTAATCCATGTCTAAACACACCTGATAATTGGTGCCCTGGGGGATAAAGTAAAAAGTATGGCTTTTTTTAAAGATGCCCGGGAAATATTTTTCTAATAGGGCCCAGGCGGCAAGTTGTTCGGGGCCATCGGGAGCCATATTGGCAAAGCCGGAGAAGTTGGTATTAATAATTGCTTGAGCGTCGGCGGCGTCCATTTTTCCCTGGGCTTTTTCGATTTGATCAATAATGGCATTGAGGTTAGTAATTTGGGAGTCGATTTGATCGGGCAGGTCAGTCAAGGTATCGAGATAGGCCTGCAGAGAGGCCTTGATGACAATCGGGTCGGCGGTAGGTGATTGGGCCTGAATAAGAAAGTTGCCAATAGAGTAGGAATATTGTTGGACCAAGGCGGGCCAGGAATTGAAAAGGTCTTTTAGGCCCTGTTGCTCGGGGGCGCAGGGAGCGGCGGCATCTGGGCAAGGGTCGGTTAAGGGGTTGTTGGCAGGGGTTGCGGCGGTAGCCAGATCAGCTTTGATTTGAGTTAAAGAAAAAACTAAATTATTACTGTTAACGGCCAACTTAAGTTGAGAAATTAATTTTTCTAAGAGAGATTTTTTGTGTTCCATGAGGATAACCTGGGTTTTGTATTCGGCGACCAGCTGACCATCCTGAGAACAAGGAGCTCTGGGGTTTGGCGTACAAGGTTTAAATTCTTTAGCCAGCTGGGTGAGAATGTCGAAAAAAGGCTGCATGGAAAAAACCACAGAGGAGTTGGTTTGCATTAATTCAAAAAGGTTTTGGGGTTGATCAAAGGGGGTAGGTAAAAAAGCATCTAAATAGGGATGGGCGTCGTCGATCATGTTGCCAGGAGGGATAACTAAACTGTAGTTATCTCCATTGGTCCATTCAGTAACATAGGTAGTGTAAATTAATTCTTTACCGCGAAAAGCATGAGTTGTGGAAGCCGGACTATTAAGGTTTACAGTTAGATCTGATCGAATAAAATCGGTATTATGGTCAAGGAAATTTCGGCTATTAAAGACATTTTCAGTAACGGAAAAATTGGAGCAGCATTGATATTGATTTGGAGCAGTGAGGGTGCAGGCAGAGCTAATGGAAAAATTGGAGGATTGGGGTTGGGCCTTACCCTCTTCAATCATCGGCACCCAAAAACCGGCGTAAATTGTATAAGCGAAAAACACGGTGAGTAATGTTACTGAACCGATGGCCATAACCGTTCCCCAAATTGCAATAGCCGTTGGTCCGATGCCAGACGCAATGGCGGCTAAAAATTCTCCCATTACCGGGCTGAGCGAACCAATCCAACCCAGGATAGAACCAAAGCTAATGCCAAATGCCGAAAAAAGCATGCCGATGGCCGGAAACGCCAGAGCCGTAGCCATGCCGAACCAGGCTGGCAGGGCCGGGAAGATGAGTTGCAGCACTGAACCGACAATATAACCAGTCCACCCCCAGGCGTTAATTTTGACCATTGAAGCGATGCGGACGCCGAAAGTTTTTTCCAAGGCAAAAGCGGCGGCGTTCCAGGTTAAGCTGCCGGCAACCGGGCCGGCTAGATAAGCCCAACCACCCATGGCTGGAGTTAATAAGGGGATTAAGCCAAAACCCATAAAAAAGCCGGGGTTGAAGAAGTTTTGGGCGAAATTAGCCCAGGTACGCATTTTCCATTGAGTCGGGATAGCTCCGACTAGGCTTTGTTGGAAAGAAGTGGCCTTGTAAACCATGTTGAACCACCAGTTTTGCAGGGGGAAAGTAATGCCAAATTGAATCGAGGCAACAAGCCTTTGGACTGCCGGTATTTGACTAATAAAATCACCAATGGTTCTGAACAATGGCCCCTTAATTTGCCAGAAATAATCAACTGCGGTAAAAACGGCGTGAGTGGTAACTGAATTCCAGCCGTACAACCGTTGCATTAAGGGCGATAAAAAGTCAGCCGCCACCCAGCCGTTGATGGGAATTCTAACCAGCCAGTTGTGATGGAGAAAATCGGCAAATCTCGTAACCGGCCCTGGCTTAAAACCCTTAAGATAGCCTTTTTCTAAAGTTTGAAGATCTCTTTGGGCCACCAGAGCGTCATATCTTCTCACCCAACCAACGGGATTTAATTCGCCATAACGGTCATAAATCCCAAGATTGGCTAAGTTGACGGCAGTTTTGTAAAAAGCGCCGATGCCGGCAAAGGTCGGAGTCAGGATTGCTTGGGCAAGAGGGGAGCCGGGAACAAGATTATAGCCAACGTAGCCAAAAGAAAAAGTGGTCGGGCTAAGCACGCCTCGGACAAATGAAGAAATTGAAGTTCCTCCGATCCGGGCAGTCGTTAAGACGCGGTTGGAACTCAGGAATTCCGCCAATTGAGTTCTAAGAATGTTGACACCGGGGATTAAATTAATTAATTTATTGGCGATTACCGCCAGTGGTCTGAGTGTTGCCGTCATTATCAAATCAAAGAACGATCCGCCAAGGAGAGATAAAATATAAGAGATCGGGTCCCGCTCATGGCGTTTTAGGCGGCGGTATGAGTTAATTAGACCTTTCCTTAAAATTGCTTTAGGAAAATTGGCCAAACCGGAAAAACTATTGTGACGGTCAAGCAATAATCGAACGTTGTTTTTGGCGTTTTTAATCGCCTTTTTATCCCCGGACAATTTAGCAGTTTTTAAAACATCCAAAACATCGGCAAAATCGTCATGGGAGGGAGAAGGACCAATAAAAGTGCCTAAGCCGTCGGCCAAAACATCGGCGACTTGAGACATTTTTAGTTTCGGAGAAAAGAAGTTTCCTTGTTTAACAACCTGATAAGGGCCTTTTTCCGGATCATACTTTCTTTCCATATAGGTTGCCCTGGCGGTAAACGGAGCGCCGCCGTGAGTCAAAATTGCCCAAGTGGCTTTGGCGGGGAGATAGAGTATTTTAAAAGCTTGTTTTGCGGGTAAAGAGTTAAGGTAGTAATAAACGGAATTAGGGTTGAGTGGGTTCATCATCCACTTCATCTTTAATCTGTAGTTTTTCTCGTAACCGGCTCGCCACAAATCACCAATTGGCCCCAAAGAAGAAAAGAACATTTCCATTGCCCCTTCAGACAGATAAAAATGGGCTAAGTCTCCCCGGTACATTGCCAGCATGGCCATGAGATTTTGCGTAAATTCATGAGATGAGGTAGCCGCGTCAATTTTCTTTTCAGCCATGTAAGCATCAAACCTGGGTCTGAAGTCGTTTAAAAATTTTTCGAGAGGCTTAGCGTTTTGTGGGCCGATGTTGTTTTTCTTGACCGTTTCGGCTTCCGGTTGGATTATCTGTTCGGCGGTTACAGTTGGCGGGGCGCCGGGTATTGGTACCGCGGTGGGTTGAGACTGGGGAACGGGTGGAACTTTACCCAAAATGTTCTGGGCTTTGTCATAGGCCTTAATTAGGGCCTGGTCTTGGGATGAATGACGCTCCAGTAAGGTCCAAAAACGATTGAGCTGGTTCGGTTGCCTGATTAAATCGCTGGCGACGGCGGTTGGGTTTTGTTTAAAATTATCCAGCAACTGGCCGTCGGAAAGATTACTTAAAGCCGCCGGCGGGATTGAAGCAGAATTTTTTGATTCATCGGGCAGGGCCATGCTTTAATCCTAGCAGAAATTTGGGGAAAATTTCAGAGATACGCGGTTGGCAAGGACGACGGATTATTAAAGCTTCTTTTTTGCAAGCAAATTTTTAATTAAAGCTAGTGTTTTTTCGGCAATTTCCAAAGCCTTGGCCGCGTCGGCTTTATCCGGCAAACCTTCCGGTAAACTGCCGGGTAGGGTATCCGGATAACGGGTAGGAAAATAAAACCGGTCCATAAATAAAACTTCTTCTTCTGGCAGTTTTGGTTTTTCCAACGGAACGATCGAGGCGAACAATACTGCCAAAAAGTGAATTTTGGGAATTTGGCGCTGATGACGGGCAAGCACGGCCTTAAAACTTTTTTCCATAGTTTGATGACAGTGAAAACAGACGATGTGATAGATTTTTTCTTTGAAAGCGGCCTTGGCGGTTTTGAGGTCGGACTCGGCAAAAAATAACCAATCAGCGCTTTTATCTTTATACGGCATAAACGATTCGGCCCTTTTTAACTATTTCCTCATTCACAAACCAGCTGTCCCGTTTCATTTGTTGATATTCTTTAGGTGTGTAAACCAAAACATCAACCGGCCGGCGCGGCTTAATTAACTGTAATACCTCGCCGATTCGGTCATAAAACCGCTTGCTGGTTTTTTTAATTACCATCAGATCAAGATCGCTCCAGCGGTTGACTTCTCCGCCGGCCAGCGAACCGTAAATGACGATTTTTTCCGGATGGTATCCGGCTTTGAGAACGGAAACGATCCGTTCCAGCTCTTGAGACAATTGGCGTTTTTTAGTCATAACCTAGTATAGCAGAAATTTGGGGAATTTTTATATAATCTTGGTTAACTAATTGTCACCGAACCGCGGCCGGAAGCGATTTTGGTTAAAAAGGGGATTATTTTTTGTACCAATGATATTTTTTCGTTAAAACTTTCTTTAATTTCCGCTTTTTCCTGATTGGGATCGGTTGAATAAGTATTAATAAAGTGACCAAGTTTTTTTACCAACCCCTGCAATTTAAAAGAAACCGATTTATCAATCGGCTTTGATTTAATCAACGCTATCAGATGTTTAAGTGAAGAACTTACCCCCTCAATTTTTTTAAAATACACCGAATCATATTTGGCAATTTGTTTCTTTTTATCCTTTTTTAATTCTTGGAGACAAGGCTTTAAGAAATCCAACAACTGTTTTATTTCTTTTAAACTTAGCTTCTTATCCAGCCCGAGTTCGGGCAGACGGTCTTGATATTGCCCGTACTGCTCGATTAGATCACTAAGCCAATACAGCCGGCAGGAAAAATCCATTTTGCCTGACTTGAGATAAATATCTACACCCATAAATCTTTATACCGCCAAACGGTAATAATCGTCGGCCACGGCTTTCTCCAGATAGAGTTTAATTAAAGATTGGTAGGGAACGTCTTTTTTGTTGGCTAAAAGTTTAAGCTTAGTTAATAGACTATTAGTCAAGCGCAAAGAGATTGGTTGACGGGTAAGTTTTAAATTGGGAAAAGCGGCCAGCTCTGCCGAGTCAAAATCAAAATACTGGCTGGAATCGGCTTTGTCCCAGAATTTTATTTCCTCGTCCTCGTTTTTAAAGAGAGGAATGTTTTTTAGTTTTTTGCTCATACAGTCTCCTTTCTCTTCGGCTCATCGGCCGGGCGGAAATAATTCTTACTTTCTTGCCTCTTTGGGTAAAAATGACGCTTAATCGTCTTTTTTTGTCGGTTTTGCCCAAAATCATCAGCCGGGACTCACTTTGTGAGTGTTTTTTGTCTTTTAACAAAATAATCGGCTGGTTGATAAAAACTTCTTCTGCCTCCTCGTTTTTAATTTTATGCCCGGCAATATTTTTATTGATATTGCCTTTGTCCCAGTCAAACAGGATGAGGTAAGGTAGCAATCTCATGATTGTTTATTAGTATATACCAAGTAAATACATTATGTCAAGCGGCAGAGTTACGCTTTAATCCTGGCAGAAATCAGCCAGGCGGGCAGGAGTAAGACTAAGTTGATGCCCAAGGTGTAAGTAAACAAGCGCGTCAGCTGGAAGAAAAAAGTTTGCAGAGCCGGAATCAGGTTAGGCGGCAGATCCAGGTTAGTCAGGGAAAACAAACCAAACAAAATCACCACCAGTACCAGCGGCATGGCCGCGGCCTGGAGGTCGGAGGGTGAGGAGAAGAGCGTATTGGCAATGGCAAAAACTAAATAACCCAGCCCCAATTTCCAATACCAAAGAAAGTCTCCCAGCCCAAAATTAAACAGCAGCCACAGTGCCAACGTGCCGCTGATAAACGGCGCCACGCCGATCAGGGTCAGGCGCAGGGGATCGGTCGAGGCAATTTGGGCCGAGCCCAAACGCAGTTGGCCGTCGCTAAACTCAGGCCTTAACTTTAATTCTCCGGTTTTAACCCGCAGCAGCTCGGCCATCAAAATATGGGAAAACTCGTGTAAAAAAATTCCCGGAAGCAGCAGAAAAAATAATAAATTGAGCGGCAGCAACCTAAACAAACGGGACAAAAGCGCCTGGGAAGAGAGGAAGAGGGCCAGGGCGGCTAAAGTAAAAACGAGCAGGGATAAGAGCATAAATCTATTATAAACTTCTTAAATACTGCAAAAACTGGGCTGGCTGGTAAACCAGAATATTAAAATCCCGTTTAATTTTTTCTACCTTGAAGTGTTTTAAGTTGTAAGTTAATAAAAATCTAGCTTTGGCAGTTACTGCCCCGGAAATAACATGTTGGTCATGGGGATCGTTGACATAATCTTTGCCAAAATCTTTTTTGAGTCGGACAAGTTTAAAACGCCTCAGTAATTTATCCACAATGGAGGAATTTATTGCCAATCTTCTGGCAACAATGTGAATTTCTTTGACCGAAAGATTGCTGATGTATTTAACGGCTGATTTTTGGCGAGTTAGCAGATAAGCGGCGCCGGTCGAGGATAAAAGCGAAGAGATGATTACATCTGAATCTAAAAATGCCTTAATCAGCCTCATAAAACTTGACGGGATCGGGTCAGTTCCTGTCTGATTTTAGACTGAAGTTTTAAATCTTCTTTTTCGGCACGGTAGAGATCTTCATCCAGGCCGGTTAAAGCAAAAGAAAGGGACATGGCTGGAATACGAAACACCCTACCGATTTTTTTGGCAATGATTTCGCCTTTTTTAATTAACTCATAAACCGTGTTTTTATTGAGCTGGAGAATTTGAGCGACTTGATCCGGTGTGTAAACTTGGGCTTGTAACATGGTTAAACTATACTAAACTAAACTAAAGATGTCAAGACTAATTTTTGATCGCCTTTATTATTTAAGCATTCCGGCAAAAATTTCCGCCTGTTCCTTAGCGTCGTCAAGAGCGTTGTGGGTGTGGTGGGTTTGAGACGGGTAAAGCGTCCGGACGCTTTTTTTGTTGGTTTCCTGCCATAAAACCCGGTGCCGGCCCATAAAATAAGCTTTAATGTCCAAGCCGGAAATGCCGAACGGGTCGGCGCCCATAAATTTGATAAAGTACCAATGAATAAACGACCAGTCAAAAGTGGCGTTGAAACCGACGAAGATCGGTCGGGTGCCAAGGTGGACTTTCTGCAGCCAATTTCGGAACCGGGCCATCGCCGCGGCCGGGCTTTCACCTTCAAGTTTGAGTTTTACTAGCGATAAACCATTAACTGCCATCGCCCTGGCAATAAAATTATCGTTTAAAGGTTTAAGCTCGCAGTAAAAATTTTGGCCGGTGTTGGTAACGACGCAGGCGCCGATCGACAGCAGGCTGTATTCGCCGGGGATTGGACCCGAGGCTTCAACGTCGACACTGATATAGGTTTCCGATTTAGGCGGCATTGGTTTGGATGACCTCCACCGTTAATTTTTTCAGTTGAGGAATTACTTGGCGGTGGTTTAACGGCAGGAATTTAGTAATGTCCCGGGTTAATTGTTTTTGATCAAACTGTTTGATTTTTCCGATTAAGATCGCTAAAGAGAATTTTTCCCGGTAAAGCCGGAATTTGGCGGTGATTAGTTTTTTGTCAAGCCTGACGCTCTTTTTTAACAAAAACCAAAGATCAAAAATATCCCGGCCTTTGTTTCTGGAGGTGATCGCCCGGATTTTTTCAGCCATAATTTCTTCGGGAGACAGAGCCGTAATTAGAGAAGAGGAGAAAACCGGCAAATTGGTGGTAATGGTATTTTGATAATTGGTTAAAGCCGGCTCGCGAGCGGAAAAATCCAACTTGATAGTTAAAGGTATGGGGGTAAAATCGGTCGGAAAAGAGATTTTTTGGGAAAAACCGGCGACGGATTTGATGGTTTTGACACGGATTCCCGGGGCTTCGGCTTGAAGATTGGTGATAGTTTGGTTGACTAAGCGGGAAATGGCGGATTGGGGCAGTTTAGTGGTGAAATCCAAATCTTCGGAAAACCTGGGAGAGCCGAACAGTATTTTTAGAGCGGTGCCGCCTTTAAAAATAATCTTCCGGCTGGCTCCTGCATGATAAAAATTGTCCAGAAACAAGATTTGGATGTATTCCCGTAAAATGGTGTAGCGGTCGATCGCTGCCGCCCTAGCTAAATTGTTTAAAGAGGTGGTATCGATCATAAGAGTTTTTTGTTTATTAATAATTTTTGCAAAGGCGCAAAGTTAATTTTGGCAGCGTAACTTTTAAACTGGTTTTTATTAAGCGAGGTTAGATCCCACTCATTGATATCTGAATTCCTTAAGCCCTTGGCCGCTAAATATAGGTAGTCTAGGCAGGCTTTTTCCGGCCGGGCGATCATGACGCTTTTCTGTTTTTCATAGCCCCAGAAAAAACGCGGATTGATTTTTGAGTATTCGAACTCACGCTTTTCGTAAATAATTTTTTGCGCCCTTTGCGTTGTGGCCGAGGTAATCGTATAGGTAAACTGGGCAATAACGCCGTAGTGAGCCAAGGCAGATTCCAGACTGATATATGAGGGTTTAACGATAAAATTTGCGATAACAAACTCGGGAACATCGGCACCAGTAACTAAATACTGACCTTTTTTAAGGCGGGTGAGGACTTGATATTTTTCCAGACGCTGGAGGGTTTTGTAAACAGTGTTCCTGTTGGTCCTGTTTAACAAAGACGCCAGTAGTGGCGGGGTGATAAACCTTAAGTTTAAGGCCTTGATTTTCTGCTGAATGGCCAATGCGGATATAGATGTCATATTTAGTATTAATTTATACCAAATAAAGTATCTATGTCAAGCGCTTGATTGCCGTTATAAAATCGTCGGGCTCTTGGAGCTGGAAGAACGGCTGTTTCCAGGCAAAGCGGGTGCCGATTAGAGTGAGCAGTGCTCCCAGCCCCAGTAAAAACGGCTTGAAGCTTTTCAACCAGTACCAGGAAGCGGCGGCCGCGCCGGATAAAATTGCCAGAATCGACCAGGCGATGACGCCGGAAAGGTTGGCGGTCCAGGCAGGAGTTTTCATTCCGGGAGAGTCCATTCGGTCACTCCCGGAATGGGGAGAAGAGGCAAGGGGTGACTGGCCCAGCTGCTTGGCCAGAGTTTTAATTTTTTGCAGCTGTTCCGAGCTGACCCGGACCTTGCCGGTATTTTGGCAGGTGGGGCAGCCGCGGCCGCCGCAGTTAGGACAGGTTAAGATTTGATAAGTCATAAGTATCTCCTGGTTTTAATTTGCCGCTGATAATCATTTCGGCCAAAGGTTCTTCGATTTTGTCCTGGATCAGGCGCTTTAAGGGTCGGGCGCCGAACTCGGCCACGTCGCCGCCCTGGGCCAATTTATCCAAAGCCGCTTCGGGCACTGTTAGAATAATTCCCTTAACTTTGAGACGGTTAACCACCTGGTTTAACTGGATTTTGGCAATGGCTTTGATTTCTTTCAGGCCGAGTTTATTCATAATGATAATTTCATCGATCCGGTTTAAAAACTCCGGGCGCAAGTAACTGGAGAGGGTTTTCATCAAGGCCGTCCGGTCAACCTTCAAGGACGGACCCTGTAGGACAGCGACGTCGATATTGGAAGTCATGATAATAATCGTGTTTTTAAAGTCGGCCAGATGGCCCTGGGAATCGGTCAGGCGGCCGTCTTCGAGTACCTGTAAAAAGACGTCAAAAACCTTGGGGTGGGCTTTTTCCAGCTCGTCCATAAGGATTAAAGAATACGGTCGGCGGCGGATCGGGTTGGTCAGCTGGCCGCCCTCTTCGTAGCCGACGTAGCCCGGCGGCGCGCCGATTAATTTATCGGCGGTGTGGGCTTCGGTAAACTCGGACATATCCAAGCGCACCATGGCTTTTTCGGATTTGTAAACCGTGCGGGCCAGGGCTTTGGCCAGTTCGGTTTTACCGACCCCCGTTGGTCCTAAAAGCAAAAAGGACCCAATGGGGCGGTTGGGATCTTTCAAGCCGGCACGCGACCTTTTGATCACGTCGCAAACGGCGTCCACCGCCTGGTCCTGGCCGATGAGTTGTTGTTTCAACTGCTTGTCCAGGTCTAAAAGCTGGAGCGATTCTTCCTGGGTCAAAGCGGTGATGGGAATCCCGGTTCGTTGGGCTAAAATCTGTTTAATGTCTTCGACTGAGACGCTCAATTTTCCGGCAATTTTGGCGCCACTGGTGGCTTCGTCTAAAAGATCGATGGCTTTGTCCGGCAAAAACCGGTCCTGAACGTAGCGGCTGGATAAATCAATTGCCGCCTGGAGGGCCGCCGGCTCGATGGCTACCTGATGGTGTTTTTTGAGTTTAATACTGACCGCTTCTAAAATTTTCAAAGTCGCTTCGGGTGACGGTTCTTCCACAAACACCGGCTCAAAGCGGCGCTCCAACGCCGGGTCTTTTTCAATGTACTGGCGGAATTCGTCCAGGGTGGTGGCGCCGATGACATTCAGGTCGCCGCGGGCCAGGGCCGGTTTTAGAATGTTGGCGGCGGTCATGGCCCCGGCCCCGGCCCCGGCACCGACGATCATGTGAATTTCGTCGATAAACACAATCGTTTGGCCCAGTCTTTTCACTTCTTTGACAATTTGGTTCAAGCGCTCTTCCAGTTCGCCCTGGTAAGAAGCGCCGGCCAGTAAGTTAGTCAGATTCAAATTATAAATTTGGACGTTTTTTAACAGCTCCGGTACCTGGCCTTGGCTGATTTTTAAAGCTAAGCCCTCAACAATCGCGGTTTTGCCCACGCCCGGATCGCCGATTAAAAT
>MGEK01000030.1 GCA_001791325.1 Candidatus Uhrbacteria bacterium RIFCSPLOWO2_01_FULL_47_25 | reverse complement strand
GAACCCCGCACCTTTGTAAATCTAAAAGACGTTGGACTTCAGGCGGTGGGTTGGCAGAGTGGTTGAATGCACCGGTCTTGAAAACCGGAATGCCTGTAAAGGCATCGCAGGTTCGAATCCTGCACCCACCGCTTGGCGTTTTACGACATCTACAAAAATTTTACATCCCCACAAAGGTTGCGGGGCGAATCTCACCCTCTCCGCCGTGAGACGGGATCCCGCATACCTTCAAATACTTGAAATTAAAGTGCGAGAAAACTGCCAGATCCGTGAGGGTCTCAGAGGTTCTACGCCCGAGGCGCATTAGCCGGACTGAGAATCCTGCACCCACCGCTTTCTGACGGGATCGCGAAAAACTGTTCTAGGGCACCCCACGGGTCAAATATTTTTTCAATCCTTCAACATAGTGTCGACGAATCTCGGCAGTTGATAACGCTTCCATATATATCGCTACGTTATCAATCATGCCGTCAAAAAGCTCGCCGCCGGTATTGCTCCCTCCAATTCGTAATGATGTAAATGTAGGAGCAATAGCGGTGATAGTCGTAGTTGTTGTGTTAATAAATTTACCGTCAACATATCGTCGTATGTATCCTGGGGAAAAACTGCACGCCATATGATACCATCTTGAGGTGTTGTTTAAAAAAACACCCCCCCCGCTTCTGTCCGTATGTTACCATCGCCAACGGTACACGAAAATTGATTATTCCCCGGTCCGTAGCCCCCAAGGAACATTCTATAACCAAGTTTGGCAGCAACATCGTGTTTGGCTACGATATTAAAATTTGTCCCGCTTGCTATACTCGTTGGTTTAACCCATGCCTCAATAGTAAAGGCAGTAGTGGGGTTAAGAGATGGTGAGTTAGGTACGGCCACATATTTGGATACTAGTCGATCAAATTGTAAAGCCGTTCCCCCTAATACGTTATTAGCAACTCGTGCTGGTGAGTTAATGAGCGTCCCGTCATTTTTCGTTCCGGAAGAATCATATGCAATATTCCCGCTTGGTTCCTCAAAATTCCATTCAGCTACCGGCAACATCATATTCTTGATTGAAGAGCTAAACTGTCTTGCGCCAGCAATTCTTGCTCGGTCACGTAAGATATTGGAACCGGCAAGTGCAATACTCGCTAGAAGTCCAATAACTGCAATTCCGACGAGGAGTTCAAGGAGGGTGAAACCTAGCATTGCGGGCTGCCGCATGCGGCATATCTGATGGCGTCCTTTTTTATATTGACAGCGGTGCGACGTAGGGGGGTTTTGCAAAATATGGTAATACATTATGATTATTTCCTAACTGGCGGGCCACATGGGTCAGGTACCATTTCCTGAAGGGTATTGTAAGGGGTTTTGCGCGATTTCGCCAGACGGCGATTTAGGCACGTGGGTCGGGCGATCTCGGGAGTTTGAAGAACTAGGGTTTATGGCTTTGCTCTCGTATCCGTCGAAGGTATTCCTTGAAGTCCTTGGGAATTTCAGAACCAAGAAAGACATGATGTCCAATTTTTTCTAGCTCCTTCTTTTTCTTTTCAGCAGCCTGATGATGCGCAATCTCAAACTTATACTCATTATTTCCGTCTGTATGATCGGTGAGAATGTATACATAAGGAACATCTTGTGGAAGGATTCCATAAAGTTCGGCAAGCCAGCGAGCGGCGGCCTCAACTTCAGTATCAATGACTGAGGATATGTCTATTTCTTGATTCTTTGCGGCTTTTAGGTCTCTTTTTTCTTTTGTTAGGGATTCTTCAACAATAATACGCAACCTAACCGCCTCGATGGTTGATAGATCTGTAATATCAAAATATCTATAGAGTCGTTCCTTAGCGGCCTCCATATAGGCAAGAACTTCCATTCGTTCATCTCCCGTTTTCTTTGCTTGTTCGTAAAGGTACTCAAAATTACTCTGTTTGTGTCGATCTTTAGCATCTGAACTAAAATCGGAAATCTCGGGAGTTAGTTTTTCTACCATAATTACCTCGTAAGATTTTTCGGGCATATGGGTCGCCCGATACTTTAAAATCCATTCGGAGAGGGAGGGATTCCTGCTCGCTCCGACTCACAGTCCGGGGCGCTACACTCAGCAACCTGCTCACACTCGGTTGCTTTCCGTTCGCTCCGCTCACTATCTCGCGCCCTTCGAATCCCTTCTCAACTGATATGGGCAGCGTAGCCCACGCTCGGTGGGCGTCGTTGCCCATTCGGAAAGGGAGGGATTCGAACCCTCGGTACGGATTTAACCCCGTACAACGGTTTAGCAAACCGCCGCTTTAGACCACTCAGCCACCTTTCCATGCTCGGCAAGACCCTCGGACAAAAAACTGTGGGCTTCGTGCTCCCCGGGCGTCCTTTTGACGCCCGCTCGGAGCTGCGCCAGCTCGCTCCTCGCCCACTCAGCCACCTTTCCATAGAAGTCTATGTAACTATTTTAACCACTTCAGCCCAAGGCTGACCAGCCACGGGCTAGCAGCCACTCCCGCAAAACGGGACCCCGTTTGGGCGGTGGCTTTCTATGTTAATTATCTAGCACCTTCAAAATTGTTTGTTTAATCCTTGTCTTGCCCCTCGCCAGTGTAGCTGGCGAGAGGCAAGCCTGTCAACGATATCGCACCTGTTGTTGACCATCCTGCCTCCAATCACGTATACTTTAAGCTATTATGGCTAATCAAGAGGCACAAACACCAGATCACGGTACGGCGCTGCGCCACTGGGTTATCGCGGAATATACCCAGCATGAAAGGGGGCGAAGCTGGTATGTCGTTGCCAGCTTGGTGGCCGCTGGCTTGCTAATCTGGGCTCTTATCACCAATAATTTTTTATTTGCCGTTCTCATCATGTTGACGGTCATAATTCTACTCGTCCGCCATTCTGAAATGCCGTCTCAATTAATGGTTTCTGTTTTTGAAGACGGTATTCAAGTTGGCGAAGGATTTTACCCTTTTAAAGATTTAAAGAGTTTTTGGATTATTTATGAGCCGCCGGAGGTGAAGATGTTATATTTTGATTTCAAAAACGCCTGGCGGCCACGCCTACCCATTCCCCTGCAAGATGAAAACCCAATTGAGGTTCGCCGTCTTCTTTTAAAATATCTTGAAGAAGATTTAAGCCGTGAATCAGAACCAACCAGTGACGCCCTAAGTCGATTATTGCGATTATAATTGGCAGCTGACATAATCATGTTGAGTTGCCACGGCTAGATTCGTCTGCCATGGCCTGTGCCCCTGTAGTTCAACGGATAGAATGCGAGCTTGCGGAGCTCGTGATCCAAGTTCGATTCTTGGCGGGGGCATAGGCGATGGCAGGCGTATTGTTTTGAGATTTAAATGTATTTTTTTGAAACACAGTTAAACGACCTCAAGGGCATAGGGCGCGTTATGGCCGCCGCGTTCCGGCGGTTAGGCATCACTACGATTGAAGATCTAGTGTATCATATTCCAATCGGATACGAGGACTTTAGACAACAGTATGCCATTGCCGCCACCCCAGTTGGCGTGCCAGTAACACTTAAAGGTTCGTTTGTTAGTTTTGCCAATCGTCAGAGTTGGCGACAAAGACGTCTCCATATCACGGAAGGTGTTTTTCAAGATGACACCGGCGCCATGAAAGTAGTTTGGTTTGGCCAGCCGTTTTTGGCGCGCGCCATTCCTCTGCAAAGTCCCTTGTACTTATCCGGTATCATTGAAATTTATCAAGGCGCGCGGCAGATGACTAATCCGGCGTGGGAACGCGTTAGCGATAGTCGTCCTGTTCATACCTCGCGACTGGTACCGCTCTATAGCTTGACCAAAGGGCTGACTCATAAACAAATTCGTTTTTTTATTGAGACGGCCATTAAAGGATTGAAGCTTGACGATTGGTTTGACGAAAAATTCAGAGAGCGGCATCATTTTATGTCTATTATTGCCGCCATCGCCGCCATTCATTTTCCAGAGAGCGAAACCGTTGAGGCTTTGGCTCGTCGGCGTTTGGCTTTTGATGAATTGTTCTTTTTGCAGATTTCGCGCCTTTTTATGCGTGAGCGGCGGAAAGCTTTAATGGCTTCTCAATTTATGGATAGGGGATTACTTCAATCAATCAAGATGCAGTTGCCTATTAAATTAACAGATGATCAGGAACGCGCGGTTGAGGAGATTATTAGGGATTTGAGTAAGCCATATCCCATGCAGCGATTGTTGCAGGGGGAAGTGGGAAGCGGTAAAACACTAGTGGCCGCGCTGGCAGCGGCGGTTGTCGTTAAGGCCGGATATCAAGTGCTTTACCTTGCGCCAACCGAGGTTTTAGCACATCAGCACTATGAGACCTTCCATAATTTGTTTGCCAATTCGGGCATGACAATCGCTCTTCTTACTCATTCTAAAACTGATATTTCAATGCCGTCCATGGTTGATCGTCGGGCTGTTCTTAAGGCGATGAGCGACGGCTCGGCGCAGGTGGCTATTGGAACGCATGCCTTGCTTCAGGAAAAAGTAAAATTCAATAAAATCGGGTTAGTAATTGTTGATGAGCAGCATCGTTTTGGTATTAAGCAAAGGATAGCCGCTCAACAAAAATCAGAGGGGTTGACGCCGCATCTTTTATCTATGACCGCAACACCAATACCGAGAACTTTACAATTAGCTTTTTTGGGTGATTTAGATGTTTCTACTTTGCGTACAATGCCTTATGGCGAGCGGGCGGTTAAGACTTTTATTTTTGGACATCAAGATCGTCGACGCGTGGAAATCGGCATTAGGCGGCGCATTGATAAAGGCGAACAGGTTTATGTGGTGTGTCCATTGATTGATCCGTCAGACAAACTCGGCATTAAATCAGTCACCGCCGAATACAAGCGTTTGCGTCAAGAATCATTTCCCGATGTCAAAATTGGCGTGCTTCACGGCAAGCTTACCAGTCGGGAAAAGGAAACTATATTAAAATCATTTCGTGCCGGAGAATTGCAAATGCTGGTGGCGACCACGGTCATTGAAGTGGGCTTGGACATTGGCGCCGCGACAATTATGGTCATTGAAGACGCCGATCGGTTCGGCTTAGCCGAGCTTCATCAGTTGCGTGGACGGGTAGGGCGCCGCGGCAAAGAGGGAATTTGCGCGCTTTTTTCTTCTTATCCATCAACCATTGCGCGCAGTCGGCTGGAAGCTTTTGCCAATATTAACGACGCCTTCAAACTGGCCGAGCAAGATTTGAAATTAAGAGGTCCAGGCGATTGGTTTGGCACTGAACAATCCGGCTTTACCGAATTTAAGGTCGCGGATCTGAACGACGTCGTGCTTTTAGCCGAAGCGCAGGAGGCGGCCAGAGAAATAATTGAGCACGATCCCGGATTAGTTAGTTATGAGCAAATTAGAATAAAAATAGAAGATCTTTTGCAAAAAGAGCATCATTTGTCTTAACCTTAAGAGGGGGTTTAGAGAATTAGCGAAAATAATGTTATATACAAAATGTGACGACCGTCACATTTTGTATATATAGATTTTTATGATTAAAATTATGGAGTGGATGTTTTGGTCAAGAGGCGATGGTTTGATTAACCGCTTCCTGCACCGAAGAAACTTTAAGGAGAGTTAGTTTTATTTGTCCATGCAGTTCTTGGCTGGGAATAATTGCTTGTTTGAATCCAAGACGGCTTGACTCTTCAAGTCGGCGTTCCAAATCAACGACCCCACGCACTTCTCCCTGCAAACCAACTTCCCCTACAGCTATTACATCGTCCGACAGGGGCACGTTTTTAAGCGCTGATGCGATAGCCAACGCCACCGGTAAATCCATGGCTGGTTCATTCGCTTTAAGCCCGCCCGCGATATTGAGGTGTACGTCGTAATAGGCAAGAGGGAGGCGTAAACGTTTGGCCAAAACAGCGATTAACAACTGCAGGCGGCTTAAGTCAAAACCAGTTACACGGCGTTGCGGATAACCAAATCGCGTTTTTGAGACAAGCGCTTGCACTTCTATCAAAAAAACTCTTGAACCTTGAAGAAGGGCGGTAACGGCAGAGCCGGGCACATTTATTTGTCGTTCTTTCAAAAAAGCGGCTGAAGGATTAGGTACTTCAATAAGCCCCTCGCCGGTCATTCGCCAAATTCCTATTTCCTGTACTCCGCCGAATCTATTTTTTACGGCTCTAAGAATCCTATGCGCGCCGCCTTCCACGCCCTCAAAATACAAAACGGCGTCCACTAGATGTTCCAAAGTTTTTGGTCCGGCCACTTGCCGTTCTTTGGTGACATGCCCAATAAGAAGAATTGGAATGTTTGTTTGTTTGGCTAGGGTCATTAGTCTTTCAGTGGCTCGGCGCAAATGAGACTGCTGACCAACTAGGCCTCCCTCTGATCTAATGGTGTTGAGTGAATCTATAATGGCTAGACGCGGATTAATTTCGGCAATGGTAGCAACGATAGTTTCAATGTCAGAACTGCCGAGAAATTTAAGGTTGCGAGCGGAAATTTTTAAGCGATCCAGGCGATGCTTTATTTGTTCGGCGCCCTCTTCGCCGGAAATATATAAAACTGATTTATTGGAATCTTCTTCATGGCTGGCCATGGCGGCGGCAGTTTGCAAAAGCAGGGTTGATTTGCCGACACCCGGGTCGCCGCCGATTAAAATAAGAACGCCGGGCACAAGACCACCGCCGAGGACGCGATCAAACTCATTAAAGCCGGTGCTCGCTCTGGGCGCGCTGGATTGTTCGGCCAGAGAAGAAAAGTCAATAACCTCACTCGCTTTGGCGCTTGGCGCGGTCTTGGCCGGTTTGACGGTTTCTTTTAGCGTGTCCCATTGTCCGCATTCCCGACAGCGTCCCTCCCACTTGGGAAATTGCGCGTCGCAGTTGACGCAGTGGTAGATAGTCGTTATGTGAACCATGTTTTAGAGGATGTCTGGAGGAAACGGCTGCATGGGGTTCAAGAGATCGGGGAGGCTGTCGGATGGGTTAAGCCGCTGTTCGGTCTCGGGTGGCAGTGGCTTCTGCAATGTGCCGCCAGACTGTGAGCAGTACTTGGAATAGAATCCTTTGGTTCCAACAATATAATCCTTCGTTTCCTGTGCTTTCGGTACGCCGGTGCAGAGGTCAGCGCCGTTGGGTCCGGCATTGTAACCGGCGGCCACCATATCGAGACGAACACCGAAGCCGCAACGCGCGAGTTGCGGGCTGACGTACTTGCTGGCGTAGGCCGCACTCATGAAGATGACCTCGCGGTCGTGCGCGTTCATCCATTTCGCGCACGTGGGAGTGTATGTTCCATTACGGGGGTCATCGTCGCCAGCACAATCTTTGGGACGAGCAAATTGGTCGGTGGCATATTTATCCCAAATGTCGGCGGCGGTTTTTGGCATGATTTGCGCAATACCGGCGGCTCCCTTAGGACTAATGAGAGCTCGATTGGCGCAGGCACCTGTCGTTGAATTAAAACACCCACGAGACTCCCAGGCCGAAATTGCTGCTACGAAAGCCGGGTCAATCTTCGCCGCAGCACCCGCGTCATTAAAATTCTGCTGGAGGGCGGGATCAAGGTCAGTATTGTTGAGCGGGGGGAAGAGTCGCCCATTGGCGACGCAGAGCCCGATGGCCTGGCCGCTGTCGTAGACCTGCTGTGCGAAGTCTAGAATTGGGACTTTTTTGATGACTGGTATTCGCAAGGCATTAAAGACCACAAGATCTGGATTAATAAGATTGAGAATAGTATATGAGCCAAGCATCAAGACTAGGCCCATAATTGCGCCGCCAATGTAGCTTCTGGCCGTTCCAATCTGGCTGACATTGCCGCCGGCGGTCAGCCAGATAAATCCGGCGGCCATGATAACCACCGTAGCCAAGATGGTTGAAGCAAGCACGGCAAATTTGTAGAGCCCACCAACGTATTCTCCAATCCAGGGTATATATAAGCAACCAGAGGCACCAATTTTCTTTTCAAGATCGGGGCACGGTTTTTCTTCAATTTGACTTAAATCACTCAAGCCCGGGATTTTAATTACTGGATCAGGAGCAGGGATGTTTAGGGCGCTGGTGAGGAGCGGCCACAGAAAAATTGCCGGCAATAAAGCCAGTAAAAAAAAATTATGACGCCTGTATCGCGGCATGCTATTTTTTAGTCGCTTGGATTAGTTGTTTTTGAAAGTTGATGACTTGTTCTAATTCTTCATCTGACAAGACGCCAGAGAACTGCTGGTCGCCGATAAAAAGGTAAGGCGTGCCGTCAATGTTTAAATCATTGCCTTCTTGAATGTCGGCTTCAATGAGCTGACGGGGCGCAGTGTCATCAATACAAGCGGTGAAGGATGGCAATTTTAAGCCAAGCGCTTGGACAATAGCGAGGAAGGTCTCCCGCGAGAATGTTCCTTGAGCCTCAAATAATTTATCGTGATATTCCCAAAATTTATTTTGCTCTCCGGCGCAATAAGCCGCTTGGTGGGCAAGCATTGATTCGGGATGCAGTGAGGTAACGGGAAAATTTTTCCAGATCAACTGAACTTCCGGATGACGGGCAACCGCCGTACTAAGAGAGGAAGCCATGGTTTTACAATAAGGACAAGAAAAATCAGAGAATTCAAAAATCTTGACAGGGGCATCCGCGTTCCCCAAAGTAAAATTATCAGGTCTCAACTGCGGTGTTGTGTACGTTGGACCACCTACCTTGCTGATTAGCGGGTCAGAGCTTTCATAAGGCGCGGCGCTATTTATTCGCACCTGAGAACGCGGTATGGCGACCACAAATGCATAGAAAGCGTAAAGAATGCCGCCAGCGACGAGCAGAATAACACCAAAGACGGGAGCGAATGATGGCGGAAGTCTGTTCATGTTAATGTTAGTATTTAGTATCTAGTATTTAGTATGTAGTATGTGACCATTGTAATTTAAGACTACTAGTGCCTAATTTCTGACGCCTATTTCCTAATTTACGGCAGGGCTACTTTATAAAGATTTCCCGTGAGCGCTTCTTTTAGAAAAATCCATTTTTTGTCGCTCGTCACCATTACGTTTTCGGCGGTGATGTTGGTTGAGGGAATAGCCAGAAGTTTTTTTTCGCCAGTGTTTAGGTTCACGGAATATAAATTATCGGGAATAGTAGCGGCAATGCCTGGGGTCAGCCCCGCACCGGCGGGGAGTTCTTGCGGTACGGCGCATATTACGTTAGCAGCATCTGTGAAAGCGCATTTATCAGCCCAGGTGTTGAGGCCCAAGCTGTGTCGGTTGGCGCCGATATTTTCACCCGAAGCGCCGGCGATCCACAACATTGGTTTGTAATCATTGGCCGGAGAGGAAACGCTGTAGAGCAGAGATCGTCCATCGGGCGTCCATTGGCTGCGGAGTCCCAACCCCGGCACTGTCATAGAGCGAAAATTTTCTCCCTGAAGTCCAATGAAAAAGATCTCTTGTTTGTCAGTGCCGGTTACCTCCCTTTGTAGGGCCACAATTTGCCTGTTGGGAGACCATGTCACAGTCACTGTTTTGGCGTTGTCGCCCAACGGTTCGATGGCCTCGTTATCTCCGCCGCTAGCGTTAGATACGGCCAACCATCTACTATCGCGATCAATGCCCATGCTTTTGAAAGCGAGTTGGTTGCCGTCCGGAGAGAAAGAAAATTCTTCCCAATGCTTAGGCAGAGTGACTTGACTTTTAGTTTGGAAATTATAAACAATATTTGATCCGTCCGGATATTCTAAAACCGCCGCGCTGCGGTTGGGTGACCAGGTTACTTGGCTGACATTATAAAACACCTGTTCGGATAGTTTATTCACTTGACCTTCCGGAGTGATTCTATAGAATAGTCCGTCAGTTGGCTGGTAATAAAGCACGGTTTGTCCATCGGTCGTTGGAGCGTCAGTTAATGTTGATATAATCGGGGTAATTTCAGTTAAGCCCCCGTTAGCTTCTTTTGATGGTTTTTCTTTTTCGATTTCTTCGCCAATAGGCAGTCCACCGGGCCCTCCCGTTGGTCCCGTTCCCGGCCTACCGGTTCCAATTGGAGGCAATCTGCCAGCCGGGCCACCTGTTATTTCATTGGTGATAGGAGTTGTCGGCTGGCGGAAGAAGAGTAAATACAGCATTACCGCAAAGAAAATAGTTAAGGCGATAAAACCGATAATGGCCAGAGCGCGCTTATAGGAGAGAGCAACCATGTATTTTTTGGTTAGTAATTTAATTTAGCGTCCAGCGGTCGCCCCTTCGGCGGAGAGTGAATGTTTTAGGCATGGTGTGTGTTCGTTCCATAATTTTTTCCGCTAGCGTATTTTCCACCAGCTGTTGTAGATTATGCAGTAGATTGCGAGCGCCTTCACCGCTGTCAATGGTTAAGCGCACCAGCTCTTCTTCGGCTGATGTTGGTATAGATACTATTATTTGGCGCGCCTCCAGCCGTTTATTGAGGGCCGCGATTTCATTGCGCAAGATAATTTTGAGATCTTCAACTGTTAATGACGAGAATGGTAAAATCGCGTCAAAGCGGTGCAAAAGTTCAGACGGCAAAATATCTTTTAGGGCGTCTAGCAGGTGTCGGTTTTCGTCAGCGTCGTAAAAATGATTATTTTTTTTGTCATCAAAGCCGAGCAATTTAATGCTGCCGCGCAAAGGATTGGCTGTAGCAATGATGATTGTTTGTTTAAAATTCACCAGCCGACCCGTGGCATCTCTTAATACTCCTTCATCAAGGATTTGCATTATTAGTTGGTAAACTTCTCGGTGGGCGCGATCCAGTTCGTCAAAGAGGACAACTTGGTATGGCTGGCGTCGTACCCGCTCGGTTAAAAGGCCGCTTTCTTTGAAGCCAACATAGCCAGCTGGGGCGCCAATAAGTTTGGAAACGGTGAATCCTTCAGAAAATTCGGTCATATCGAGCCGCAAAAGCGCCTGTTCGTTGCCAAAAAGCGCCGCGGCGACGGCCTTGGCCAGTGTCGTTTTGCCCACGCCGCTTGGTCCAACAAAGAAGAAAGAGGCAAGCGGCCGTCTTCTATCAGAAAGATCCAAGCGGGCGCGGCGAATCGTAGCCGCTACCGTTTGAATAGCATTTTTTTGTCCCGTCACTATCGTTTGTAACTTATCTTCCAGATTTTTGAGCATCTCCATTTCTTCAGTCAGCAGATTGTAAACAGGAATATTAGTCCAGCCCGTCAATACTTCCGCCACGCTTTGACGGTCAACTGACGGGTAGACCGGTGGATGTTTTTTTAGGTGAGCGGCCACTCGCTCTTTCTGCGTCTTGATATTATGATGTTCTTTCTGCCAGCGCAGGGCTTCCTCAAACTTTTCGGCGCTAACCGCTCGTTCCTTACGTTCCATAGCCAAGCGCTCGGCGCGGTTTAGTTCTTGCAAACGTTCTATTTCCGGCGGCGTGGTGCTTTTTATTTTTACTCTAGCCGCTGCTTCATCAATGAGGTCAATAGCTTTATCGGGGAGATAGCGATCGGTTAAGTATCGCTCTCCCAGGGCGACGGCTGCGTCCAGCGCTTCGTCGGCTATATTTAAGCCATGAAATGATTCATAATAATTTTTTAGGCCATCCAAGATATGACGCGTCTCGCGCGGACTTGGTTCATTAATATAAACTGGCTGGAAACGTCTTTCCAGCGCCCCATCATTCTCAATGTGGCGCCGATATTCTTCAATGGTTGTGGCGCCGATACATTTGATTTCGCCGCGCGCCAGCGCCGGTTTCAAGATATTGGCGGCGTCAACAGAGCCGCTGGCCGCGCCCGCGCCAACGATAGTATGAAGCTCATCAATAAATAAAATAATCTCCGGATGACGCTGTAATTCTTCAATAATTTGCTTCAAGCGATTCTCAAATTCCCCGCGAAACATCGTGCCGGCGATTAAGCCGCCCATGTCTAGCGCCATGATTTTTTTGTCTTTTAAGATCGTCGGTACTTGTCCGTGTATTATTTTTTTCGCCAGTCCTTCTACGATAGCAGTTTTGCCAACGCCCGGGTCTCCCAATAACACCGGATTATTTTTCGTGCGGCGAGCCAGTATTTGTATGACTCGTTCAATTTCTTTGTCGCGTCCAATCACTGGATCAAGACGTTGGTCGTAATCAGGGTGGGTGAGGTTAATCATAAATGGGTGAGTCGGGGCAGGGAGATCATCGGTTTCTGAAACATCATTAGTGGCGGCAAAGCTGGCAGTTAGTTCGGGAAGTTTTGACGCGCTTTTGAGAATCATATCAATTTGTTTGGCTATGGCTTGGGTGTTCCAATGATTAGCGGAAGTAAATTCATAAAGAGCGGGCCCGGGGTTATCAATAATTGCTTTCAGTAGATGTTCGGTCCCAATGTAGTAGTGTTTGGCCTTGTAGGCGAGGAGAGCAGCTTTGGCAATCAGGCCTTGGCTGGCCGATGAAAAACTCGCCGGTGCCCCAGTTATGGGCATCATGCTTTTTAGAAAGTCGTCAAGAGCGGCTAGATCAAGTTTTGTTTGTTCAAGCAGTTCATGGCCAAGTGTTCCATGAACGTGGGCCAGTCCTAAAAGTAGATGGGCTGGCTCAATGCTTGAATGCCCAAAAGTTGTCGCTATCTCGGCAGCTTGCTGTAAGGAGGCGCGAAGGTGTTGGCTGAATTTATTAAATACATTTTGCTCCATATTCAGTAAAAGTTGAAATAATTAGGTATTTTGGAAGTTTTTTAATTTTATGGTATAATGGTAACGCTAATTTAGCGCGGTAAGCGGTGCAGTAAATGATCCTATATAGAAAGTGGTTGTTGACCTATCAACAATAAAAGCACTAAAATTCAAGACAAACTATAAAAGTTTTATAAATTCACAAAATGTAAATTTTTAGAATCCCCTTTTTCATTAGTTATTTTTTTATTTACCTATAGTAAATACATCAGAAACGCTTACGCTATTGTAATTATTATATAATGCTATTGGCTATTTCGTCAAAAGATAAGAGATGCTTCTCTGGCATCATTTTTGGGCGGTTTCGCGCCTAAAGAAGGGTTATGTTTTTTTCATCATCAGGCCGTTCTTATCTAGGGATTGATATAGGGTCAGTCAGCATTAAGGTTGTAGAGTTGAAAGATGTCAACAAGGTGCCTGAATTGTTAACTTATGGTTTGGCCGAACTACCCCTGGACAAATCGCCCGGAGATTCTGAGACAAGCATGGCTGATATAGCAGCTACTATTACCGAGACTTGCAAAAAAGCTCAAACCAAATCCAAGCTGGCGTTTGCCGCCTTGCCCACCTACGCCGTGTTTACATCTATTATTAGTTTGCCGAAAATGTCTAAAAATGATCTTAAATCAGCTATTCATTTTGAGGCCAAGAAAGTTATGCCCTTGCCGGTGGAAGAGATGATTCTTGACCCACAAGTGCTGGACGAGGCCGGGCCCAATGGATCTATGAGAGTCCTTTTAACTGGCGCCCCCAAAACGATAGTTGATCGTTACTTAAAAATTTTTCAAAAAACTGGATTAATGCTTTTAGGACTTGAAACTGAAGGTTTCGCCCTGATTCGATCTTTGGTTGGCCGCGATCGAGCGCCGACCATGATTATAGATATGGGCGCCTCAACTACTGATATATTGGTTATTGATAACAATATTCCGTTTCTGAATCGCAGTATTGATATGGGGGGGTTAAACGTCACCAAATCTATCAGTCGGAGTTTAGACATTTCTTTACCGCGCGCCGAACAATTCAAGTTTGACATTGGCCTTAGCGCGTTGGAATCGTCAAATAGTGAAATACCGCGCACTATTGAAGAAGCGATCACGCCGATATTAAATGAAATTAAATATACCATTACAATTTTTCAGGGGCAGTCAAAAAAGACAATAGAGAAAATTATTCTTTCCGGTGGTTCTTCTTTACTCGCTAATTTCGCTGGTTATCTTTCGCAAAAGTTGAACATCCGAGTGTATGTTGGCGATCCGTGGGCGAGAGTGCGCTATCCCGTAGAGTTAAAGGGAATGTTGCAAGAATCAGCGTCGCGTTTTGCCATCGCCGTAGGGTTGGCCATGAGAGATATTAAATAAAAGTTTTAATTCAAAATTCATAAGTCAAAATGCAAAATTCCAAGGCAAAATTAAAAAGTAATGTACGGCACGGTGCTACTCTCTCGGTTTAACTATTATGTTTTTTATAATATTGCCGCCGTACATTGAATAGAGATTATTGGCCTAAGATACGAAACTTGATTACTTTTAACTTGTATTTTTGACTTCTGCCTTTTGAATTTTGACTTATTTTTATGGATGTTAATTTACTGCCGGACGAATTAAAAAAGCGCGAGGAAGAAGAGTTGCGACGTAAGTTAAAAGAGCCTATTGAGGTGCCTATGTCATCTCCGATTAAGGATGCGACAGACAAGCAGCGTCATCTTTCTGTGCCCGCCTCAAACGCGCCATCAGCCAAAGCAGAGGAGCCAAAACTGCCGCATCTTCGCGAAGAGTCCTATCTTCATAAAGTTACTCCTGAAGGTAAAATTATTCACGAAGCTAAGCGAGCCGCCGCCCCCTTGGTGCGTTCTGGATTGCCATGGTGGCGTCGGTTATTGAATTTTTTCCGGACTCCTGTACGCCGGGTGGTAGTATCCCCCGCTCCAAAAGGGGGGCCGATATCTCCTTCTGCCTTGCCATCATCAATTCCACCCAAACCAGCGGTCGTCAAAGAATCAACGCCAACGCCTCCGCCGGTGCCTGGGCGAGCGCCCGGTGTCGCGATTGAGAAAGCCACGCCGCCAATTTATCCATTCGCAAGCGATGCTTTGGTCAAACAGCCAGCTATTCCTGAACCAGCCAAGATCGCAACCCCGCCGGCGCCCGCGTCAGTACCGGCGATAGCCATCGTTTCGGCCCTTCGTCCGTTAGCCAAAGAAGCGCCAACTGCGCCGCCAGTGACCATAAAACCAGGCGATACCAAAGTAACCGCCACACCACTTGGCCCGCCGCCGTTTGGCATCAACCTGTTGCCGCCGGATTGGTCATGGAATTTATCGGTCACTGCTCAGTTTAGGCGCAGAGTTTTGCTGGCTTTAGTTATTATTTTTGTGGTCAGCTTATTGGGCAGTTACATCGGAAGTTATTTTTTTGTGTCTTATAAAAAACAGCGCCTTGGTGAATTCCAGACAGCCAAACAAACTATAGAGAGCGATATCGCGAAATACCAGCTCAAGGAAGCAGAATGGGCCAAGCTTAACAGTCGGCTTAAGTTAATTGCCGCCTTACTGCGAGAGCACGTGATGGTCACTCCAGTGTTTGCATTTTTAGAGGAAACAGTCAGTCCTTTAGTGCAATACACGTCCGCTTCTTTTACTAACGACGGCGCTATAGCCGTGACGGCCGAGACGGTCAGTTATGAAGAGATGGCCAAACAAGTACTGGCTCTTAGGGCAGATCAGGCTCGAGTGGCTAAGGTAGACATCAGTTCTTTTGATTTTGATCAAGGCAAACAAATTGTCACTTTCGGCTTAAAAATTAGTCTTAAACCAGAGGTTTGGCATTATGGCAAATTCTAAAAATATTCTGCAGGTAGAGCAGGGCGCCAAGAATTTCACCACCAAGGTTACGGAGCGCTATTTTTTGCCGCTGACTATTGTGTTGCTGGCGGCTTCCGCCGCGTCTATTTATTTAATTTTTGGCAAGACCTATCAGTCGTTTCGCAGTGGTCAGGACTCACTAAAAGTTAAAGAAGCGGAACTCGCGCTTAGTGACGCACGACGGCAATTGGTGAGGTTGCAGAAGCACGCGGCGGAGCTGGAGTCAATTCCTGCGGTCGAGCGTGAACGAATGGAAATAGTTCTGCCCACGGGGCCTAACGAGTTGGAAACTCTTGTTCAGCTGGAGGCTTTTATGAATAATCTCAATTTGCCCTTAGGTAAATTCAGTTTCGCGGCTGGGTCTCAACCCAGCGGCAATGTCGCCGCCAAGAGCGTTTCCTCAAATCAGGATGCTGATTTTATTGCCGCTAAGACCTTATCCGACGCCGTGAACATCTCTTTTAAGGCCAATGAGTATGAATCCTTAAAGAAGGTGCTGGCCGTCGTTCAGCAGAATCTGCGACTTTTGGATATTGAGAGCTTTATTTACAACAGTACAGACGGATCGGCGAGCCTAAAGATAACCACTCGTCATCTGCCGTAATTATTTGTATGCCCCGCACCTTTCGGCGTTCCGAACGCCAGTACTAAATCACATTACCCTCTATGACCAATCATAATGCTTATTCAATCCAGCCAAACATTGGCCTCGGCGTTCGTCATGAACGTTATGGCCTAATTATGGCCGGAATCGTTTCTTTTGGGCCAGTCTACCATAGACTGGAGCCCATAAGAACGCTAACGCCGTAAAGGTGCGGGGTATGCCGCCTCCAAGTATAAAAATAATTCCGCGCCGGCGATTGATGCTTTTCACGTTTTTGATCATAGTCGCGTTGATCGGAGGATCCTTTCAGTATTGGGACAAGATTATAGGCTTTTTCCAGTCAGCCAGTCCTATTGAAGAAACAGCGGGCGAGACCATCTCTGACGCGGATAGATTATTTAAATCGGATTTTTGGCAGTCTCTAAAATTATATGGACGTTTACCCATTGAGCCGCGCCCGACGGGCCGGGCGAATCCGTTTTTGGCGACATTGGGCTCGGCCAATACGCCAGGATCGCGAGATGCCTTGCGTGTCCGCCATGCTCTCACCATTATTTCGGCGCTGGCCAAATATCGTCAGGACATAAGTCTGTATCCAAAAGGGGAATCAGTGGAGGTGGGCGCCGAGGGGGCGCGTTGCTTGGCTCCGGCCGGCTGGCTTAGCAAAGAAGCCTGCGAAAAGGCGGTGAATCAGTATTTAGATTCAGCGCCGCGCGATCCTGGTAATAATAAGTATTTGTATACGAGCGACGGTGCTTCCTACACTTTGAAAGTGGACTTAGAAACCGCTCCAGATTTAGAATATACGGTTCCGGCTACGAAACCTTAAAAAAATGTGAAATATAGAATGGAGAATGTAACGATTGAGAATTATGAATCATGAATGATGAATTATGATAATTCTGTATTCAATATTCTAAATTCTATATTCTATCAACAACATGCCTCTCAACGTCTTGGATCAGAAATTTTTGGATAGCCAGCTCGTCACGGCCTTGCAGAAGAAAAATTTGGTCAGCGGTGAAGAAATTGCGGCTTGGCGTGCTCGCGGATCAGCATCAGATGATTTGAAATCATTGGTGATGACGAAGCATGTCATTAACGAGGAAGATTGGGTTCGCCTGTTGGGAGATGTTTGGGGGATTCCCTATAAGGATTTGACGGGCTTAGTCACTCCGCCGTCAGTACTTCAGGCTATTACCGAATCGGCCGCCAAGAATTATCACATGGTTGCTTTTGAGCGGAGCGGCAAAGATCTTTCTGTTGGCTTGGTGAAGCCTCATGACGTCGCCGCTCTTGAGGTGCTGGAGTTTTTAAGCAAAGAACATAATTGGCGTATTCGTTATTTTATTATTTCGGAAGCAAGTTTCCAGGCAGCGGTGAGGCAGTACCATACTCTTTCCAAAGAAATTGAATCCGTGCTTACGCAGGCCGAAGAAAAATTCGCCGATGTTGTCGCCACCGAACAAGAGGAAGTTGACGAAGTGGTCAAGCGCGCGCCGGTGGCTAAGATTGTTTCGGTAATCATTCAGCATGCTGTTGAGGGCAAGGCTTCCGACATTCACATTGAGCCATTAATGCGTGAAAGCAGAGTGCGCTATCGTATTGACGGTATTTTACATATCTCTCTGCTCTTGCCTAAATACATTCACAATGCGGTGGTATCGCGCATTAAAGTGCTGTCTAACCTCAAGCTGGATGAGACTCGCTTGCCGCAAGACGGGCGCATTCGTTTAAATGTGGAGGGGCGTGATGTTGACTTGCGTATTTCCGTGCTACCCTTGGCAGACGGCGAAAAGGTGGTGATGCGTGTTTTAGACGCTTCAGTTACGCCGCCAACGCTTGCTGATTTGGGCTTTCGTGATGACACCAGGGCCGTCATTGAAAAAAGCATCAAACGGCCGCACGGTTTGTTTTTAGTAACCGGACCAACTGGATCGGGCAAATCCACAACTCTGTTTGCCGTCCTAAATTTATTGAACCGTGAAGGCGTTAATATCATCACTTTGGAAGATCCCATAGAATATTACGTCAAGGGCGTGAACCAGTCGCAGGTGCGGCCGGAAATCGGCTACACTTTCGCGAATGGCCTTCGGTCAATTTTGCGCCAAGACCCCGATGTTGTTATGGTTGGCGAAATTCGCGATAATGAAACGGCGGAGTTGTCCATCCACGCTGGTCTTACCGGGCATTATGTGCTCTCCACCCTTCACACCAACGACGCCTTGGGGGCGGTGCCGCGCATGCTGGACATGAAAGTTGAACCTTTTTTAATGGTGTCAACGCTGGACACCATTGTTGCTCAGCGCTTGGTGCGCAAGCTCTGCCCTGATTGTCAGGCGCCAGTGGAGAATGTTAAGCAACTCATAGAGATAGTGATTGCGGAATTCACTTCTTTGTCCGCAGAATTAAGGCCAACTATCGCTCCCGATACCAAACTGTACCATTCAGTGGGTTGCGCCAAGTGTAGTAATACCGGTTACCGTGGGCGATTAGCCATTGCCGAAGCCATTACCATGACTCCGGAAATGCAGCAGGTGGTAATGGGCGGCAACAAGCCCGAAGAGGTGAAAGCCGAACTTAAACGGCAGAAGTTTTTCAATATGCGTCAAGACGGTATGTTGAAAGTTTTGCAGGGCATGACCAGCATTGAAGAAGTGATAAGGGTGACGACGGACTAACTTTGAATAATTTCTAAGCACTAATCTCTAATTTCTAAACAAATCTCAATACTTAAATTACAAATATCAAATTTGCGTTATTGGAATTTAGAAATTGTTTACCCCGTTAGAAATTAGATTGTAATACACCCATACGATATGTACTTGACGCGAAATAACCTTATTTTCCTCATAGTAAACATTATTATATTTCTAACGGGGTTTAGAGATTAGGAATTAGATATTAGAAATTCTTTATCAATGAGAGATATGTCAAAGCTATCTAAAACTAAACCAACCAAAACAAAAGTAAAAGATAAAACCATTCTGATTATAGAGGACGATCGTTTTGTCTCCGGCATGTACGCGGACAAATTGATTTCCGTCGGTTTTAAAGTGCACAGCGCCTTTGATGGCGAGGCTGGTTTGAACTTGGCTCTGGCCAATCATCCGGACATCATTTTATTGGATGTTATGTTGCCTATCATTGACGGGTTTGAAGTATTGCGACGCTTAAAGTCCAATAAAGAGCTGGCCAGCGTCCCAGTTATTATCCTTAGCAACTTGGGTGACCCCGAGCAAGTGAAAACTGGTCTTAAGCTTGGCGCCAGTGACTATATGATTAAGGCCTATTTTGTGCCGTCCGAAGTCCTGGCTCATATACAAGCTTTAGTTAAATAATCCTATACCAGCCTATGGCTGGAATATTTTAAATTCTATATTCCAAATTCTATCAATAGCATGACCAATACATCAAATCCACAGCCTCAATTCCACGATGCTTTAGTTGTCGCCGACAAACAGGGGGCCTCGGAAGTTCACTATGCCGTGGGCAGTTCTCCAATTATGCGATTGGCTGATAATTTCGTACCCATTGACGGTTTTCCGGCTCTGACTCCCGAGCAGGCCGAAGAAATAACCGCCTCGTTTTTAAGTCAAAGTGAACAAGAGTACCTCCGCGCCCGGCGCGAGATAACCGGCGCTTACACTTTTCCCAATGGCTTGCGATGTCGTTATCATGTTTTTTTTCAGAAAGGATATCCATCTTTTTCCATTCATCTACTGCCGCAAAATTTGCCCACCATTGAGTCGCTTCGCCTTCCTAAAATAGTGGAGACGTTAAGCAAACTGCCGCACGGTTTGGTGGCGGTAACCGGGCCGTATGGCTCGGGGCGATCTTCAACAATTGCGGCGCTCTTGAACTCCATTAATCAAACTCGCGCGGCCCGCATTTTAACATTGGAGTCGCCCATAGAGTTTATTTTTGACAGCGCCAAAAGTTTAGTGGAACAGCGAGAAGTTGGCCGCGATGCCGAATCTTATGAAGCGGCTCTGCGTCAGATTCTGGGTGAAGATGTTGACGTGGTGATGGTGGCTGAAGTGACGAGCGCCAATGTCGCTTCTTTACTGATGGAGCTTGCCAGCAGTCGCTTAGTATTGGCAATGTTTGATGACCCCACTTCTGTTAAAGTCATTGAACATATCCTCTCTTTGTTTCCGGCCGCCGAAGAAGCTATAATACGCTCAACGCTGGCTGACGTGCTGGGTGGCGTGGTGGTTCAGCGCATATTATCGCGGGCGCAAGGCGGGCGAACCATGATCTGTGAAATACTTTTGGGCACCCCTTCCATTAAAACCATCATTCGTGATGGAAAACTGATACAACTGGTCAACATAATTCAAACCTCTCGCGCCGAAGGATTAATCAGTCTGGATCAGGCCTTGGCCGAAGCGGTCAGAGCCAATGAGATTTCTGCCGATGATGCCCAAAGAGAAGCCGTGGACCCGCATTATTTGCAGTCGCTCTTCAAGAGAGGAGCCTAATTAAGAATATTGAATATAGAATTTAGAATAAAAATCTATATTATATTATGAAAATCGTCGTCAATTAGCAATCAATCCCTATATTCATTATTCCATATTCCATATTCTAACAATGGTATGCCCCAATTCTCCTACAGCGCAATAAATAAAAATAATGAGCCCGTGGAAGGGGTGGTGGAAGCCGCTGACGAAAATACGGCCGCGGATATTTTGATTGAACACGGGCTGGCTGTAGTTAGTTTGGCCTCCGCGCAAAAGCCGATTTGGCAGCGTTCCCTCACGGGCTGGGAGCACGTTAAATCACGCGATATAGTCATTCTTTTCCGTCAGCTTTCCGTGCTTATCTCCGCCAATGTGCCGATGGTGCAGGCCGTGCGCGTGCTTGAAGGTCAGGTGGACAATGCGACATTAAAAAGAACAGTCGGAGAGCTGGCCGCGGATATTGACGGCGGAGCCAAGCTGTCGCAGTCCATGAGCCGCTATCCTCATATTTTTAGCGACCTTGATTGCAGTTTGATTCAGACTGGCGAAACTTCCGGTAAACTGGACGAAGTTCTGGAATATGTGGCTAACCAGAAAGAGCGCGACTATGATCTTACTAAAAAGATTCAAGGGGCCATGATTTATCCGGCCCTGGTAGTGTCTTTAATGGTAGTAGTGGGTAGCGTGATGATTATCTTCGTTATTCCTAAGCTGACTGATCTGCTTCAGCAGGGTGGCGTAGAGTTGCCGCTGGCAACGCGCATTTTGATGAAAACATCGGCTATCATTACTCACTGGTGGTGGATTATTATTATTCTTGTCGCGGGCGCCGTGGTCGGCCTTAGAATGTTTATCAAAACAGATTATGGTCGGTGGCACTGGGACGCCCTTAAATTACGCATTCCTCTTTTTGGCAAATTGTTTCAACGCGTGTATTTGGTGCGGTTTTGTCGGTCATTTCAGACTTTGCTTATAGGCGGTATTACTGTCACGCGCGCCCTGGCCATTGTTTCTGAAGTTGTTGGCAACACCATTTATCGCCAGCTTATTGAGAGAACAATTAAAGAAGTAGAGGGCGGTAACTCCATCAGCACGGTCTTTGCCCAGAGCGCGTTTATTCCGCCCATGGTGCCGCAGATGATGGCTATTGGCGAGCAGACCGGTAAATTAGATGACATCTTGGAGAAAATCAGCCAGTTTTATACTCGCGAAATAGACAATACCGTTCAAAATATAACTTCCTTTATTGAACCATTTGTGATTATTGTTATTGCTGGCGGCGTGGGTCTTCTCTTTGCCGCCGTTATTCAGCCAATATACCAGTTGTCGTCCGGAGCATTCTAGGCTCTTTGTGATATTTATGGTATCATTATGAATAATAATTATGAAATTAAGGGTGTGGATAACTAATTTTCCATGCCGTTATTATGAAAGGGGGTGAGAACATGATAAAGCGAAAAGGTTTTACCTTAATTGAACTCTTGGTTGTTATCGGTATTATCGCCCTGCTCTCAACCCTCGCCGTGGTAGCTTTGAATAATGCTCGGGCAAAAGCACGAGACGGTAAGCGCGTGGCAGACATTAAGCAGATGCAAACCGCACTGGAGCTTTACTACGCGAACCGTAACCAAAATGCGTATCCAATATCGACAGCAGCTGGAACTGCCGCCTTGGTTCTTGGGGATACTTCGACTGCGGTTAATTCAAGTTGTCTGGATGATGATGGGTGGTCAGGATCCGGGACTAGCACTGCGGGTGGTGCGGCGAATTGCTATGGCACAATATATATGGGTCAAGTACCATCTAATCCAACACCAACTGCTGGTACCGCTTATACCTATGTTAGCGATGCTAGTGGTGCTACGTATACTATGACATTTGGTCTAGAGGGGGTAACAGGATCTTTGAACGCAGGTGGGCACACCGCGACTCCTGCTGGAATTCAGTAATTTGATATCTTGCAATTTGAGTGAGTTTCAAAAGCACCCTTTTGGGTGCTTTTGAAGTTGAGCTTTGTATTTTACAAATTTGTCTTGCGTGCGATTTTCTTATATACTCATTACATTCTAAATCAACTTTATCAACTTTAGTAATTTGTTATGGATACAGTTAATCCTAAATTATCAGCAATTATCTCATACGTTAAATTAATTTTTAAAAGATCATTCGTCGCCGTGCTTAACGAGCGGGTGCAATTGGTGTTGATTCTAATCCTTGGAGCTGCTCTTCGGCTCATTAATTTGGGCAATCAGCCATATTGGGGAGATGAAGCTCTTTCCGCAGGAGTTTTGCGCCATTACGCAAACTTGGGCGATCTCATTCAGTATGTCCGCCTCATTGAATATTATCCTCCACTTTCATATATCCTATTGCATTTCTGGTCTGGTATTTTTGGGGATAGCGTTCTAGCCATGCGTTCCCCTTCAATGATTCTTGGCACTATTACTATATTCGTAACATACCTATTTGGGCAGACCATGTTTAATGGCCGGCGCGTTGGTCTATACGCCGCCTTGATTGTGGCCGTTTTGCCGATGCAAATCAATTTTAGTCAGTCTATCAGACCCTATGCAATGATTTCCTTATTTGGTCTTCTCGCCGCATTTGCTTACGTACGTTATAACCAGGAGCGCTCTTTCGTCGCCATTATTCTCTATGTAATCTCTTCGGTGCTAGGACTTTATGCTCACTATTCTTTTATTTTCATTCTATTACCCGTGGCCGTTTTTTGGATAATTGAAACACTATTGCGCGATAAAGAATCATTAGTACGTAGTTTTATAACATGGTTGTCAGTCCATGCTGTTATATTCCTAGCATTTTATCCTTGGCTTGAATTTTTTCTTTATAAATTGATCTTTAATAAATACATAATATTCTCGCTTCCAGAGTCTATGCATTTCGCGCTCCGCGATGTTAGTTTCTTTGGCATCACCGTTGGTCAGTTATTATGGACGTCTAAGGGTTTGCCAGTAAGCAGGATAGAAGTTTTTTCCATTTTATTGGTTAAGCTAGCATTGATAGGTTTTGTGGCATACCTTTTTTGGGTTAAAAATGAGCAGATCCGCCAGTTGTTTAAAGGGCATGCTAGTGCCATCACTTTTTTGTCATGGATGATTATAGTGCCGATGACAATGTATCTTTTTTCTCCGGTTTCTATTCCTTATACACCAATTCCTCAACAGCACATAATTATTGTTTCAATCATGGTGGCTTTATTCATAGCCGTCATTATTGATCAATTTTCTTTGAAACTGCAGTTATTATTTATTTCTTTATTCTTAACCAGTTTATTGACCTTTACAGTAAATGTTATAGGTGACGATTCTCTTTGGGATGTGCAGTACCGCTTAGAGGGCATCGCTTCCTTTATAAATGATAATTATAACAAGGGCGATATAGTTGTTTCGGGGTACAATATTTTGCGCACCGACTTAAATTATTATTTGCGTCCCGAACTATCAACTATCGGTTTTTATCCTACAAACTATTACGGTATTGATTTTATGAATAGTCGGGATACGATGGGTTTGGCTGAAACTGAATTTCATTTTCATCTTGGCCAGCCAACACAGCAGGAATTTTTCTCGCGAATGGATAATCTAGTTAAATTCAACAAGGCTAAACGTATCTGGTTGACCTTTTTCATCTGGCCCACTTGGATGGAAAATTGGGCAAAAGAACGAGGTTGGAACAAAGAGTTTTCTTCAATCCATAAACTTTTGCCGTTAGAATTATACGAGAAGAAAGTTGAAAATAAATAGCCGTTGTCCAGCATAATTAAGGATGGCCCCAATAAACTATACCTTGAGAGCTATGTTTACTGAGTGCCACAACGTCATGCATAGGAATGGGTACTCACTATAATTTTTATTCAAGTGTATTTTTTTGATTTTCACGGCAGTCGTTGCTTGTTTGTCAATATGCTTTACTGTTGGTTACTATTGGCGACAGTTATATTCAAAATATGATTGATCAAAGCATTGATTATTATGAATGATCAAGAGTATCAAACAATACATGAACTAGAGCATAGATATTGGTGGCATATAGGAAGAAGATATATTGTCAAAACCATACTAAAAAAATACTTATCAACAAATGGCAATCAACTTATACTTGATATTGGTTGTGGTACGGGTGGTAACTTTAATACCCTAAGAGATTTTGGAAAAGTTGTTGGAGTGGACAATTCTAAGCAAGCATTAGAATTCGCACAACAAAAAGGCCACACCGAGACGGTGGTAGCGTCAGCTATTGACCTACCATTTACAGATCAGAAATTTAATTGCGTAGTTATGCTTGATGTCCTTGAACACATAGAAGACGATTATTCTGCGCTAGAAGAGGCATATAGGGTATTGAAACCGAACGGTGGTTTCTTATTAACAGTTCCTGCATATCAGTGGCTTTGGAGCGGACACGATGAAGCATTGGGGCATATAAGACGTTATGTAAAGAATAAGATCATTAAAAAAGTAATAGACGCTGGATTCTATATTGAGTTTCAAAGTTATGCCATAAGTATACTTTTTCCCATTATTGCTTTGTATCGACTCGTAACCAGAACGAGCAAAATGGAACAAACTTCATCTTATGTGGTCGTACCTGAATTTATGAACTCATTTTTCATGTGGTTATTATGTATCGAAGGTTTAATGTTTCGACTGGGAATTAATTTGCCGTTTGGGACATCTATCGTCATTTATGCTAGTAAAAGAGATTAAGCAAAACTCATACGTCGAGACTCGGTACTTGGCTGATGATCAATAATGCCTTTAATAAATAATCAAGGACGATATAATTGAGTATATAGTATGGGAATTAATTTTAAAAAAGCATATACCTTGCATTTACGTTTAGTGGAATCAGTAAAAAATGAATTCTTCATAGCATTATTAGTTTTCATTTTAATCGGTAACGTATTCTTGTTGCCGTCTATACTTAACAAAAAAACAATATTGCCAACGAACGTCATTATTGGTCTTGATTCAATATATAAAGGCAACGAGCTCCAGGAACAGGTAAGCGGAAATAGTTTATTGTCTGATTTAACGCAATATGTATATCCAAGTATTGTATTTACGAAGGAACGTATTGACTCTGGGCAGTTGCCAATGTGGAACCCCTATACAATGAATGGGGCTCCATTCATTGCAAACGGCCAATCTTCAGTTTTTGATTTCACCAAAATAATCGGGTATTTTTCCCGTCTAGATGCGCAAGAGATATTCGAAAGTTCGTTATTGTTTGTGATCATATTTGGCGGATTTTTCATGTATCTGTTTTTACGCGCATTTTCTGTAGAAACATTTGGCGCACTGATTGGTTCTGTAATATTCGTTTTATCCGGCCCAATGACAGCGTGGTTGGGGTATCCTCTTTCTAGCGCCTTCTTGTGGTTACCATTTATTCTCTGGAATATAAATAATATTTCAACGTCACGACGAGTGCGCTGGATCGTTATTGGAGCCATTGGCGTAGCGGCGCAGTTTTACTCAGGACAACCACAAATGTCGTTATTAATTTTTTGTATAATAGCAATCTTCACATTATTTCTGGCCTATTTTCAATCACCAAGTGTTATCAAGGAACGGGCTCACTATTATTTTCGCCTAGTATCATCGGTGATTATAATGATTATTTTGGGATTATCCATGGCGGCTCCGCAGGTAATTCCTACAGTTGAATATATTGTGCAGAGCGAGGCATTGGAACAGGGCCGCGATCCTTATCTATCGTTAAGCACAGAGACCGTAAATGTTGCCGAGATACCGGAGAAGCATAATGCGAAAGATCGTCGATCTGGTTTGGCTAATTTTTTGGTACTTTTGTACCCCGATTTTTTTGGTAATCCAGTATCAAATTCTATGGTTGGTGTTAGGAGTCAAATTATACTCAATAATAATGAAAGAGCTGGTTTTATAGGAGCCTCTGCTACTGCGTTGGCTATAGTGGCAGTATTATTTAGCAAAAGGAAATTTTCCAAGTATCGCACTTTTTGGTTTTTAGTGGCAGTATTTTGTCTACTAATAATTGTTAATTTTTCTTTCATTGGCTTCATTGGATACGTATTTCCGTTTAGTAAAATAAAACTTGAACGCATTCGTTTCGTTTTCGTTTTTTCTTTAGCAATCCTAGCCGCCATTGGAGCAGATGTTATGATGGAAGAAGTTAAAAAATATCTATCAAATATTAAACACCATCAGCCACTTAGCAGACCATTTTATAGTAATAACATTCCAATTCCTCCAGCCACTATTCTTGCATACTTGAGCATTCTTGTTACTTTAATACTGCCAGCGTTATGGGGATATATAGTATTCACGGAAGTGCTCATGCGTGATATTCTTTGGATTTTTTTTGTTGCACTCTTATTTATATGCACTGTAATCATTGGCATTTTCCACAGTAAGTTTAATACTTTCTATATAAAAGCTGGATTGTTCATGGCCGTTATTGCTCCGCTATTTTATTATGCTATGATTCTGCATCCACGCTCATCGCGGGAGTTGGTTTATCCAAAGACCAATGCTTTAGAATTTCTTCAAGATCATGCTGGCTTATATCGTTTTACAAGTTTTAAGTATAAATACTATCCCACTACTGCTGTTATTCCAAATAGTAGCACTATATGGCATTTACAAGATATCCGTGGCTATGATCCACTGGCTCCTGGGCGATACCAGATATTGCAAAAACACATACGTGGTATTGAAAATAATTTAGTTGTTGCAGATCAGCGATGGTATTATGCCTTTTTTGCAGGTGATGCCTTTAGATTAATGGGTGTTAAATATTTTGTTCAATCAAAAAATGATCTAGAAAATATTGAATTACGACAACGCTCGGACCTCTCTTTGGTTTATTCTGACGATTCAGTAAATATTTATGAAAATAAATCTGTCTTGCCGCGCGCATTCATTGCTTACAACATTCAGCTCGTGAGAAGTCCCGAAGAAGCACTGTCAACATTTACGGCATCGCAATTTAATGAAGATAAAACAGCGATATTAGAAGACAAACAAATGCCAGCTGATTTATTAAACAAAGTTGATGCTTCTGGTGATTTAATAAGTGCGGCCAACATCACAGAATATCAGAACGAGAAAGTTAAAATAGCAACCGACAGTCAATACGATGGGTTATTAGTTCTAACAGATTCATATTATCCCGGATGGAGAGCCTATGTTGATGGTAAAGAGCAAAAAATCTATCCAGCTAATATAGCTTTTCGCGGAGTATTCGTGCCTAAGGGCAAACACATTGTGACGTTTATATATACACCAACTTTTTGGACAGCGTCTGTAATTTTTGCCATATTGGCACTGACTGTAGTGATGGTACTGTTAATTTTAGATTTATTGGGTAGCAAATCAATCAATAAGTCACTTCACAGCAATGCCATATCACAATAAAAAAATAATTGTGGTGATGCCCGCCTATAATGCGGAAAAAACCCCGTTACAAGATGACCACAAGATTCATACCCAACGCACCAGTCCCGCACCGATCCGCCATGGACGGATGGTGCGGGACGGTGCGGGGTTTCCTGCCTTGCCGGCAGGCAGGCGCTCCCCCAATCTCTGTGGAGGCCTTGACCATAAAGTCGAGGAGCTTCACTTATGCGTTTATCCTCGGGTTTGCCAGATTGGGTTCATACACAGCTTTTACCCTGTGGCTTTCTTGTAACGGGGTAAACTCTGGTGAAAACCCACAACGACCGCTTGTGGCTATTGACATATAAATAACCGTTGTATATACTTTGGTTATTCACCTTCGCCAGAAATACATGAGGATGAAGTATGCATCGGCTATGAGCAACATCCTCGGCTCTCTTCGGTGAGGATGGAAGCTTCGGCGGATTCCGTCGAATGATAATAATTTTGGAACTTCATATGAAGACCGTCATCAATATTAAAGCCGACAAGGCGGTAAAACAGCAGGCGCAGGAGGTCGCTCGTGAATTGGGCTTGCCCTTGAGCACTGTGATTAATGCCTACCTTAAGGAGTTTATTCGCGGTCGTCAGGTTTATCTCTCGGCGGCGCCGCGCATGACGCCAGCGCTTGAGGCAATTCTCGGTCGGGTTGAGGCCGATATCAAGACCGGGCGCAATATCTCGCCGAAATTTGCGTCTGCGAAGGCAATGGATGATTACCTTGATGAAGTATGAACATTGTCCTGCATAAGGACTTCATCAAGGCGTATAAGAAGTTGCGGCCAGCCCAAATGGAAAAATTTAAGGAACGTCGAAACATTTTTCTAGAGGATCCATTCAACTCAATACTTAAGAATCATCAACTTCACGGGCGCTATCATGGGTACAGAAGCATCGGCATCGCCGGCGATCTTCGGGTAATTTACAAAATGATTTCAGATGACGTTTGTTTATTTGTGATTATAGACACGCACAGCAATCTTTATAAATAGCGCATTAGCTAATTAAAATTGATGCCATATCATAATAAAAAAATAATTGTGGTGATGCCCGCGTATAATGCGGGTAAAACTTTGATGAAAACCTATAATGATTTACCGCACGAGATGATTGATGAGGTGATATTGGTTGATGATGCCAGTCGCGACGATACTGTGGAGGTAGCAAAAACATTACCGGTGCATGTCGTCGTGCACAAAAAAAATCGCGGTTATGGCGGCAACCAGAAAACATGCTATAAGACCGCGCTGGAAAGGGGAGCGGATATTATGGTGATGGTGCACCCGGACCATCAATATGACCCTAAATTTATTCCAGAAATGATTAAAACCATGGTTGATGACGGTTACTGGGCGGTTTTTGGCTCCCGAATGATTAACCGTTCAGATGCCTTAGCTGGCGGTATGCCGCGCTGGAAATTCTTTTTTAATATCGTGCTTACTAAAATAGGTAATTTTTTTCTGGGCACTAATCTTACGGAATTTCATTCCGGTTTTCGCGCTTATGATCGCCGCGTTTTTGAACAAATTGATATTGAGATGAATTCCGATGATTTTGTATTTGATACGCAAATTATTATTCAACTTGCCGCTCGTGGAATTAAGATTAAAGAAATCCCCATTACCACCCGTTATTTTCCAGAATCGTCGCAAATTGGCCTTTGGCCATCAATCAAATACGGCTCGGAAATTTTATACAATATTTTTCTCTACAAAACCGGCTTGCGGAAATTTTAGTCCAACATAATATGCGCCCAACGGGCTAGGCCATTTGATTATGGGGCTTGGGCTATGTATCACCGTACTAGTACAATGATACATAGGGTTGCCTCGCGTGCTAATTGATTGTTGTAAGTTTGCAGTCAAGTTCTGACTAAGAACTTTTGACTAAGAGAGTTAAGGTCGCTACACTGATAAACATGGTTCGCTCAATGATAATTCTAAGCCCATGCTATTTTTAATTTATATTTCCACGGGTTTCGTAGGGTTGAATGTCGGCAGTTTTTTGAATATGCTGACTATCCGGCTGGCAAACGAAGAGTCGCTCAAAGTCCAGCGTTCATATTGTCCACACTGTCGGCATGTGCTAGCAGTCAAAGATTTGATTCCGGTCATTAGTTTTTTGTGGCTCAAGGGCAAATGCCGCTACTGCCGCACGCCAATTTCTTGGCAGTATCCGCTCGTAGAGCTCGCCACCGCTTTTATGTTTATTTTAGTTGCGGCCCGTCATTTTGAACCCGCTACATACTACATACTACCCACTACCTACTCAACATTACTTCGCGATCTCATTTTCACCTCCGGCCTCATCGCTCTTTTTATTTTAGATTTTCGCTGGTATATTGTGCCCGATGAAGTTTCAATTCCGCTTATTATTTTTGCTCTCCTCGCCAATATTTTTTTGGGCATACCTTTTGCCTCTCTACTGCTGGGTATGGCTATTGGCGGGGGACTGTACTTTTTATTATGGTTTGTTTCTCAAGGCCGTTGGGTCGGCGCCGGAGATATTCGTTTAGGTCTGCTTCTCGGTGCCATACTTGGCACGAAGGGAGCTCTTGCCGCTCTTTTTATTGCTTATATGATTGGCGGTATTATCGCCGTTTTCTTACTTGCCACCGGGCAAAAGAAATTTGGCAGTAAATTGCCCATGGGTACTTTTTTGACTATGGGGACCTTTATTGCGATGGTCTATGGGCAGTTAATATATTCTTGGTTTTGGCAACCTTTGATTTAGAAATAAATACTAACTATAAGTCTATAGCGCGAGCATAGTGACCGTAATCGCTTCGTTAAAATTCTTCATCAAATCGGACGTAGGCATCTATAAATAATTCCTCATCACCCTTAATTTTTATCACCTTTTGTCGCAATTGCGACAAAAGGTGATAAAATATGTTTACTACGTGCTTGATTTACGACCAGCTACAGTTTCGTAATTATTATATTTTTGCAAATAATCCCGTGCTCATCCTTGTCACGCCGGTTTTTTGAGCTTGAAGTGACTCAAGTATTTATGACCACCTTCAATTTTTTCCACCACAGCATAGTGAAAGTATGATTTGATTTGATAAAAATTTTGCATGTTTTGAATAATATCATAGCATTCATATGGATGCAGGTAGACACTTTTTTGAACCTGCAAAAAACCAAGTTCCTTCAGTTTTCTACGTATAATGTCTCGTTGCGATCCTTTGGTGTGGGGGATATCAAAAAATACGAGTCGCCACTTCCTGTCCCATTTGGCGGGAGTTTTAATGTGTGCGTCCCGGAGCTTTAATTTGTTAAGTTTATAATTACCCTTCGTTGTGATACGTACGAATGTGTTGCCCTGATGCAGTTGCTTTTCAGCGTACCCACCATTCAATAGGCGCTTTAGTGCGCGCTCAATTTCCCACGCAGAAACCCGTTGGCCCTGTCGCCCCTTTCGCGGTATAAGGACTTGCAGAGCATTTGGCGCGACTAGCGCAATCGCTAATACACCGGCAACGCTCAAGACTGTGAGGATAACTTTTCCAATGTCTTGTCTAATGTTTTGCTGGCCAACATGTGAATTCTTGTTGTGTGCCATCATAGTGTATCAGCTTAGTAGTTAAACTTAGGTATCACAGTTATTTACGATGGTTAAAGACTCTATAATTTATGTATCCTTTTATTGGTAATATATCCTCTTGGCAATATTACCACCTTTTGTCGCAATTGCGCAAGAAGGTGGTAGTTGGTGTGGTTGATTGAATGATTGAAATTAAATGATGGAATATAATGTTCGGGTGAAAAGCGGCATTCTGGCGAAGGAAGGTGGTGGGTTAAAAAATTTTATAAGTAATGTGTCGTCTTAGTAAGGTACCACCTTTTATCGCAATTGCGCAAGAAGGTGGTAGGGCGTGGTTAGATGTGATTATTTTTTGCGGTCTTATCATACGGAGGTTCATTTTTTGCTGCATCTTCTAATCAAAAAATGGGCTGGAAATAGATATTTTACCAGTCATCAGTAATTGTTCGGCAGAGGCAAATACCGTGTCTGTTAAAAACATGTTAAAAAGTATGGCCAAACTTTGTTTTTTGTGCTATACTAAATTCATTAATCATTTCTATGTTTTCATGTGTGGTTACGTGTCTTCGGGGTAGATAATAATAAATATAATCCAGAAACAAAAGCGTTTATTGCTATTGCCGCCGGCGCCCTGACGGTTATTCTTATTGCTGTCGTGTATTTGGTGTTGCCAGGCTGGCGTCGTGTACTATCGCCACTCGAGCCACTAACCAAGGAGGCCAGAGAGATGAAACAACAAGCCGTGGCAGAGACTATCACTGGGGGCGATCTAGCTGCTTGCGACGCGTACGCCAATCTTGTGATAGATGGTGCTAATTACCGCATTGTATGCCGGAATAACATTGCATTAAATTTGGCAATGCAGAATCTTGATCCTGCTTATTGCCAACAATTAGATGGCGTGTTGATGAATAGGCTAGATTGTACGGAAAAAGTATTCAATGCAGTTGCGAGTAATGCGTCAGAAATTAGCGCATGCAATAGTCTTCAGCAGAATGATTTAGTGGATCGATGTAAAAATCTTTTTTTAATTAAAGAAGCCAGACGCCGAGGAGATCCTTTGGTGTGCAGTGTCATTACTAATGAGCCTAATAGGACCGTTTGTCGTGACGAAGCCTTTCTCGTAGAATTTGGTCTAAACTTAAAAGATTTTAATTGTTCTTTGTTCTCTCCCGACTTTGAGTATGACTGCAATACAGTTCGTCATATGTTAGCATCCGTTCCGTTAAGAGAAGCATCGACCTGCGAAGATTTGAAAACTATCTCCATGCGACAAGTCTGTTTTAACGCCATGTATTTAACAACAGTTCAATAAAGAAATTAATATGCATCTTCCTTTTCGTTCGTCCATTATTATCATTGCCACTGGTACAATCTTATTCAGTTATGTATCAAATGTGTTAGCCGCTGTTCCTAACTCCAGTACTTTTGTAGCCAAATTTGATTTTAATGGTAATATTATTGCTGAATGGGATCCTAAGACGAATAATAATCTTTTTTTTGGATCATATGCTCAGGGTGTTAGTGGAATTATTTCTCAAGACAGTTTAGGTCGCAGAATATTTCTTTCGCTTGATAAATTACACTTCTTTGGCTCATCAGCAAATTTGCTCAATACAGTCGATTTATTATCATTAATAGGCGACGATACGAATAATCATGGTTCCTATGATGAATTTAACTCATCGCATCAATTGGCAGCAGATAATTTAGGTAATACTTTTTTTGGAGCAAAGGATAAAGTATATAAACTTGATTCAAGCAATAATCTTGTAGGCAGCGCAACTATTCCAAGCAATGGCGACAGTTATTTTGGAATATGCGACGAGAAACCCAATGTTAATGGATTGAGCTTTTCTCCAGCTGGTAATTATATTTATGCGGCCGGTGGTGACATTGTTGCAGATAATTATTGTTCAAGTGCTCCGCAACCGGAATGGATGATATCAGAGTTTAATAATAATTTATCATTAAATTATAGAGACGATGATCCAACAGGGAGTCCAGGTAACGGTGAGGGTGCAAATAGCATAAAACTCTCACCGGACGAGCAATTTGCTTATCTTGCTGTAGGCAAGAGTTCGGTACCGACCATTGTCAAATATAAAATTACTAATCCTCGCCAAGAGATGTGGCGAAAAAATATAGAGACATTAAGCGGTCTCTGGTATGGCGCAGGCGCGGCTACTGATGTTGTTTTGGACAGCAGTGACAATGTTTATGTGTCTTATTGCTATACAAATCTGGGAGCACAAGATAAAGATATTGGGATTGTCAAATATGATTCTTTTGGGAATTTGATATGGAAAAAATCGCCTTCGGACAGTCGCTATACATATGAGTGTGCTTACGGAATTGCGATGGACCCTGCTGGTAATTATGTATATTTAAGTGGTTATCAAGGCGTGACAAGTGATGATGATTTGTTATTTTTTAAATATAGGACAGCCGACGGCGATATGGAATGGGAGAAAAGATATGATATCGGCTTAGATAAGCATGAACGCCATCCTATTATTGCCGCTGATTCTGGTGGAATTTATCTTTACGCAATACAAGATAATAGAAATCCTCCCGATTTATATATTCCATCATCTACTACGGGTTATTCTGTAGATGGTGGCACAACGTATTCTTATCCTCTTTCAAGCGGTTTTACTGCCATGACGGGGACAATGGTATCATTCACCGCCGGTGTAAAGAACCAAGGCGAATTACCCGCGGGGCCGTCATCTACTCGAATGCGCTTTGATGAGGACAATAATGGCACGTGGAACATAAGTGGCATTATACAACCAACCTCGTCGTTGAATGGTGGTGTTACAGAATACGTAAATTGGGTAAATGCTTGGTCTGCGAAATCAGGAACGCATAAGATTGAATTTTGCGCTGATATTAATGGCGAGGTTGCTGAGAGTAATGAAACAAATAATTGCCGCACTCAAACATTTACCGTTACAATCACTTCTCTTATTAACGCCGCCGCATTTATAAGTCAGTCTGTTCCATCAACGATGAACACTGGAGAGGTAAGATCAGTTTCTGTGACAATGAAAAATTGCCGTTCAAGTGGGGATTGTTCTAACTTGAAGACATGGACGCAAGTTGATTTGTATAAATTAGGGCAAATTCCTGATTCCACCGATTCACAATATGTAGAATGGGGGGCATGGCGTATTTTGTTGCCTGTTTCTTCCGTTGCTTCGGGAGGTCAAGTTACTTTTACTTTTAATATTACAGCTCCATCTACACCTGGCACATATAATTTTCAGCGTAGAATGTTAACGGAAGGAGGTGGCGAATGGTTTGGTGATTTAACCTCTCTTGTGAGTATAAATGTTATTTCTGCTCCTATCGTTACTTCATCTACTAAATCAAACATCACCACCACCTCAGCCACTCTTGGCGCGAATGTTACTTCAACTGGCGGGTCTACTATTAACGCCTATG
>MGEK01000029.1 GCA_001791325.1 Candidatus Uhrbacteria bacterium RIFCSPLOWO2_01_FULL_47_25 | reverse complement strand
TTCTTAACTTCGCGAGGATCAATAAACTCCTGAAACTGTTCAACGTCCTGACCATCCCCCTCATTTGGCTGACCCGCTGGCTGACCAGGACCCGGCTGTCTGCCGTCAAAGCTGGTTGGGCAAGGTTGAGGTATTGTCCCGGCCGGCAACTGGACATCAGCTGGCAGTGAACCGCCGGGCGGTACGCAGGGAACCATTGTGGTACCGGGTTCCTGAATTGGCGGCTGACTTGGAATTAATCCTGATGAAGGAGGCTGCGTATTAACTGGCTGCTGATCAACCGGCATAGGTGCCGTTAAAATCGTATCGGACACTGGCGCCGTATAATCTTGCGCCAAAAGATATGGCGCGCCGGCTGAAACAATTGTAAATGCCGCGGCCACCGCCGCCAAACCCAGAACATGAGTGTGGTATCGCTGATCTATTTGTTTGATTTTCATATTTTTATGTCTTTGTTATTGCCGCCAAATGGCGGCTAAGTTGACTAAAATTAGCCTTATTTTTTGATTTATGTTGAAATTATAGCACACTTTTTGGCTTTTTGCAAATTTTTAGGGTACCTTTTATAGAGCAAGCGCCCCACCAGAGTGGAGCGCTTGCTCTCTTGAAGCCGTAAAATTTTATGAATTATCTTTTCGCTCCCGAGTAAGTAATAGCTTGCACAATGTTCCAGTCTTCGGTTGAGGATGGGATGCGGTTGTAGAGCCATTTGAAGGTGATAATACCTTGGGCTTCGCTTCTAAGATTGCGGTTCTCGGCGCGCTGTCTTAGGCCATAGGCCATGATGGTGACGGCGGCGTCGTCATTGGGGTTTTGGAGGTTGGGGTTGCGGCCATAGATTTTCTTAAACTCTTTGCTGGCTCGAGCTTCGGCCTTAGTGCTTTCCTCGCTTGGCCAACGGCCGTTCGCTATCTTGATGGCGTCGGTCAGTTCTTCTTCTGTTTCTGGAAGTTTGTCAAAGGCTGATTTGTAGGAGTGCATGACCGCGGCTCGCTCACCGGCTCCTAGCTTCTTGGTGTTTTCGTCCACGCCATAGGTGATAAAGTTCTTGATGGCGGCTTCGGCCTGGGAGGAGCGTATGGCGAGGTCGTTGGTCAGAGACTTTAGATACTTAATCTCGGTCTGCTGTTCTTGGACAAGGTTACGGAGGAGTTGAAGCTCGGAGAGGATGGCATCTAGCTTGTTTTCTTTAAGTTGGATGGCTTTGGTTTGCATATCAGCAATAGTGGTTAGCGGAGTGATTACAGAAGAACTACCATCTACAATACTGAACGGCGCGTCGCTCATATCAAAAAAATTAGTGGCGCTAAAATCACAATTCATAGGATTATCGCTCGCATTTCCAAGGCAGAATATTTTAATCCTATATTTGCCCGGATTAACTGAGCTAATAGTCCATGATTCTGAACCGTCATTTACTGTTTGCTGAGGAAGATTACCCATCCTACTATCAAAACCAGTCTGCCCATCTTCACTTAATAGCTGGAAGCCAACATTCTTACCATAACCAGACCAGCGAAGATTATAGGTTTTTCCGACCTCCAATGTTTCACCACCGTTGGGAAATAAGAGAGCGATAGAAGACGTGCCAACCCCTACAATGCTGAACGGTTTTGAATATACAACTATTGGTTCTAGTGGTGGCCTTTTATATACGATGTAGGAAACATATTCGCCCAACGTCACGTCTGGCCCAATCGTCCAAATGGTTGGGCTCATATAAATAGGTACGATAGCGGCTGGAACATCACTGAATGGATTAACTCGTGAGGCGAGGCCGTGACCAACTTCCACTTGAGCTTCCCTCGGAATATTTGCAAATGTCCAACTGGTAACTATTTGATCCCCGACTTGGAATACTTCCCCTCCCCTTGGAGAAAGAAGAGTGACGGAGGGTTGAGCGTCTGCGCTTGCCAGCGTCCACCCAAATTTCACCGTGCCCGTCCAGATGTGCTCAAAGTAATCAACATCAATTTGAACCTGCTGACGCGAATTAAAAGTCATATCAAAACTTCCCTCGTGATAAGACCCGCGATACCACTGATCAATTTTGGTAGCGCCGTTTACGCGGACGCGGATGCCGTCATCGGCGCCGCCGGTAAAGCGATAGGTTCCGGGATCAAAAGTGAAGTTACTCCGCCACCGCGCCGTGTAGTAATCTTTCCCTGCATACTGATTGATTGAGGGTTCGGCCGGATATGGCCAATCAAACGAAAGGGCTGTGGCAGTTTGGGGAACCGGACTGCTCAACACGACTGGCCCGGCTGGCGCGTCGCCCGCTGGAGTGCCGCTGTCGACAGAAACCGGGTCAGTAGTATTATTGTCCTGCCACTTCCACACACAACCGACGAATTGATTATTGCCGATAGCATTACTATTAGAGCAAAGGTAGGCTGTTGTCGGGGGCACAATACTGAACGGCCCGTCACTTTTGTCCATTGCAAAATAAGGATTATATGGCAGGAGGCAACCGCCTGGACGGCAGGTCTGAATACTGAAAATATTATCGCTCGCAGATGGCGCATCTTTGAGAATAGCAAATTGATAGCTTCTCAAGTCTGCGGGAACTTCTGCAAAGGCAATCGTTCTCCCGACGCTACTTGAAAAGACAGAAAGCACAAAATAAACATCAGTATTGGAAGTTGGTACGTTTGATGCCCCCCACTTCACCTCATAGACCTTCCCGGCCTCCCATTTCTCTCCGCCGTTTGGCGAGAGGAGGACAATGGAGGGCGTATCAAAAGAAGGTGACACAAGGTAAATATCACCATCACTTTCATCCATATTTCCACCTGTCACAACAATTCGAAAGGCTTTTGGAAACGGTATGCTGTATCCAACCAAAAAATTATCCGGCACAGTCCATTGGTACGTGCCCGTACTGGCCTTGGCATCGGTTGGATAGGCGACATCTATCCAATCAAGACAGGACGAACACGTGGAGTATCCAATGCTCACACCATTCACGTTTCGCTGGGACCACTGAATCGCATACGTTTGCCCAGCGCGTACCTGTTCCCCTCCGTTGGGACTCAAGAGTTTTACAACTGACTTTGTAGAATTTATTGGACCAATTGTTAATGGCCGCCCGCTTACCGGTAGGTTATTCGTTCGCGATGCGGTGGTAACATCTGTTAATCGAAATATATACTCTTGTCCGTTTTGCGCCGTTGTGGCCACATCCACGTAGAGAGACAGAACAGTTCTACTACCGCCTGGAATGGTGAACGAAACTGGAAACGTCGCCACACAACCAGGGCCAGCATCAAACACAGCTAGGGCAGTCCCAATCTGATTCTGATTATTAAACAATCGTATATTCGTGAACGGACAATTGCTCGGGGTTATGTAATCAGGGAGGATCGTTGCAAAAACTACCCCAGAGACTGCTACATCTCCATTGGTCGCGCGCAGATCGTACCGACCAACAATAATATCTCTTGATCCTGGCGGAACTGTCTCTTGCGGCGTATCAATGGCACCGCTCGCCCAGAGTATTGATGAAGATCCGATTATCATCGTATTCCCCACCACTGGTACGCCGCTTGCGGAGAGTACCAGGCCGGAACCCACACCAACGCCACTTGCTTCTTCGAGCGTCACGCGTGCCTCGCCGCTCACACCAGACGGTACGTCAGCGCGGATAGTCCACGAATCGGTCTGGCCGCCCACGATTGTCTGAGGCGTAGAGAAGACGATTATTCCATAATTTGGTGTTAAAATCGTTGAAGGACCAATCTGCGTAGTGCCTCGCCACACCGTTACATTCGTAAGTTGGCTTACACTACCGCTCGCCTTGAGGCCAAGGCGAATCTGATTCACTCGTACATCTCCCCCTGTCGCCTTCAATCGCGTAATGAGGAATGCGATACCGGTGCTTCCTGGCGCTACCGTTTGCGCTGGCGGTGTGTTGGGATCAAGCGAAGCGGTAAGGGTTTCGTTCTGGAATATCAACCGCGGCCCAGCCACCGGCAACCCTTTCACATTGACGCCGGCTGTAACGTCCATCAGATCAAACGAGAATTGACTGCCTGCTGGTGCCGCCGCTGAAGTTGAAACCTTAAGCGTGACAATCTTGCTTCCGTTTGCCGGCACGCGCAGTCCGAGGTTTGAGAACAACAGCGATGAACCTGGCACTGATATGGTACTGCCCACCTGTACTCCATCCACATACAAACGGGCGTTGGCAAAGTAGCGATAAAGAATCGCTGGAGCTTGCACGGTCAGGTCGCTCACCGTAACGTCTCCACCTGAAGAGGCGGACAGTTTATAGCTCGCCATGCGTACGTCTGCCGTGCCGGGTATCACGGCTGTTCCTGAAGCCGGCGAGGATACTAAATCAAGCGAAACATTAAGCTCTGACAAGATTGGGTTTATATTAAGATACTTAATCGTCGGCTGTGAGCCGTAGGTGAAAAACCCAACTTGGCCGCTGGTGAATTCAGTGTCAATGGTATCAATCATCCAAGACGATGGTTCAGGCGAACTGGCCGGATAATATTTGCCGTACAGACGATTGCCCAACACTCTAAACTTCATCGTATAGACCGTATTGAGAGAACGGCCGCTCGTAGACACCACCTTGCCCACAGTCGGATTTTGGTCTCCGTTTCTGAAATGTGCAAAAAATACATCACTGTTATCACCAAGTGCAAAGCAGTAACCATTTCCCGCTGTATCGAGCCGCGCACAAACGCCGAATTGACTTCCCGAACGAAGCGCCACGTTGGCTGTCACTTCATAGTCGCTCATTGGCGTCATGCTGGTGGCCAAAATTTTATAGTGCAGAGCGCTCATGGTGTCCTGCTTCAAGGTAGCGCCGTCAACATACCAGTTACCATAGCCGTTCGTCGAATCGTTGTTGTAAGTGACATAGACCGGCGACCATGTGTAGCCGGACCAAGAGAGAGTTGGTTGAGATAGAATAGTTGCCGCACTCACTCCCGCTACGCGTCCATTACGTGAAGCAGTCAAAGCAGTATCAGCAAACACCAACGTAGTATTATTCTGCCCCGCTAGAAGATATGGCGCGCCAACCGCAATTATACAAAAAGCCGCAACCGTTGCGGCAACGCCGATTAAAAAATGTTCAAGTTTAACTTGTATTTTCATATTTTTGTTTTTGTTATTACCGTCAATAGACGGCTAAATTGACTAAAATTAGCCTTATTTTTTGATTTATGTTGAAATTATAGCACACTTTTTGGCTTTTTGCAAATTTTAGGGCTCTACACTCAACAGTGTGGTGGATAACTGAAGAAGCGGTAGGATAGATGGTATCTAAATCACTATCCCCACCGCTTCTATGCGTCATCATAT
>MGEK01000028.1 GCA_001791325.1 Candidatus Uhrbacteria bacterium RIFCSPLOWO2_01_FULL_47_25 | reverse complement strand
TTTAATTGTTTTTGACATAGATATAGCCATTTCCCCATTGTAGGGGAAACCGCCATATGTGCTTGCACATTACCCCGTGGCCTTGACGAGAAGTAGGATTCGTGGTGGATGGCAGCTTCGTTTTGCTAGGGGCAGGATGATGTTTAGCTTTCATCCCCCATCTCTTGTGTCAGCTCGCAATGAGCGGACTACCGAGGTGCATGGACAAAGCGCCCAACCCGGTTTTATCCGCGGGGAGGTGCGAATCATTCGCGGTGTGCGGGAATTTTTTAAGATGAAGAGTAATGCGATTCTAGTGACGTCAATGACAACCCCTGACTTTGTTCCTCTCATGGAGCGCGCTAGCGCCATCGTTACTGATGAAGGCGGCATTACTTGCCACGCGGCCATCGTTTCCCGCGAATTAAGAATTCCCTGTGTTATCGGCACCAAAATCGCCACCAAAGTTTTCAAAGACGGAGATCTGGTTGAAGTTGATGCGAATCATGGTATAATTAAAAAGATTTAATTACTAATACAAATTTTATAAGTAGATACCGAGAGATCCCGAGCACGCCTGAACATAGAGAGGGTGAGGCGGTGCCGGAAACAAGAGTTATATTACACTTTCTGCGCCACGAAGATAAGGAAACGGTGGTCGAAAAACCGGATACCGACATAGAACTTAAGGAATCTGGTCGTGTGGCCGCTTTTGAACGCGGCCTCAAAGAACCTGCACATTTAGAAGTCTCATGGGCGGCCGGCAGTAATAGAATTCGGGCACTGCATACCGCGCTGTTAAGGATGGCGGCCGGAACGGGCAGCGTAACGGCAGAAATGAGTTACGCAGAAGCCAAAGCTTCTGTTGAAGCAGAGATGAAATATGGGGAAAAGGTAGTTAGCATGCCAGAACTCAATTTCAATTTTAGTGGGTCAAAAGCGTTCGAAGCAGAAGCAATGGGTTCATATAAAGCTGGTAGGGGTTTAGAATATTTGCTTAGAGATAGCGACAGGCGAGTTGTTGAGCTTGGAGATAAAGATAGCTTTTCTTATTCTCGGGTGGCGGCAAATTATGCATCGCTCATTAGTCGCGAAATGCAAGTGGGGAATAACTTTAATAAATTAGTAAAACAGAAGCCGGATAAATATGCTGAATTTGACAACAAGTTAGAACGTTATTTCGGCACTCATCAAACAGTGCCAGAGTGTTTTTATATGAAAGTTTTGGAAAAATTTCAAGGAAGAGCAGCAGCGGAAAAATTTATTGATAAATTACGAGATAAAGATGGTAAAGTATTTGGGTTTGATTTTCAGGAAGGCATTGATATTATAGTTACAAATGGAGCAAATGGCCAAAGTATTGTGATAAAAAATATGCGAGGTCTTCCTGACGTTGCATTAACGCCGGAACTCCTCGCGGATATTATTCGTGACGCAGAGAGGTTAGACAAAACAATTGATAAAGATAGCAAAGCAATAAATGATTGAATATGCCTCGTGTCTTTGTTGAAAAGATTCCAATACAGTTATTGAAGCGTATCCGTCACGGCGACTGGTATCGGCATGGTATATATCGAGACAATATTATTTTCAGTTCGTTGCAGATGGAAGGTTTGGGGGCGCAGTATTTCCGGCGTGAGGGGCTTAATCATGGGCTAGCTAATTTAATCCGTATTAATGAGCAGGCGTACATCAGGGGGAGTGAATTTACTGGATTGTGCAATTTGATGTTGCACAAGATTGAATCTTCTCATTCTTATTTAAGTCGCTATATAAATACCTACAGACTGGATAATGCTGATGTTATTTCTTTTGCCCAACAGACTAGACGTCTGCCGATAAATAAATATTCTAACACAGAACTTGCCTGCGTTTTTGCTTTGTTTGCCAAGAAGACGTTAATGTTGATGCATTGGTTGTGGAGTATGGAATTTCTAAATTGCGGCTTGGATAAGCATTTGATGTCTGTTTTTGTGCGATGGCGTCCAGCTTGGTCTATGGAGCAAATTCGTGAATTGCTTAATGATGTTTCGTATCTTGAGCGGGAATTGCCATTTCAGATGGAACGTCGGGAAATTTTAGATTACGGAGCTTCATTACTCGATAATGAAAAAAAACTGACAGCGATGCATAAACGCTATTCCTGGCTTAACTTAAACACTTGGGATGGCAGACCATTTACATCTCAACAGTATACGAATCGCATTCGCAAGCTTTTGGAGGATAAAATTGTTCATGCTCACGATAGGAAAACAAATTTGGCATCATTAAAGAAAGCGAAACTGATTATTAGTAGTATACACAATAGATCATTGCGTAAATTGTTACATACCGTACGAGATTTGATTTATCTTAAAACCGAAAGAATTGATATTTTCTCTCGTTCTTGGGGACTCTGCCTTCCTCTTGTTGATGAAATTGCAAAACGACTTGAGATAACTTATGAAGAGTTATTAAGCTTAACCTTTCGGGAAGTCAGCAGCTATTTGAAAATTGGCAAATGCATAAAACGCCATGAGATTCATCGTCGTAAGAAATATGCTTCAGTGTTAATTGGTGGTCAAATACAGTATTTTTGCGCTAGCGCTGTTACGGCAATTGAAAAAGCAGTTTTAGATAATCAGAAGTCTGTGATGCCTTCCGCAGTAAAAGGAACAGTTGGATATGGCGGTATCGTGCGTGGTCTGGCCAGGATTGTACTAACTGACAGGAATTTAGGTAAGGTTAGAAGAGGTGATATTTTGGTTGCTAATCTAACCAATCCTAACTATAATCCAGTTTTTAAGAAAATTTTTGGTGTGGTAACAGATGAAGGCGGCATTCTGTGTCATTCTGCCATTATGGCGCGGGAGTTTCACATTCCCTGCATTATCGGCACCAAAATTGCAACGCAAGTTTTTAAAGACGGCGACTTGGTGGAGGTTGATGCGAACAAAGGAGTGGTGCGAAAACTCAAAAAATAGTAGAATACGAGCATGGAAATTAAGATTATTGACAGTCCGGTGGATATTAGAGAAATCAGACGTCTTGCTGAAGCGAGTTATGGTGATATGGTGAAAGCGGTGGTTGATATTGAGCGTCGCGTTATGGCTGTGGGAGGAGAGTTGCACGCGGATGCCGAAGCAGTGTTACTTGAACACGGCTCAAAGCAGGCAGACCTGTGGGGGATAAACATTTACCCTGACAATGTATTGGCCGATCGTTTGGAATATACTTCTTTAATCAATATTAGCCCCAGACGCGCCAATCGTTCAATGACTGTGGAGGACTCGGTCTTGCGTCAGCGCATAGCCGAGATTGTTAACAATCTTATTGTTGAGTGATTGATATGGCAAGCGAAGCTACGACATTGAGTACCAATGATGATTATGCTCTTTCTTTTCAGCTAGGTAATGTAGGCGCTGAAGTAGGGCGCATGCTTAACTGGAAATCTAAAGGGAATGAGGCACAGGTAAACCGTTCGCTTGAGCGAGCGCTCGATCTTTTGGATAGTATGTTAGCGGCAGACATATCACGCAACGCCCAACGGGAGTTGTGCAGGCTTCGCGAAGTGATTTGTAGCCATGTGTTCACGTCTAGAGAATGGACTACGTTGAGCAGCGATCTTAATTCGTATTTTTTGCCATTTGCTCGCCGGGCAAGAGAGCTATAATAATGAGTGATTGTATGTTTGTTAAATTCTTCCGAGATATTTCAAAAAACGACGTTGCTTCCGCTGGTGGCAAGGGGGCGTCACTCGGGGAGATGACTCAAGCCAAGATTCCGGTGCCGCCGGGGTTTGTGGTTCTGGCATCTGCTTTTGATCGGTTCCTTGAGGAAACCGATGTCGGGTCGGCCATTGAATCAGCGCTTCACAAGGTTGATCATCGGGACGTGAATTCGGTTGAAGTAGCGTCTGAAAAAATTCGCACGCACATTGCGAGGGAAAAAATGCCGAAAGATCTTGAGAGCGAAATCGTGTCGTCATATAAAATCCTTGTTAGAGGGGGTCTAGCCCCTGTCGCCGTGCGCTCGTCGGCCACAGCCGAAGATTCTAAAACCGCTTCTTGGGCCGGCGAGCTTGAAACCTATCTTAACGTGACCGAGAAGAATCTCATCTCGTCGGTCATCAAATGCTGGTCGTCACTCTTCACGCCGCGGGCGATTTTCTATCGTTTTGAGAAGAAACTCCATAAAAAATCCGTTTCCGTTGCTGTCGTCGTGCAGCAGATGGTGCAATCAGAGATCTCGGGCATTTGCTTTACGGTGCATCCAGTGAGTAAAGATTATGACCAAATGATAATAGAGGCCGGTTTTGGTTTGGGCGAAGCCATTGTCTCCGGACAAATAACGCCGGACACTTACGTTATTCACAAAAAGAAATTAACCTTATTGGAGGTTAGTGTTTCAGAGCAATCATTGGCGATCGTTCGCGGTCCCAAAGGAACAGTACACAAAAAATTGAACATTAAAACTGGCGGCAAGCAAAAGTTAAATGGCCGGCAAATTATGGAATTGGCTAAGATGTGTCTAAAAATTGAAAACCATTACCGCCATCCGCAAGATATTGAGTGGGCTTTGGCTAATAAAAAATTTTATATCACTCAATCCAGACCCATAACCACCCTATAGTTATGCGCGTTAAGTATTTTGATCAGAGTTTAGTAGTGGTCGTTCAACATTCGCACATTCGCACGAATGAGCGAATGTTAAGAGGGTGGTAATTGTGGTGACTAGACTAGAATAGTTATTTTTTAGTTTTTATGGTTTCGTTTAAGCGTCGTCTAAAAAAACATTTGAGGGTGGCCGGTCACCACGCCAAGGATCATTTTATTCCTCATCGCGGCAACAATCATCATCCGCACATCTTAAGGCATCGTGTGCTTTTGGGCTATAGCGTAATTTTGATTCTTCTTAAAGTAATTTCAATCATTGGCCCGATTGCTTTACCCTCATCAAGTTTATATTCCAGCGCTATTACCGCGGAAAATATTATTGACTTAACAAACCAAACCAGAAAGAATCTGAATCTGCCAGAGCTGAAAGAGAGTAGTTACTTAGCAAAAGCGGCGGCGGCCAAGGCTGCGGATATGTTAAAAAATCAATACTTCGCACACACGAGCCCAAGCGGCACCACACCATGGGTTTGGATTAAGCAGGCGGGATATCGTTATCGCTATGGTGGGGAAAATTTGGCTGTACATTTTGAGGAAGCTGAAGATGTTGAAGCCGGTTGGTTAGCCAGCGCCTCGCACCGCGCTAATATTGTGAATCCCAACTACACGGAAATAGGAGTAGGGGTGGTGAATGGAATTTTTGAAGGCGTGCCCACCACTTTTGTTGTCCAGATGTTTGGCACGCCCGTTAGTGGCGGAACAGCGGCGGTAACGGCAACTTCAGGTAGGGCAACAAACCGTTTTGTAGCAGCTGGAGCAGGGACTTTATCAGCCAATGCCGGAGAAGTGGCTTCTGCTGAAGCTGTTGACGGAGACAAACTCAAAAAGGTAGTGTCAGAATCGGTGATTAATGAATCTAGCTTACGAGTGAAGGCAATGAACGATGCCTATGCCATACGTCTAGAAGTTAAAAACGCGACGAGTGTGGTAGCTAGCCTTGGCAGCGAGTCGCGAGAGTTGAGTCGGGCCGGCAGCAGTGATATTTGGAATGGCGGCGTGCCCTATGATAGTCATGCGCTTGGCGCTACTGGTGAGTTACTGTTAATAACAGCGGCAAACAATGAAACGCCACCAGTGACCAAGCCGGTTATGGTGATCGCGCCGTCTGCGCCAACACAGCGATTTTATGTTTTTAACGAAGGCACTGATAAATTCACTAAGTTTTTTGGTTTTATAAAAGTTGGCAATCTTGACGACAAGGTCAGGCAATTTTATGTTGGCTTTATCGTATTTCTTGGCGCCGTTCTCCTTTTGAATTTTTTTGTACTGAAATTCCGCCTTCGCCATCCATCAGTGCTGAAACATGCTGTGGCTGTTATGAGCTTAGCGCTATTTTTAATCATAGTTTAGCCCAAGACTCTTTACTTGACCGCCTTTATTGGTAGTGGTATTATATTAATAGAAATTGATAATTATTTTAAAACTATATGTCTAACACCATAAAAAATAAGTTTAGTCAATCTGTTGTAATTTTGCTGATAGGTATTTTGGGCGTTACGAGCAGCGGAGGAGGCAGTGCCATTGCCAAGACCAAAAATATTGGCGATGAGCAAGGTAAAAGGATTATAGTGAAATTTAAAGAGGGCGTGTCGGAAACACTCAAAACAGAGAAGCATCGCCGTTATAATGGTGCGTTAAGAGAAACCGTGCAGCGACTGAATGCCGAGGTTGTGGAGGTGGCGGCTGGCGACGAGACCGCAGCCCTGGAGAGTTATCAAAAAGATGAAGACGTATTATACGCTGAACCAGATTACGTGGCCGAGGCATTTGGTGTGACCAATGATCCGTCTTTGCCGCAGCAATGGGGAATGTTTAAGATTGAAGCGGCCAATGGCTCAGGTGAGAGTGCCTGGGATCTTGTCACTAGCAATTCTAGCGTGAAGGTAGCAATTCTTGACACGGGCATTGAAGAGACCCACAGCGATATTGCCGGCAAGGTGGCTGTTTCTCAAAATTTCACAACCAGCAATACAACCAGTGACAGAGACGGACATGGTACTCATGTAGCCGGTATTGCCGCGGCCAGCACCAATAACAGTTTGGGCGTGGCCGGCGTAGGTTACAATTCATCGCTCATGAACGGCAAGGTTTTGGCTGATAATGGATCAGGGTACTACAGCTGGATTGCTAATGGCATTATTTGGGCGACTGATAATGGCGCCAATGTTATTAACATGAGTTTGGGCGGATCCTCTGGTTCACAAACTCTGCTTAATGCAGTTAATTACGCTTGGAATAATGGCGTTGTAGTGGTGGCCGCGGCCGGTAATAGCAGCACTTCGGCACCAAGCTACCCAGCCTATTACGGAAACACCATTGCTGTGGCGGCCACTGATAGCAATGATCAAAAAGCGGGCTTCTCTAATTACGGATCATGGGTTGACGTGGCCGCGCCCGGAGTTTCCATTTATTCAACTTACAAAAATAACAGTTATGCTTCTTTGTCCGGCACTTCTATGGCTTCGCCTTACGTGGCGGGTCTTGCTGGCTTAATTTGGGCAAGCGGACTGTGCGCGACAAACACTTGCGTTCGCGGACAGGTTGAAAGTACGGCTGATAATATCAGCGGCACTGGTTCTCTTTGGACTTATGGCCGTATCAATGCCTATCGGGCAGTTGGCGGAACACCACCACCCCCACCTCCTCCGCCGCCCGCGGCCACTATGACTGTTTCGGCCATTGATATGTGGTTTGTTCATGTGGGCGGCGGCAGGAAACAGAGCCATGATGTTTACGCAAAAGTTACGGTAGTGGATGGCGCGAGCGCTCCATTACCTGGCGCCACGGTTTATTTGACTATAACTTTGCCCTCAGGCGCGACAGCTAGCGGCTCGGCAACGACTTTAAGCGATGGTACGGTGACTTTCCGTTTGCGTTCTAAAGAGCATGATACCTATGTTTCTAATGTGACTAATGTTACAAAGAGCGGTTACAATTACGCGCCAACAGTCACGACGCAAAGTTTGTTGGTAAACTGACTAGATTTAACATAAATACAATTAAAAAGAACCCCCGCTCTGCGGGGGTTCTTTTTGCTGACGCCAAGCCCTTGACGACTTAAGGGATATAAGAGTAAGGTACGACTGCTTAAAATAGCGGTAATTATCGCTATCAAAAGCATTTAAACACCTTTAATTATTTGAATATGCTCTACCAAACAACGCGCTGGGGGGCTCTGGGGGGTCAAAAGGTTAATAAGATCACAGCTGTAATCACTACCATAACTATGGTTTTGTCACTGTTTCCGGCGTCAATTGTGGCGGTGGCTCCAGTGACTTTGTTTTCAGACTCATTTGGCTCAAGTCCGTCTAATACTGTGAGTGGCTGGTCAGAAACAGAAGGCGGTTCGTCACAGGCAAAAATATCAACAAGCACTGCTCGCGTTGGCTCGCCAACCACTGGCCAGGCGCGGCTACAACAGGGAGCATCAATTACCAAGACTGTCAGTGCCTTAGATTACGGCAATATTAAACTGGAGTATTATTGGCGAGGAGACGACGATGCTGAATCTAACGATACTTTAAAAGTTCTTTGGCGCAAAGTTGGTGACGCGGCTTTTACCGAAGTCAACAACCATGTCTTGCGTTGCGATCAGACTGGGTACCCTACATGCGCCTGGAGTTCACTTGTTAGCGCATCTTTGACAGGCGCGGATAATACTTCAATTGAGATTCGTCTTCTTGGCAATGCCAACGCTACCAATGAGGAAGCTAGGGTAGATGATGTGCGCGTGACCGGTGAGGCGACTACGACCACCTTAACTGTTACTAAAATCGTTATCAATGATAATGGCGGCACAGAAACAATTACCGATTTTCCGCTTTTTGTAGATGGTAATCCGGTAGTGAGCGGCGCGGTTAATGATGTTAGCCCCGGCACGTATTCTGTTAGCGAAACCGGCGATGCTGACTACAACACTACTTTCAGCGGTGATTGCGATAGCAATGGAGAGGTGACCTTAAGCCAAGGAGACAATAAAACTTGTATTATCACCAATGACGATATTCCGCCGACTTTAACGGTTGTAAAGATCGTGATAAACGATAATGGCGGTGACAAAGTTGCGGCAGATTTCACTTTGAAAATAGATGATGATATTGTAACCAGCGGTGAGGCAAATGTTGTATTAATAGGCGAGCACACTGTTTCAGAAATTAATTTATCGGGCTACGCAGCTTCTGCCTGGGGAGGGGATTGCGCGGCAGATGGCACGGTTTCTCTGGCCCTTGGGGAGAATAAAATCTGCACCATTACGAACGACGATATCCCGGCGCGTCTTACTGTGACTAAGATCGTAGTTAACGACAATGGCGGCACCCTAGAGGCTGGGGACTTTCCCTTGTTTGTCAATGGTGTTGGCGTTACAAGCGGCGTGGAGATTCCGGTGAGCGCCGGCACCCACACTGTGAGCGAAAACAATGAAGCAGGATACATCGCTACTTTTGGAGGAGATTGCGACGTCAATGGCAACATCACTCTTGCTTTGGGCGAGGTCAAGTCCTGCACGATTACGAATGACGATATTTCGCCATTGCTCACGGTTAACAAAACCGTTACCAATGACAATGGTGGCACTTTAGGAGCAGACGATTTTCAGCTTTTTATTGATGGCAGTCAAGTAACAAATGGCGCAGCCAATCCGGTCGGCCCCGGGTTTCATACAGTGAGTGAAACACCGGTGTCTGGTTATGTTGGGACTATTGGCGGACAATGCGACGCTAATGGGCAGGTGAGTTTATCTTTAGGAGAAAGTAAATTATGCACAATTGCGAATGACGACATTCCGCCAACCCTGACCGTAATCAAAACTGTTATCAATGACAATGGCGGCACTCTTGAAGTTAATGATTTTTCTCTATTCATAAGCGACGTTGGCGGGGTGGCTAGTGGCGAGATTAAGACTGTAAACGCCGGCACCTATACTGTTAGCGAAAACAATCAAGCAGGATACAGCGCCACTATCGGCGGCGACTGCGACGCCAATGGTAATGTCTCTCTAGCTATTGGCCAAAGCAAAGTCTGTACCCTCACCAACGATGATATTCCCGCTCGGCTAACTGTTACCAAAATTGTTATCAACGACAATGGCGGCACCTTAGAGGTGAGCGACTTTCCCTTGTTTGTTAATGGCGTTGGTGTCGTAAGTGGGCAGGAAAATTTGATGAGCACTGGTGACTACATTGTTAGTGAAAACAATCAAGCAGGATACAGCGTTACTTTTGGAGGAGATTGCGATGCCAATGGCAATGTCATCTTAGCTTTAGATGAAACTAAATCTTGTACGATTACAAATGATGACGAGCCTGGCGAGCTTTATGGCCTTAAATTTGAAGATATGAACGGCAATGGCGTTCAAGATGAGGGAGAGTCAGGTTTGGGAGACTGGGCAGTTTATTTAGACACAAATGACAATGGCGAGTTGGATGAAGGCGAAATCTCAACCACCACCGATGAAGATGGACAGTATTCTTTTACTGATTTAACTTGGGGTACTTATAATGTTCGTGAAGTATTGGAAGATGGCTGGGCGCAAATAAAACCAGCAGAAGGCAAGTATGCTGTTGATATCGGGCCCAATAATCTTATTGGCATTGAGCTGGATTTTGGCAATTTCCGTTTGGTGACTATTCAAGGCTTAAAGTGGGACGACACTAACGGCGATGGCAGTCGCGACGAAGGTGAGCCCGGTATTGGCGGGTGGACCATGGCTCTTGGCAAGGTTGTCACTCAAGAATCTGGTGATGACGAAGATGAAGACAGTGAAACAATTCCAATTGAAATAGTGGCTCTTTCTCTCACTGGACAAGACGGCGGTTTTGCCTTCAGCGGCGTTGGTCCGGGGCATTACAAAATTTTTGAAGAAAAGCGCGATGGCTGGCGTCCTACGAATCCGGCGCCAACGATTGATTTATTCTTTGATGTCTTTACGGAGTTATCATTGTCTACGCCAGAACTGCGCACAGATTCATTCTTTGATGTCTTTGTGGAATTGAGCGGCCACGATATCACTACGGTCGGCGATAAGCCTATTTGGTTTGGTAACACCATGCAGACCAGTGTTCTTGGTTTTAAATGGAGTGATTTGAATGCTAACGGCGTTTACGATGGAGATGAACCACGCATCAATGACTGGACCATGGCCTTGGGGCGAGTGCTTGAGCAGTCGCCCGAGGGCGTGAGCCGCTGTTCTGGGGAGAGCGAGCCGCCGTTGGGCGAGCCAATCCCTATTGAGATTGTAGCCCTGTCGCTCACGGGTAATGGCGGTCAGTTCTCTTTGCCGGTTAATGAACCCGGGCACTATAAAATATTTGAGGAGAAGCGTAGTGATTGGCGAAATACCAACCCCGGTCCTTTAGTCGGTGATTCATTCTTTGATGTCTTTTGTGATATTGATTTAGGCGGCAAAGAGTTAAATACCAATTCGTTCTTTGATGTTTTTACGGAACTCAATCAGCCAGAAATTAGCGAAGACAGTCAAAGCCATTCTATACGCTTCGGCAACGCGCCAATTGTGGAAGTACTTGGCGGAACCTTTGTGCCAACGAGCGGCGAGTCCGATGATACTGATTCGGCCATTGCCTTGGGCGATACAATTATAAACATACCGGTGCCTGGCGGCGTCTCCAGCGTTGTTATCCCTGACGGTACGGTTATTACCGCGTCTGATGACAGCAGTTTTGACATATCATCTTTGACTGGCTCGTCGGTGGATCCGTCATTACTTGCTGGTCTGGGTGAGGGAGTAGTTGTTGATGGCGCTTTGCAGTGGGGGATTATGAATCTTGGACTTCAGTTTAACCCCGCTATTACTCTTAACATTTTTGTCGGCAATTCTTTCAACGGCCAAACCTTAAATGTTCTGCGTTCAGTTTCTGGCGCTGGCGATTGGACGAGTGACGGTATTGTGCCGCCGGCTACCTGCCTTGTGAGTGGTGGTTTGTGCACCTTCCAGACAACTAAAGCCTCGGTGTTCGCGGCCACGAGTTCGTCTAGCGGCTTTGTGCCCGTAGTGGCGCAGGGCGGAGGCGGATTCTTTGGGGCGAGCTCGCCTAGCTCATCCAACGTCAGTGTTGCTATTGCTGAAGGCGGCAAGACCAGCAGCAGCAATATAACTCTGAATTTGACTTATGGTTTAGATATTGTCCAGATGGCCGTTAGTAATTTTTCTGATTTGAGTGACGCAAGTTTTGAGCCAGTAGCGCCAATCAGAGCGTGGGTACTGCTTGCTGGTGAAGGGGTGCGAACAGTTTATGTTAAGTTTCGGAATAGCAGTGGCGGCACGATTGTGAAAAGCGCGGATATTATTGTTGAAGCGCTAAGCGCGTCATCAAGCCCCGAAGAGACGAGCGGCGGCGAGGCGGCTCAGGAAGGACAGGTGCTGGGAACGACAAGCGAAGGCGGAGCTGCGCCTGGCGAGACGAGCGTGGTCACAGAAAAAGAGGGGCGAGTAGCGGGCGAGGAGTCGGCCGGTGAAGTTTTAGAAACTTCAGGAGAAGCTGTAGCTGAAAATGAGGCCTCGGTAAGCGAAACACCGTCAGCGGCAAGCGATAAAGATGCGGTTGCTCCAGAATCAGTAACAACAAACAGCCGCCAGCTTGTATTCGGGCTGGTGGTGCTTTTGGCCCTTATGGCGATTGGAGCATTTGCCTGGAAACTCCGCAAAACCAACGTTTAGTGAAATTTGTAGTTTGATAAAAACAACTCTCCGCATTGCGGGGGGTTGTTTTTTTGATAAAGGATTTTTGGCAAAAAGAAAAGTAAGTGATGTTTGTTGTAGGGGGTTGGTGGGGGTGGGGGATGTGGTGTAGGGATTGGGTGGGGGGTCTCAATTTTCAACGCCTGGTTGAAAGCCGGGATCCCCCGCACAATCACTCTAACTTATGTCCCTTATTCCCTTGTTAAACCTCTACCATCACTTACTATGTTTATATAGTATCGTAAACAAAAAGATGCGTCAAGGCTTAAAAAATTGGCGAAAAACGATGTTTTTTGTGTTTCATAATAAAGTTATCCACAGAGTTGCCAAATCATTTATTCTTTTTAGTGTGGAGTACGTTTCGGAAGGATTCCCTGCCTGCGGCAGGCAGGCGCTCGACGAAGCGCGTGGAGGCTCCATCAAAACGTGCTATACTTAAAAAGATAAATTTTATACCCCCACTACTAGTTGAGTGTATCTTAAAAGTAATACTGTCCGTATGAGTATAATTAACAGACAACTAATAAAAAAACTCGGGTTTGGTACTCGACTAGTGTGGGGGTATGCCTGACGATAATTTACCGGTCTATCCGGCTGTGGGTGAAGATCAGCCCTATTTAGCTCCGCCCAGTTCGCCGTCTTACTATTCAGAACCAGCAGGTATGTCATCACCGCCACCTCCACCCAATCGCCGTAATAATTTTCCATTAGTGCTTGCCGTTTGTATAGTTATAGCAGTGGTGGGAATTGCTGGGGCAGGATATTATTTCTGGGGCGGGCAAAATCTATTTAAGTCGCCTTTCGGTGAACCGAGTGATCAACCTAAACCAGCGCCGATTTCTCCAAAGCCGTTAGAGAACAGCGCTGTTTTAGGGAATCAGGGCAGCATGAAAAAATTTGCGAGCTACGCTGATTTGAAAACGTTTCTTGAAGAGCATAGCGGCGGCTCATTGCCCGGCGGCCTTTTTGGAACCAATATGATAATGAGAGGGATCACTGATGGCGGTGGAGCAGTTCCGCCTATGACACTTGATTCAGGAGATATAATTGGCGAGTCTTTTGGTCTTGGCGCTGGCAGTAGCGCTGATGATTATTCTACGACCAACATTCAAGTCGCGGGTGTTGATGAATCAGATGTTGTAAAAAACGATGGCAAGTATCTTTATATCGCTTCTGGGAACAAGGTGGACATAGTTGACGGTTATCCGCCAGAGCAGGTCCGCACCTTGGCAAGCATTGAGCTCCCGTCAATGGTGGAGGGCTTGTATCTTAATGATCGTTTTTTGGCAGTGCATGGGCGCGACGCTGCTATTTATGCGTTGCCGGCGTTTAAGAGTTTGCCATATCAGCGTCGGAACGCCCCTTACACATATCTTAGAGTCTATGATCTTATAGACAGGACGAATCCTAAACTCGTACGCGATTTGACCATTCAGGGGGATTATATTGGCTCGCGAATGGTTGGCGATTATGTGTATCTCATTACTACGGCTCAAGGCGACGACTTGGACGAGGAAACGCCAGTACCGCGTATGTTTGAAAATGGCGCGTTGTTGCCAACTACACCCGGCACGCGCTGCAACTGCCCGGAAGTTTATTATTTTGATGTTCCCTATGAAGAATCATTAATGACTAGCGTCATGGCTGTTAATATGAAGGATCAAGGGCAAGCGGTGGCGGCGCAGGATTATCTGCTTGGTGTTGGTCAACAACTCTACGTGTCACCAACCAATCTCTACATCACCTATACGTCTCAAGTTGATTATACGGAGATTTATTGGCAGGCCATGCGCGATTTGCTGTTGCCCCAGCTTAGTCAGCGCGCTCAAAAGCGCATTGCCGAAATTGAGGCGGCGCCAAACTCTCTTTTGTCAAAATCAGAAAAATTCATGAAAATATTCGCTATTGCCAGTCGCGAAATGGGAGAAGATGGATTTTTTGACAACGACGATATTGAAAAAGAGCTGGAGTCTAAAGTAAAATCCAGGCTTAGGGAGGCCGCAGCCGAAGAACAGCAGACAGCCGTACATAGAATCGCCGTGAGCGGCGATCAGATCGCTTATCAGGCGTCAGGCAAGGTGCCCGGATATGTCTTGAATCAGTTTTCTATGGATGAGCATAACGGTTTCTTTCGTATTGCCACGACCCAGACGCCAAGCTGGTCATGGTTTTTAGACGAAGTAGATAGTCGCAATAACGAGAGCAGTATAGCGCCACCGCGCCGTACTTCAAGTAGCGGAGTGTATGTTTTAGATCAGTCTTTGCAAGTGGTTGGTAAGGTTGAGGGTTTGGGCAAGGATGAGCGCATTTATTCGGTTCGTTTCATCGGCGAGAGGGGTTATGTCGTGACTTTTCGGCAAATAGATCCGTTTTTTGTTCTTGACCTTAAGGATCCAAGATCGCCAGCTATTTTAGGTGAGCTAAAGCTGCCTGGTTTTTCAACCTATCTTCACCCATATGATGAATCAACGGTTATTGGCCTTGGTCGGGGAGACAATGGAGCATTAAAGCTTTCTCTTTTTGATGTAGCTACTCCGACAAGTATTAGAGAACTTAATAGCTATGCCTTTAGCGGTGACATCCGAGAGTCGCCCGCTCTTTCTGACCATAAGGCCTTCCTTTTTTCTTTGAGTAAGCGTCTACTGGTGATTCCGGTGACCGAGAGAGGGCAAAATTACGGGTATGGTTCAGTGTCGTTTCAAGGGGTAGTTGTATTTGAGGTAACGCGGGAGAGTGGTTTTCGTGAGCGTGGGCGCGTTGCTCACGGAATAGTTGAATCATCTAGCGGCAGCGGCATTGTTGGGTCGGGAAGCGACACGGCGGCGGTCAGGCGCACCCGTTATCTTAACGATGCGCTCTACACTGTGTCTGACCGCTTTGCCCAGGCCAACCGTTTGGATAACCTTTCCTTTGTGAAGCGCCTGGAGCTTAGCGGCGGTGACTTTACCGTATCGCCTGTGTCTAGCTATTCCGGCCCTGAGCGTAGTCGCGACGCCAAGCGGGTATCTGACATTAAGCAAATTCAAACTGCGTTTGAGCTTTACTTTCAAGATACGAACGGATACCCAGTCAAAGGAACAAAAACCGCATCAATAGTGCTTGGTTCACCGGGAAACACGGCTATCGTTCACAACAGTGTTATCTATATGGGAAGAGTGCCGTCAAACCCATCGCCGGGTGGCGCGCCATATCGTTATCACTCAACCGACGGGAAAGAAAATGATTGCACCTCGGCTCCTTGCGCTGGCTATGAAATCATTTTTACATTAGAGGGTCAGACGGGAAGTTTATCGGCTGGCGAGCGCACAGCCACGCCCAATGGAATTAAATAAAATATGTCATTAGTAGTTGAACAACTGATTGCCGATGAGGTAATTAAAAATCCCCTTTTGGTTGAGGCCTTCCGGACGATTAAACGACAGGATTTTGTAAGACCAGAGGATCAATTTGAGGCAGAAGCGAACGCTCCTCTGCCCATTGGTTGCGGTCAAACTATTTCCCAGCCATTTACCGTGGCTATGATGCTGGAGTGGCTGAACCCCCAGCCGGGGGAGCGCGTGCTTGATGTTGGTTCTGGTTCAGGCTGGCAAACAGCGCTTTTGGCCCAGGTGGTTAGCCGTAAACCAGGAGGGTTGGTCGTGGCCATAGAGCGAGTGCCGGAGCTTAAAGAGTTCGGCGAAAAAAATGTGTCTAAATACAATTACATTTCTTCCGGTGTTGTGCAATGCGTGCTTAGTGATGGCGGTTTTGGCTATGTTAAAACCGCGCCATATGATCGCATTATTGTGGCCGCCGCGGCCTCGCATATACCGCCGCCACTTCTTGATCAGTTGTCGGTTGGCGGTCGGTTGGTGATTCCCATTGGCGACGATTGGTTGCAAGATATAGTGGTTGTTGACAAGATTGGCGATAAACAGTACAAAGAAGAGCGGCATCCCGGATTTATTTTTGTGCCGCTAATCACCAAAGCAGAGTAACCCCGCACCTTTCGGCGTTGCTCACTATGTCATCAGCAATACTTTGCAATATGAACAATAACTACGATAATAACCTAATCAAACTAAGCACGGCAATAAGCGTTCGCTTAGCAAACCAGTCAGTGGGAGATTCAGCCACTAATCATGGCCGGCGTTCCTCAACCTGGTTCAGCCCCAGAACGCTAAGGCCGTAAAGGTGCGGGGATGTCCGACATTAAACCCTGGAAAACATTATCATCAGAGGTTGTTTGGGAGGGTGGTAATCTAAAAATTAGAAAAGATACCTGCCTCTTGCCAGATGGCATAATTATTCCTGATTTTTACGTGCGTGAAGATAAAGACGTCGCTATAATTTTTTGCGTCACTAAGAACAGAGAGGTGGTTTTGGTCAGGCAATTTCGTCAAGGCGCGGGAGGCGAAGGAGAAATCACTTTGGAGCTTCCGGCTGGTTTGAAGGATTCGCACGATCATAGCATTGAAGATACCGCCCGCAGGGAACTACTTGAAGAAACTGGATATTCCTGCGAAGTTATGGAGCAGTGCGCCAAATGGTTAAGCAGTGTTACCGGTACGGCCCATGTTTTTGTTTTTGCGGCAGAAGGCGCTGATAAAATCGCTTCCCCTAAACATACTCCGGGTGAATTTACGGAGGTTGAAATTGTTCCCTTGAATAAACTGCAGGAAATTGCCAGCAGCGGAGCCATCAAGCCGGCAATTCATATCGCCGCTGTTTATTATATGCTGCAAAGGCTAGGCCGCTGATTAACATAATCAATAGAAGAAACAATGCCGTCAAAAATTTTTTCGCTATTCTTTTTAGGAGTTGTCGCCTTTATGCTGGCGATTCTTTTATACTTGGGTTATTTCGTAAGTGCTATTGTCCGTCCAGCTGGCGCCAGCAACGAGATTGTCAGTTTTATGATAGATCGTGGCGAGGGCGTAGATGAAATAAGCGCAAAACTTTTTGACAGGGGACTCATAAACAGCCGTTGGAATTTTGCAGTGTATGTTTTATTGCGACGGTGGAACAACCACTTACAGGCGGGGGAGTATCAGATTCCAAAAAACGCCAACATTCGTGAGGTTGCTGAAATGTTGGCAGTTGGTCGCCAAGCCTCATTAGAAAGGGTAATAACAATTATTGAAGGTTGGACTATTGATGACATCGCTGGATATTTAGAGCGCGAGGGTATTGTTCAAGCGGCAGATTTTCGCGAAGCCGCGGCGCGCCTTGCCGATAAGTCACCAATTTCCGCACTGTCAGACAAGCCAAGCGGGGCTTCATTAGAAGGTTTCCTTTTTCCGGATACTTATCGTGTTTTTAAGGGGTCAACATCTGAAGAAATAATCAACAAAATGTTGACAAATTTTGAAACTAAATTGACCCTAGAATTACGCTCTATAATTGCGAATAAGGAAGCAACTATTTTTCAAACAATCACCATGGCCAGTATTTTAGAGAAAGAAATAAGGTTGAGTGACGATTTGTCCGTGGCCGCCGATGTTTTTTATAAACGCCTAAGGGTCAGTAAACCTTTGGAATCAGACGCGACCTTGAATTACGTTTTACCTGCTGCTCTGCGCAAGAGTCGTTTAAGCACCGCTGACTTAAAAAATTCTTCACCCTATAATACTTACCGTTATCAAGGATTGCCGCCCGGCCCGATTGGCAATCCGGGCATGAAGGCGATTGAGGCTGCTATTTTACCACAGCCAAACAATTATTGGTTTTTTTTGACTACCCCGGATGGCGAGACTATATTTTCCAAAACTGCCGAAGAGCACATCAGGAATAAGCAGAAATACCTAAAATAAGTCAAAGGTTAAAATGCAAAATTCAAAAGTGTAATTCAAAAGTTTTAAATTTTTACTTGAACTTTTGCCTTTTGAATTTTGAGTTTTGAATTATTATTTATTATGTCCTGGACTATCATTTCTCTCGGAGGCGCCATCATCGTTCCTGATGATATAGATGTGCGGTTTTTGCGTAAATTTCGCGCCTTGATTAAATCGTTCAAAGATCGCCGTTTTGTGATTATTTGCGGGGGCGGCGGTACTAATAGGCGCTATAACGCCGCCGCTCTTGCCTTGGGTAGACCGACGAACGACGATTTAGATTGGATTGGAATCAGAGCATTAAAATTAAACGCGGAGCTCGTGCGAACTATGTTCGGTAAGGCAGCTTATCAAAAAGTAGTTGATCATCCAAACGAGCTTAAACGACCGCCCAAAGAAAAAATTATCGTGGCCGCCGCTTTCGCGCCCGGGCGTTCTTCCGATTATGATGCCGTGCTTTGGGCCAAGCGTTTTAGGTCAAAAAAAATTATCAATCTTTCCAATGTTCCTCATGTTTATACGGCCGATCCCAAAAAAAATAAATCAGCAAGGCCAGTGAAGGAGATGCGCTGGTCAGACTATCGTAAGATTGTTGGCACTAAATGGTTACCGCGTTTAAGTACGCCGTTTGATCCCATTGCCTCCACGCTCGCCGCTAAATTAAAATTGACTGTCTTAGTGCTTGATGGCCGTAATTTAAAAAATGTTCGTCGTGCCATTCTCGGTCGCAGATTTATCGGCAGTATTATTCATTCGTAAACCTTGCACTTATGTACCCGCGCGTTGCCGCTAAAATCAATGGTAAAAAGGCGGTAAAAAGGCGGTATTGACACCGATTTTATATCTGCTATACTGGCGATAATTAATATTTGTCAAAGACCGTGGGTTCCCCCCGCCAAGCGGGGGACTAAAGCTCCAAATGGAAGCCTACCTAGACACTAAACACCGCACAAGAGGTGTTTTTGGCGAACGGTCTCTAGACCGTTTATTTTTTTACACTGTAACATGAGCAAAACCAAGGCCGCCAAGGCCGCTACTATTGAAACTTTAACTAATGCCCTAAGGTCGGCCAAGGGTGTGGCTTTTGTTAATTTTGTCGGTTTGACGGTGAAAGACGCAACGGCTTTGCGTCGCCGCTGTCGTGCCGCGGGCATTAAATATTTGGTTGCTAAAAAAACGTTGTTGGAACTTGCTTTTAAGAAAGAAGGCATAGATTCGGTAAATCCGCGCGAACTATCAGGCGGAATTGCCGCCGTCTTTGGAAGTGAAGATGAAATTAGCGCCGCCAAGACTATTAATGATTTTGGCGTTGACCACCAGGGCCTGAAATTCGTCGGCGGATTAATGCCGGAAAGTTCTGGTTGGAGATTCCTCACTGCCGCCGAAGTTGATGCCTTAGCCAAGTTGCCCGGACGCCAAGCGCTTGTTGCTGAGCTGGTTGGGACGATGTTAAGTCCGGTTAGGGGATTAGTAGGGGCGCTAGCCGGCAATACACGATCATTAGTTCAGGTTTTGAGAGCCATTCAGGAATCACGCGCCTAGTTCATTAATTTATCTTTTAGAAATTATTAAAGAAAGGAGAAAATTATGTCCGAAGAAAAAAAAGTGGAAATTCCGGCGAAGTTCAAGGAAATTGTGAATACGATTTCCGCGATGTCCGTTATTGATCTCGCCGAGCTCGTCAAAATTTTGGAGGAAAAATTCGGTGTGGCAGCGGCCGCGCCAATGATGATGGCCCCGCTTGGAGGGGGCGGAGCCGCCCCGCAGGGCGGGGGAGCCGCGGCTGAAGAGCAGACGGTTTTTAACGTTGAGCTCACGGAGGCTGGTTCTAATAAGATCGGCGTCATTAAGGTTATTCGCGAGATTACCCAAAAGGGGTTGAAAGAAGCCAAGGATTTAGTTGATGCCGCGCCGAAGGTGGTTAAAGAAGGCGTTGGCAAGGAAGAAGCAGAAAGCATTAAAAAGAAGCTTGAAGAGGCGGGCGCCAAGGCGACTCTGCAGTAGCTCTAATTATTATCCCCGCACCAGCCCCCCGCCGCGGCGGGGCGGGACGGTGCGGGGTTTGCACTTAATTATTTGTCAGAGTAAGGGATATTTTTAGAACTTCACTGCCATTTAGGATGTAGATAAGGTTATTTTTTTCATCTACCGCAAAGTCTTTGAGATTTTGCATGTTTGGCAAAGAGTATTGGGTTACTAGGTGCCCATCAATTCTGTCCCACACAAATACTCGCCGGCTCGCGCGATCAAGAGCGTAAAGCGACTTTGAGCCGATTGGAGCTTGCAAGCGCTCGGCCAAGGCCGGGGGCTTCAGAAGGGTTTGCGCGCCCCAGGCAGTCTCGTTGCCACTATCATATTTTTTGACTATACCATTTTTGAAGAGAATATAAACACTGCCGTCAACTATTAAACCGTTTCCTTCAGCTATGGCATCAGTGTTTCCTTTAAGCCAAGGAGCTACTCGTCCATACCCGCTCGCAGTTTTCTGATAACGCCATATTTGGCGGCCTATTGGATCAAGCAAGTATAGGCGCTTATTATATATACTGAAAGCCGGTGCGGTTAATCTTGCATTTTCAACGATCTCCGGTGATAGAGTATTGCTGATTAAATTAAGAACCGCCAAACCTCGTCCATTTTGCATAAAAACTAATCTGCCCTCTTCGTCTTTTATGCCGTTTTTAAGGCGGCCAATATTTGCTGAAGTGATTTGGCTAGTTTTTGTTGCCCCGGTTTTAATAGACATTTGAGCAAAAGAATTATTTTCACCACGATATAGAAGTATTTGGTCATCCATTAAAAGGAGTCCATCTGGATCGGTAAATCCTATAGATGAGGCTTCGCCCACCATGGTAGATGTATTAATGACGATAGTGCGTTCAAGATGATTACGTGTTTCTTCAAGTGATTGTTTGAGCAGGATTATTGCTTGCTGTTGTTCGTGCGTTTTTTGCGGAAGATTGTTGATAAGCTCCTCTGCTCCTTGGATAAGAGCAACCGCCATTTTTGTATTATGAAAAATAATGTTGGATTCGGCCTCATCAAGCTGTTCTTGGATTTTTGCCATCCGATTTTTTCGGTCAACTATTTCAGCTTCTCGTTCGCGTCGCGCCGCGAGAAAGACTAGGCTTTGAACAAAAAGAAAAGCAAATAGCAACGATATAACCAACAAACGTTGGGCGGAGCGGGGGAGTGATTTCAGGTATTTCACTATTCTACTCACTAGTATGTCATATTGCATTTTATAAACGATCTGCATTTGTTGTCGTTTTTCTTTAACGAGAATCGTCGCCATTAGGCGTATTGGTGCAAGGATGACCAATAACGCTACCAGTATTAAAAATGATCCAAGTTGTCTAACCAGCCGGCCGAGTCGCCAGGCCATATTTGGTTTTGATTTCAAATTTGTATAGCTTACCTGGTATTTTTTTGAGGCTGAAAAATGAGATGGTAGATTAGCTATAGATTGCCATAAACGTTTTATGGGCCATTTGTTTGGAGTGACAGGAAAGACAGTGGCATCACTTCTCTTATCAGCCAGCGTGGTTCTGGCTTGTGGGGTGGTGCCAACTTTTAGCGCTTCAGGTTCATCGGGGCGCAGTATGATGGCTCCAAAAGCCCAGCGCCCGCCGCCTGTTCTGAAATATTGAGCCAAAGTTGTTTCCACGCCCTCCAATGATACGCCGATGATTTTTTCAAGGCGTTCCAAGCTGATTAGGTCAGTGATGGAGGGTGCGCATAAAATAAAAGTATCATAGTCACCAATCGGCCCAGACACGATAGTTTGGGCAATAGTTTTTTCACTTGCTGAAGTTTTATGAGGAGAGGGGGTTTGGAAGATATCTAGCCAGCGGTAGCGCGACGTGCTGTTCGGGGCGTGGCGAAACTGGTGAAGCAGATAGGCTTGCAGAACTCCTGAGTGGGTAAGAAATAAATTATTGTTTTTGAGGGCGCCAAAGCAGTAATGGATGGCTTCTGAATTTAGATTTCTTGCTTCACGGCAGATTTGCTGTAATTTGTTGCGTCCCTGACGCATGGTTATACTTAAAGCCCGTTCAATGTTCATCATCGGGTCTAAGGTAATTGAGTGATAATAAGTGTCTTCCAAAAATTTTGCAAAGGTGGTTGCCCAAGGAACAAGTGTAGCGATTTCCTCAACGCGCAACAGGACAAAGAAAGTTCCCAGGTGTTTTTTCCCCTCATCTGGCGCGCTCGTCACTCGCGCGGCTACTGTATCTAAGGAAATACTGGACGTTAAATTGATAACAATTGTTTTACGTTGATTCATGTTTTCATGTCCTGCTTCAGGCCAGCTTTTAAATTCAAATTATTAAACCCCGCACCTTCACCGCGGGGTTTAATAGCCCGCGGTGGAGGATTTATAGTTTCCATTCATCCCTGCGGCGAGACCGCATAGTATGCTGGAGGGTGCGGGATGAATGGATTGACCGGTTTCCTTGGTCATTATACTATAAAAAGCATTAAAGCCACACGGTTAGACGCGTGATAGCATTCACCCCGCACTTTGAGGAAGCCCTCCACCCGAGGTGCCGCGCCAACCCTGACTGCCGGCAGGCAGGCGGCGGGCAGGGATAAGCACGAGGAGGAATGTGCGATGTCAACCGCGGAAGCGCTAAGACCAGGCGTAGTGTGAGGTTCACGATTAATCTTCAAAAAAATGACTATTCTTGAGCGGCTTTTTGGCGCCGGCGAATTTGTGCGTCTCCTCCGTTTTTATCTCTTTCATCCGGAGGAGGATTTTACTGTTGCCGAACTCAAACGACGTTTAGGGAGACGGTTTGCTAAAATATCTAGAACCTTACGTGAACTTGTTAGTTTAGGTTGCCTCACAAACGGCGTCCGTTCCGATAGCGGCGAGACGACCTTTCGTATTGATCCCGGTTGGCTCTTGTTTGCTGAGTTTAGAGCGCTTTTTGTGAAAGCACAACTTTTAATAGAACACGATTTGGTTAGGCGTTTGCAAAAAGCTGGCAGGTTGCGGCTGTTGATATTGGCCGGTTTGTTCGTTGGTGAGCGGCAGAGAGTCACAGATTTGCTTATCGTCGGTCAGGTTAATCGGCAACAAGTAACTCGTTTGCTCAAACGTTTTGAGCGTGATTTAAACGAGGAAGTTAAGTATACGGTGATGAGTCCTAATGAATATTTTTATCGCAAGGATGTAGGCGACCGGTTCCTTTATGATGTCTTGGAAAAACGCCATCTGGTGGTCATTGATACTTTACAACGCCAGAGACGAGCCGCCCCTAGAGAGGAATCGTTGTCTCGTGCTCTACGTCGTCGGCGTCGTTAGGAATAATTATTAACCTAAAATGTTTTTGTTTATTGATCCGTCAGTGAACGGTAAATTAAGTCTTATTTTAGCAACGCCGCAGCGCAGGATAAGTCACGTTACTTATAACATAAGCGGCCATCATTCAAAAAGTATTCTCTCTTGTGTTGTAAAATTTATGAAAAGAGTTGACGATTCGTTGGCAGCACTTGACGGCCTAATCGTTATAAATGGCACGGGTTCATTCACGACGACGAGACTCACCGTCTCGGTAGTAAACACGATAGGTTGGCTTTATGATTTGCCAATTTATAGCTTCCCCGCGACCAAAGAAATATTTACCTTCCTCTATGAGCCATTTGGGCGGTTGGAGAAAGCCACGTTTTTTGCTCCATTCCGTTCGGTCGGACCAGTGCGGGGATCAACTTTGAGAGTTGGATCAAGGAGAAAATTTAGGAATTTCATCAAGCCAGTATATAGCGGAAGGCCAAATATTACCGTGAAAAAATTATAGTTATCCACACCATTTGTAATACTTTTAAAAAAATAGCCCCGTTTAGCGGGGTTTTTTGTTTTTTACCCATATTTTTTGTAAATATGTGGTTTGACTGTAATGAAAAAGTGGTGTAAACTTGTATCTAAGTGGTAAAAAGTGGATAAGAGTGGGTATAAATCATTAAATTTGTGAATAAACCAAATACATTTTCAAAACAAACAATGTTTATTGGCGAATATTCGCATACTGTAGACGCAAAGGGTCGCATTGCTTTACCTACTAAATTCAGGCATTTATTTGCAGACGGGGCAGTAGTTACCAGAGGGCTGGATTCCTGCCTTTTCCTTTATCCTTTAAAAGAGTGGCAGTCTTTGGCCACTAAGCTCGCCGCCTTACCCCTGTCGCAGGCAAATACGCGCGCTTTTGCTAGGTTAATGCTGGCCGGGGCGATGGAAGTTTTTTTGGATAAACAAGGGCGTTTAATGATTCCGGAGTATTTGCGATCTTATGCTTATTTAAAAAAGCGCGTTGTGGTAACTGGTTTATTTAATCGTCTTGAGCTTTGGGATAGCGATCACTGGGAATCTTATAGGCAAGGAACCGAACAAAATAGCGGCGCCATAGCCGAAGCGTTAAACAATCTTGGCGTTTAGAAGTCAACTATATGACAGTATGCCCCGTTAGAAAGCCGTCTTGTTGCTTTAATCAATCTTTCATCCGCCAACGTTCTATGAATATCCATTTAAACTCTTATCTTATCAGAATAAATATCCTTAATATTTATTCTGAAGAGGCCTTCTAACGGGGTATGCCCCCACTACTAGTTGAGTACGCTGTGGCTAATACGTTCTATTATGACAATGACCAATACACAACGAATAAAACATTATGGCTTAGGCCGGACTAGTGTGGGGGTATGCTCAATCATGTCCCGGTTCTTCTTAAGGAAGTTATTGAATATCTGGGCCCTAAGCCAGGTCAGAATTTTGTGGACGGAACTTTTGGCGGTGGCGGCCATGCTCGGGCAATATTGGAGCGCATTGGTCCCAAGGGTAGGCTTTTCGTCTTTGACCTTGATCCAGAATCTATCAGCGCTGCCCGTGCGCTCGGGCCAAACGTTGAGCACTGGCAAAAGAATTTTCGTGATTTAGAGGAGACCATAAGATATGCCGCTCCCTATCTTCCTATCCACGGCGTGGTTCTGGATATTGGCATATCGTCAGCGCAACTTAGTGACCCAACACTCGGTCTGTCTTTCCAAGAAACGGGGCCGCTCAATATGCGCTTAGAGCGCGATAAAGGTATGACCGCGGCTACCATTATCAATACTTGGAAAGAGAATGAGTTGGCTCAACTTATACGCGATTTTGGTGAAGATTATCGCGCCAAGCAAATTGCCAAAGCCATCGTGAATCGGCGACGCGAACAGCCGTTTTTCAATACTACCGATTTAGCCGAAGTGATAACTAGAGCTGTTGCGCGCGGCCGACGCATAAGATCACACATTCATCCGGCCACTCGGACTTTTCAGGCATTACGCATAGTTGTCAATGATGAATTAGAAAATTTGCGCTTCGGGATCAAAGGCGCCTTGCGACTTTTGTCAAAAGGCGGTCGCTTAGCAGTTATTTCCTTTCATTCTCTTGAAGATCGTCTGACTAAACAGCTTTTTAAAGAAGCATCTCGGGACTGCGTTTGTCCTTCTTCAGCTCTGCGTTGTGTTTGTGCCAGAGAGCCAATGAACCGTTTAATTACCAAAAAGCTCGTGCGACCGACCGATGCTGAAGTGACAGCGAATCCTCGCGCCAGAAGCGCCAAGCTTAGAGTAATTGAGAAAATCCGATAATTATGATATTTAGCCATTACAATATTCATCCTCAACCTGTTAAGAGGCAAAGCGCTAAGTGGTGGCGACGCTTGAGTGGTGTTTTTATAATCGTTTTAGTTGTTATTTATATTGGGCTTACTAACGATGTGGCTGTCCAAGGTTACCGTTTAAGGTCTTTGCAGGAGGAAGTTAAAAAGCTAGAGGAAGATAATTCCGCATTAGCAATACAGGTGGCGGCGGCGCAATCATTGCAGCGGCTGGAATCAGAAAGCACTTCATTGGCCCTAATACCCTTGGATCGCATAGAGTATTTCACCACACCTACCACTGCCGTGGCTATTCGTTAGCGAGCGGGGTCTGCTCCGCATCTATTTGTTGGGCACGCCTTAATTAGCGCGCTCTATTATAAATAAGCAGCAGACGATTAATAAAATATCTTGGCTTAGGCCGGGACTAGTGTGGGGTATGCCCCGTTAGAAGGCCGTCTTTGTAGTTAACCATTGTTATTACCACCAACGTCTCTATGATTACTTGTTCAACCACTTATCTTAATCAACCCCGCCGCGGCGGGGTTGGGGAGACTTTCTAACGGGGTATGGCGCAGGCAATGGCCGAATCTAATGGTCGGACGACTCGTCATCTTTCCATTGCCGGTAACGAAAACTATAATCGTCGGTGGCAAGCATTAAATGTCATGGCCACGTTGGTTATGGTCGTAATATTTGCGCGTCTTTGGCAGCTTCAGATTATAAACCATGACATCTATATAGGGCTCGCTTCTGGTCAGCAAGAACTTTACCGTCAGCTTTTTCCCAAACGGGGGTCTATTTACGCAAGCGAAAGGAGTGATAGTGGCGACATTAAACAAGTGTCCCTGGCTATTAACCGACGTGCCTATCTTGTTTATGCCGACACAAGGTCAGTGGTTGACCCTTCCCGCACAGCCTCATTGCTGGCTGACGTATTGGGTATGACCACGGAAGAACTCCTGCCTATTTTAACCAAACCCGATGATCCATATGAGCCTATCAAATCTCGCGTATCAGAAGATGTTGGCGAGAGGATTAAGTCATTGGGTTTAGCCGGTATTGAACTGCAGGAAATAACCGAACGCTTTTACCCCAACAACAATATCGGTAGTCATATTTTAGGCTTTGTTAATTATCAGGACAATGTTCTGGTCGGACAGTACGGCGTGGAGGGGTCCTTTAATAAAATACTTTCCGGCACGGCCGGAGAATTACGCTCCGAACGTGACGCGCGCGGAGTGTGGATTCCAATGGCTGACAGCGAATTTATTCCGGCGAAAGATGGAGCTGACGTTGTTTTAACCGTTGATTGGCCGATTCAATTTAATGCTTGTCGCGCCTTAGACGAGTGGGTCAATCAACACGGGGCCGATGGCGGCAGTCTAATAGTTATTGAGCCAAAAACTGGCGCCATTCTTGCCATGTGCGGCAGTCCAGATTTTAATCCCAATACTTTTAATGAAATCAAAAGTCTGAATATTTTTAATAACCCGGCAACTTTTTTGGAATATGAACCGGGTTCAATTATGAAGGCAGTCACTATGGCGGCGGCCATTGATCAGCAGAAGATTAAGCCGGACACCACTTATAATGACACTGGCGAGGTTAAATTCGGCACCAATACAATTCGTAATTCCGATAACAAATCGTACGGCCTGCAGACTATGGTAGAGGTTCTGGAAAAATCTCTGAACACCGGGGCTATTTATGCTATGCGCCAGTTGGATCCGACGGTATTTAAAAAGTATTTTGACGATTTTGGGTTTGGGAGATTGACCGGCCTGGAGCTTAAAGGAGAGGCCGTTGGCGATCTTAGTAATTTGTCAGAAAAGAATGAAATATACCGAGCAACCGCTTCTTTTGGCCAGGGAATTGCGGTAACGCCATTGCAGATGGTCAATGCTTATGCGGCCCTGGCCAATGGTGGTAAACTAATGGAACCATTTCTTATTAAAGAGATTAACTATCCTGATGGTCGTCGAGAAAAGCGTGAGCCGCGAGTCGTTCGTCAGGTTGTGTCTGAAAGAACCGCCACTGTTATTGGGGGGATGCTTGTTTCTGTGGTGGAGCGAGGCCATGGAAAACGTGGCGGAGTCAATGGTTATTATATCGCGGGAAAAACAGGTACCGCCGAAATACCCTTGAAAGATGGTCGCGGATATGAACAGGGCGTAAATATAGGTTCATTTGTCGGTTTTGGGCCAGTTGACGATCCGCGTTTTGCTATGATTGTCAGAGTAGATCGTCCTCGCGACGTAAAATTCGCCGAGTCATCAGCCGCTCCTTTATTTGGGAAAGTCGCTAAGTTTATACTTCAGTACTATGAAGTGCCGCCCCGCAATGATATTAACCAAAAGAATTAATCGGATACAATGAATGACGGAAATATTATGATGACAAAAATATTCGCTCGTATACTATTATTTTTTTCACGGTTGATTGTTCGGCGATACCGCCCCAAAATCATCGGTATCACTGGTTCGGTCGGAAAAACATCAACCAAAGGAGCGATCTGCGCCGTCTTATCCTCGCGTTTTCGAGTGCGCCAAAGCATTAAAAGCTATAATAACGAAATTGGCGTACCCTTAACAATTATTGGTTCAGAAAGCGCCAACCGTTCCATTGTTGGCTGGTTGGGAATTATTTTTAAAGCAATTCGTTTAATTTTATGGAAAGATCCAGCTTACCCCGAAATGCTGGTGTTGGAGATGGGCGCTGATCAGCCGGGAGACATTGCTTATTTAACTAGGATGGCTCCTTGTGATGTTGGGGTTTTAACGGCTATTGCGCCGGCTCATTTGGAAAAATTTGAAACAATAGAAAATATTGCCACGGAGAAGAGGGTTATTATTAAACATTTGCGACCGGGTGCGGTGGCCATATTAAACGGTGACAACGCTTTGGTTGCCAAAACGCCGGTACCGTCTGGTGTCATTGTTTTTACTTATGGTTTTGGTGATTCAGTTGATGTCAGAGGAAGCGACATGATGATTAGTCGAGATTCAGAATCCTCTGGTTTGCCAGTACGCGGCGTCAGTTTTAAAATTTCATATTCGGGCAGTAGTGTGCCGACACTTTTGTCCGGCGTTATAGGAAGGCCCGCCGCGCTCTCCGCCCTGGCGGCTACGGCTATGGGTTTGCATTTTGGTCTAAATCTTGTAGATATTACTAGAGCCTTGCAGAACATTAAAACGCCGCCCGGAAGATTAAGACTAATTAAAGGCATTAATAATACGCTAATTATTGACGATAGTTATAATTCCTCTCCCGCCGCGGCATTAATGGCTATTGAGACGTTTACGGAGATCCATTTGCCCTTGGGCGCCAAGCGCTATGCCGTACTCGGCGACATGCTTGAGCTTGGCTCTTATTCTGAAGCTGGGCACGAAGAAGTTGGTCGGCGGGTGGCGGAAGGAGGAGTTGATGTTTTGGTAACAGTGGGGGAACGAGCGCGAACTATTTGTCGGGCCGCGCGTTTGGTTGGTTTTGATAGTGGTTCAATGTTTTGTTTTGCCGAGGCCATGGAGGCTGTAAGATTTTTAGAGGAGCATATTGGGCCCGGTGATGCTATGTTAATTAAGGGTTCACAGGCCATGCGCATGGAGCGCATTGTTAAAGAATTAATGGCCGAGCCAGAACGCGCTCGTGAGTTATTGGTAAGGCAGGGACCGGAGTGGCAGAAAATTTAGTATGTAGTAAGTAGCGGGTAGTATGTAGAATTAATGTTAAATGTTCAATGCTTTAATATAGATTTTAGTTATATTGAGATTTGAATATTAGTTATTGTTTAGAGATTAGGATTTAGAAATTAGAATTTATAGTAGGCGGGGCTGACAAAGCCCAGCTTATGTGATAGTATCGGAGCGCTTGCCGCTATCATCCCCCGCACCATCCGCCCGGCGGAGGGGCGGGGCAGGTAGTCTGGTCAGTTGGCGTTCCTTGCTTCGTACTAAAATTTCAACCATACTAGCACACACGGCCCCGTCGTCTAGAGGCCCAGGACGGATGGTTCTTTACCCCGTTTGAAATTTACGCCAAATACATAGGCCGTGTTCGTCTAGTCTGGTCTAGGACACTGCGTTCTCAGCGCAGGAACACCGGTTCAAATCCGGTACGCGGTAGGAAAAGTTTGGCGTAAATTTCTCGCGGGGTCAGCCGTGGTCCGCCACGGGCGGACAAATCCCGGTGGCGGCACCAGCCATCGTCCGCCCGAGACGAATGATGGCTGTCGGGGCTAAAAATCAAAACACCCCGCCTTGCGGGGTTGTTTTATTTAGAAAAGGAAAAGCCCGTCGAGCGCGTATTACTGTGCGCTCGACGGGTTCTGTTCAGGCCCCTTGCTACCAATCATCACTCAGCCTGTAGTTCCCGAACCTCTCAATGAGCGACCGCCGTCGCACCATCGGGTTTCTTCCATCGTCTGGAAGAAGAAGACGACGATAGCGTTGTTTCGGCCTATGGAGAGTCCGCACACCGACTAAGACTGCCAGCAACACTACAAGCAGCATGGCCCACAACCATGGGTGTTCGATAACGTAAATCATCGTACCCTCCTTTATTGCTTTATCAGCCGTGGTTTAGCGCTCGTACGAGCACCGACGGGTCGCGCAGGTACTGTACCGCCGTCTTGTAGGACGGCATACAGATGGCGATGAAGCGCACCATGCTGAGGTGGTGAATCAGCACGTTCCCCAGCGTGGCTGGCAAGATGCCACACTTCCGCAACGTGTTGAACGCTATAAGCACGGTGTCGTGAATCTCTCTTGTCTGTTCGCCGAGCGGCTTGCCCGGGATGTAGGAGCTGTGAGCCTTGCGTAGCAGGCGTACGGCGTATGCGACTTCACTAGTCAGCCATTGCGCTTTAGCCCGTGCGGCATTTTTTGGAAAATCTGTTAGGTACGAACACCGCATCCACGCCGAGTTTGCCTGGGATCATCAACAGGTATCCTTTGCTAGCAGCCTCCAGCAACCCATTGACCCCAACCAGAAACGAGATGTGATAGCTGCAGCTAACACTGAGCGGAGAGAAACTGTGACGGCCATTATAAAGGTCGCGCCGGAACAGCTTAAGGCCGTCGTGGCATGGTGCCAAGGGGTAAGCCAATAGGGATTCGCGTCGATTACAGCTTAAAAGAGCCATCGTCTATCCTCCTCTATTTGTAAAGGTACCTTATTCGTTTTTTTTATTCCTGTCAACCCCTTGTATTAGGCCACCATATATTGCACTCCTGATTATGAATGGATAAAAATTGGATTGGCGATTTTAACTTCAGCGACCAGTGAGGGCGTTTGG
>MGEK01000027.1:21113-43484 GCA_001791325.1 Candidatus Uhrbacteria bacterium RIFCSPLOWO2_01_FULL_47_25 | reverse complement strand
CCTTGTTTTGTACGGTTCATTCCACACTACCTGATTACCGGTAGTTTCTCCTGCAGATTTGTCAGGAGAACGTTCCATTATTGCACAACTTCGCATTTCTGTCAAACGTAAATAATTGATGATTACGATAAATTTTGATACAATGAGATTATGAAGGCGCAAGATATTATCAAACAAAAGCCGTATTTAATTTGGTATACAAAAAATTACGACGGCCTTTCCGATGAGGCCGTAGTTGAAGCGGTTTTGAACTATGGCGATTTTGATGACGTGCAAAAAATCATTCAGATTCTCGGCATAAAGAAAGTCGCGGAGATTTTTAGAAAACAGGCGGCGCGTCCCCGATGCAATTATCGCCCAGAGATTAAAAATTATTTTCAGCTCTATTTCGCTAAGTATGCCCCGTTAGAAGTCCCGCCCATTCGGCGGGCAAGCCCGGGAAGATAAAATTTTCAGGAGAATTTTATCATACTAAAACTTCTAATGGGGTATGCATGAAGAGATTTTAACGGACGAACAAAAAGCTCTCCTACCAGTTTTGAAGCAGTTTTATAAAGAGTTCGGGTTGGTTGGAGGGACGGCCATAGCGCTCCATATTGGCCATCGGCGATCCATAGATTTTGATCTATTTTCGCAGAAAAAGTTCGGCAATTTGCAATTAAGAAAGACGATTTCAAGATCCGTTCCTATTGAAAAGGAGCTTGTGAATAAACTAGGTGAATTCACTATTTTTATCCGGGGGGTTAAAATTACTTTCTATCATTTTCCCTTTATTATTAACTATTCAGAACGGCTGGCTGGGTATCTTAAACTTCCCAATCTTTTAACCTTAGCGGCGATGAAAGCATATGCATTAGGGCAGAGGGCTAAATGGAAAGATTATGTTGATTTGTATTTTATTTTGAAACAGTTTTACTCAATCAGCCAGATTGTAGAAAAAACGCATCAGATATTCGGCAGCGAATTCAACGAGAAGTTATTTCGCGTTCAGCTCGCCTATTTTAAAGACATTGATTATTCCGAAAAGATTGAATGGATGCCCGGCTTTGAAGTTGACGACGCCGTGGTACAAAAAAGTTTGGTAGAGCATAGTTTGGGGCAATAGGTACTAAGCCTCTGGTTGGGTTGAAAGCCGAAACATCTCCGTTTTACGGGGATTGTTTTTGTTTCAAAAAAAAGAAGAAGCCCGCCGAGCGAGACAGCTTGTGCTGTGCGCCCGACGGACTCCGTGGATATTCCCGAGCAGCCTTGACGACTTACGCCCCCGCAAGGAAGATCATCACCGGCTTCCATAATTGCGGGTTGCCGATGGTAGGGTGTTCTTTGTACATGAGTTCAAGGCCCCACCCCAAGTCGTTAGTGCACACACAAGAAACGAAAGCCGCTCCTGTTTTGCTTGGCACATAGTCCCGCGTTTCCAGCCACACTCTCCATTTTTGAGGCTTGTTACAACCCGAATGCTGGCAGTTGGGGATCGCCTTCTTTCTGTGTGGTAGTTGCGTCAACTTATGCATTGGTGTTCCCTCTCTATTGTTGTGGCCACATCTCACTCTTTTATTGACCCTTGATCACTTGATCAATAGTGGTCCCGTTCACTTGGCCTTGGTCACCTTGCGACGCCGTTCAGCCACAAGTTCGTTGATGGCTTTTTTGCGGTCGCCGCGACCTGCGTTTGCTTTTGGGTCGGCGGCGCTTGCGTGGCGGCTGTGCCGTCCACTGGCGCAGTTGCCTCATGGCCCGCCGGAACTCTCCTTGGCGTCGAGGAGAAAGATCTGCTATCTTTCCGCGCCCCATTAACGCGTAAGAGAACCGGACAATCTCGGAGGCGAGATCATCAGGACCACGTTCCGCGATCGTCTCAAAGAGTCCGTCGCTGCGGTCCTCAATCTGCAAGCCCAGTTCTCTTGCGATATCCACAAGCTGTTTACCGATTGCGTCTGGCGGATTGCCGCGCAATAGTTCAAGCGGCAGTGATGACAGGTCACGTGCGATTTCGTCTTTTGAACGTTCCATCCCCTCCTCCTTTTTTCGTAGCGCCACCTTAGCACAGGGCCACTCTAAAGGTCAAACCTTCCCTGCGGCAATCGCTCGTGCTATACTGTGGGCTAAGAGGGGAGCTTATTTTTTTAACAATATCGCATATGCACAAAATACACAGATTGGTGCTTGTCGGTGGCGCGGCTGTCATTGCGGCACTGCTATTGGCCGTGGTTTTGCCAGCCACAATATTGAGAGCCGAGACAGAGACGGCTACGCCAAGCGGCGAGGAAGACGTCGTAGCCTCGCCAACCGACCAGCCGCTTCAACGCCAGGCAAAACTCAAGCGCGCCTGGGTGGTTTACCGCGAGATGGACTCCAAGGATATTTACGCCATTACCAAAGACAAAAAGAAACGGCTCATTCAAACGCTAGATTTTTTTACGGCTTTCAACGCGAACTATCATGTCAAAGTTGTAAAGCCCGGACGTCTGGCCTCTTTTACGACCGGTGATCCAATCACCACAATAACCGGACTGAACCCCAATGACTTTATGAAAGCCGGTTGGGGCTGGCGTTTAGTGAAAGTAAAAGGAAAGCCCGCGGTGTACCTAATAACTCCTGATGGCAAACGTCGCCTCGTTATTGTGGCCGGTGTTTTCCATCGCTTTGGCTGGGAATTCCGCGACGTGGAGGAGGTTTCTGACAGCGAGCTCAATGCCATGCCTGAAGACAGCGCCGTCATAGACAGCACGGTTTTTGAAGAGGAAGTGAATGTTGACACCACGCGCAAGCGCCTGCAGCGCGAGCAATTGGAAAAGCGCTTAGAGCTCAAAGGTAAAAAGGTTTTGCGCGTGCGGCTCGTCAAAGCAATCGGCGACCCAAACATTTATATTATTGACGGTAAAGGGCGGAAGCACCGTATTGCTTCTGAAGCGGCCGCTCGTAAGCGCAATATTAATCTGCGCGAGATCACTGAAGTGACAGAAGAAGAGCTTGAGGCCTTTCCCGAGACCGAGGAGATTACCGAAACAACTCTTTCTGTCAATTTGAACGAAACTGTAGACTGAAGGCAAGCGCTAGACGATTAATCCCCTCGCCCCGCGCTAGCGCGGGGCGAGGTTGCTTTTTATTTACATTTTTGGTAAGAAGAAGCAACCAGGTCACGCTTTTTTGACAACTGAATCAGTAAGACATCAGTAGCCGGCTGTTTTAGCCGTATTTTCAGGAGGGAAAACAATGGACAAGCGTTTAAGGAAGGTTTGCCAAGTAGCGGCTATCTTTATCGTTTTTCTTGCGGTGGCGGCAATGAGAGCGTCGCCCGCGCTGGCCGTTTCAGAGGAGGGGTGCTGTGGCGGCATCTATTATGATGGGGCGTTTGTTTGCGAACGCTCTCTGCCAGCCTATTGCCCGTCGCCATACATTTTATTCTTCTTCGTTGTTGATCCGCCCGGCAAGGAATGTGTTCCGAGCGACTGCGTGGTGCCGTCGCCAACACCGACGAGTACCAACACCTCAACGCAGACATCGACAAGTACGGCCACGGACACCGCCACGTTAACGCCGAGTTTGACGGTAACGGCAACCGCCAGTTCAACCCCAACCGCCACTCACAGCAAAACACCTACGGCAACAAGTACCTTTACGGCAGTTCCGTCGCCTACCTCCACCTCTACGTCTACCTCAACGCCGTCAGCGTCTCCTAGCATAACCGTAACGCCGCGTTTTGGCTGTTGTGCCTTCAGGCACGATGATGAACGCGTATGCGAGGATAAGGTGTCGCAAGAAGTTTGCGACCAGCAACCGGAAAGAGTGTTTGTGCTCCATGGGAGCTGTGAGTTAGAGTGCGCTCCGCCGACTTTAACGCCCACAGCCACGCTAACATCAACCGCCACACGTACGGGCACCAAAACATCAACCAAGACCGCTACGTCGACGGCCACCTTGACGTCAACGCCAACAGAAACCGTCGCTTTGACAGCGACAACAACGCCGACGGTAACAAGGACGATAACCTTGACGTCCACCCGGACACCGTCTCGGACATTGACGGTAACTTGTAGTGCCATCCGGACCAGCAGTTCTTCACCGACGCCTAGTCAAACATCAAGTGCCACGGCGACCTTGACGTCGACATCGTCCAGTACGGTTACTGCCACACGAACGGCCACATTGACAGCGACGTCGTCATCAACGGTCAGTACAACTGCCACCTCAACAGTGACACGTACGCCGACGGCGACGGCTACACCAAGTGCGACCGTAACAGCAACTTCCTCTTCCACGCCCACATCCACAGCAACGGCAACAAGAACGCCGACATCAACTCATACTGCCACGGCCACGCCAAGCGTTACTGTGCCGCCAAGTTTCACGGTGACAACCACCCGCACCATCACATCAACGCCAAGCGCTACGGCTGTTTGGACGGTAACATCAACCGTCATCAGGACAGCAACGCCGACGCCAACAGCAACCTCAACCGCAACCGCTGTTTCCCCACCCGTGACAGCGAGGCCGTGTTCACCATCGCTCCCAAAACCCGTGCCTACTCTTTCAGTAGGGGGGGTAATAGCGGCAGTCGCTTTGATGTTATTAGTTGCGTGGATCCGGTGGCCGTATAAACCGCGGCCGTAAGGGAGGGTCAAAAGCGAATTCTTCGGGGCGTGCGACGTTTAATCGCACGCCCCATTCTTTTTATGCTACAATAGTTTTAAATCTAATTCCTTAGCAACTTTATTAGTTAGGGGGTGAGCTTATGGAATGTTCAATTTGTCAAAGGCCAACAGATGGATACAAGTGCGACATGTGTGGGGTCGAGTCCGAGCAACATGATGAGGGGCACGAATGCGGAGGGGGCCATTGTATGCCCAAGTGCACTGGTTGCAATGAGGCACAAGTTAATTGTATCTGTGCATAAAAATTTTATATGTCGGAACGCGAAGTATCGTCGGTCTTTGCTTGCGGTACGTAGCCACCGTGGAGGGGGGAATATTAAGGGGGAAACCCCCACCAAGGCGGGGCGTCCCCCTTAGAGTTTTACTCCCACTCGGTTGTGGCTGGCGGTTTTGAGGTGATGTCGTAGAGTACTCTAACAACCCCCGGCACTTCGTTGGTAATGCGCCATGAAAGTTTAGCCAAAAGTTTGTGGGGTAATCTGCCCCAGTCAGCCGTCATAATATCTGATGAAGTGATCACGCGCACGACAATGGGATAAGCGTATTTGCGCTGGTCGCCGGCCACGCCCACGGTTTTTAAAGACAGCAGTTGGGCAAAGTAGTGATAAAATTCGTATTGCAGTCCGGAGCGCTTGATTTCGTCTTGAACAATGGCATCAGCCTCGCCTAAAATTTTCAATTTTTCTTTTGTCACCTCCCCGGCGATGCGGATGGCGAGGCCCGGCCCGGGGAAGGGCTGGCGCCAGACCAGATGTTTGGGGAGCCCCAAGGCTTCGCCAAGCTCGCGCACCTCATCTTTGAAAAGATCGCGCAAAGGTTCAAGCAGTTGCCATTTTAAATTCTTGGGTAGCCCCCCGACATTGTGGTGAGACTTGATAACTTGCGCCGCTTGACCGGTTGACGAACTTGCCGATTCAATAACATCAGAGTGAATAGTCCCTTGGGCCAGGAACTTTGGCCGCGGTCGAATAGTTGCCGTGGCTTTTTGAAAAGTTTTAATAAATTCTTTGCCGATTATTTTTCGTTTTTCTTCGCCGAAAGTGACGCCCTTGAGTTTTTGCAGAAATTGTTTTTCCGCCCTGATGATTTTTATCCGGCAGTCTAAATGCCTTAAAATGCGGCCCACTTCCTCTGGCTCGTTTTTTCTCATGAGCCCGTGGTCAACAAAAACGGCCGTGAGATTTTGACCAATGGCGCGGCTAACCAGAGCCGTGGTTACGGTGGAATCCACCCCGCCCGAGACCGCCGAAATAACGTGGCTCGTGCCAACTGTTTTTTTAATCTCTTTAATTTTTTGCTCCACCAAATTGTGCGGGTGCCAATCTTTGCGGCAGTGGGCAATTGAAAAAATAAAATTTTGCAAAATAAGATTACCATATTGCGTGTGCTCAACTTCGGGGTGAAACTGCAGGCCGTAAAGCTTGCCTCTCTTATCAGCCATGGCGGCAATCGGCGAATGTTCGGTTCTGGCGATGGCCGCAAACCCTCGCGGCAATTTTGTTACCAAGTCACCGTGTGACATCCACACGGTTGATTGTTTTGGCAGGCCGTGGAATAATTTTTTGTCTTGACCAGATGACATCATGGCTGTCGGGCCGTATTCAGCCTGCTCTCCGGCCGAAACCCTGCCGCCCAAGATTTTAGCCATGATCTGCATGCCATAGCAGATTCCCAGAACCGGTAGGCCGAGATTTAGAATTTTCCTATTAAGGTGCGGGGCGCCGTCGTCGTAAACTGAATTTGGCCCGCCCGAAAGAATTATTGCCTGCGTTTTTTTAATTTCCAGCACTGGCGCGGTGTAAGGAACTAGTTGGGTCTTAACGCCAAACGCCCGCACGCGGCGGGCGATGAGTTGGGAGTACTGCGAGCCAAAATCAATAACGGCAACCATAAGTAATTATTTTTTTAGAAAGGTGGCGGCAAAAGAGTTTTTAATCAGACCGTTAATCTCTTTGGCCGAAAAGATTTTATGCTCCACGAGCAGATTGTATTCCCGCCACAAATTTGTGCCATGCATTTCTGGCCCGTCAGTATTGATGGTTAGTTTTATGCCGGCCGTAAAAAGGGTGCGGTATACGCGCTTCATTGTTTTTATGTCTTTGATGACGCCGATATTTAGATTGGAAGTCGGGCAAAGTTCCAGAACAATATTTTTTTCCCGCAAAGAGGCCAGCAACCGCTTGTCTTTGTGCGCCAGAATGCCGTGACCGATTCGCTGTGGTTCTATTTGTTGAACGACCAAGGCCATTTCTTTTAGATTGCCCTCTTCACCAGTGTGGATAGTTACACCCAAACCGCGCTGTTTAGCCTCGCGAAACAGATCAACGTACGCGGCCATGTGGAATTTAGTTGATAGCGGTCCGGCCACATCAATGCCGATAATTCCGCGAGGCTGGTACTTTATGGCTTTGTGGTAAATTATTTCGTTTAGGGCGAAGGAAAATTCTCGGTCCAGCATTAAAATTATTCCAGCCTTTACTTCTGGATATTCCAGAAGCGCTCGTTCTAAGCCATTGATGCTGGCCAAAATAATATAATCAAGGTCGCGCTCGCCGCCACGATTGCGCTTCATGGGACTGTAGCGGATTTCATGACGAACAATATTGTGGGCGCGATAAGCGCCGCCAATGGTTTGGCGCACGGCCGGCTCCATAGCCAAAGGGGACGACTGGATGAGCTCTGTCCAGTAATACTTTTCGCGATCTAGAGCAGCCATACCGTGGAGATCCGATTTTTGCACGGTCACCATTTTTTCAAAATCCCAGTAATTTTTGGTCGGTAATTTGATGCCTTGTTCATGCGCGAGTGTCCAAAGAATTGGCGCGGCTACGGCCCCGCCCATGTGCGAGTGAAGGTCAGCGAGCGGCATGCGTTTCAGAGCGTTTGGTTTATTTTTGTTGAGCATATCCTATATTCAATATTCTATATTCTTCGTTTCAATTAAAACGGCTTTCTAACGGGGTGCATAGTTGGGCGCTTGTTTCTCAATAATAATTGAATGAGGATGGCTTTCGGCGCGGCCTGCTTCGGTTATGCGAATGAACTTGCCGCGTTTTTGGAGTTCAGAAATATTTTTTGCGCCCACATAGCCCATGCCCGCGCGGAGTCCTCCCAGCATTTGAAATATAATTTCGTTAACCGGTCCTTTGTATGTCGTTAAGGCTTCAATTCCTTCAGGTACATATTTTTTTTGTCCCTCTTGGGCATAGCGGTCGGAACTCTTGCCGATGTTCATCACTCCTAATGATCCCATACCGCGGAAACGTTTAAATTTTTTGCCACTAATAGTAACGATACGTCCTGGAGCTTCATCAGCGCCGGCCAGAAGCGAGCCGAGCATAACACTGTCGGCGCCAGCGGCTATGGCTTTGGTGATGTCGCCGGAATAACGAATGCCGCCGTCGGCAATTACCGGAATTTTTTTGAGCCTGGCAATTTTGGCAACTTCCATAATGGCTGTCAGTTGTGGCACGCCTACGCCAGCCACAACGCGCGTGGTGCAAATAGCGCCCGGGCCGACTCCAACCTTGAGGGCGTCGGCTATTTTCAAAAAAGCCCGCGCGGCCGCGGCTGTGGCGATATTGCCGATAATCAACTCGGCCTTAATGAGCTTTTTTAATTTTTCTGCTTCACTAACAATAGATGGTTTGTGTATATGAGCGGCGTCAAGAGCGATGACGTCAACACCTGCGCGGTCCAATGCCTTCGCCCTGTCTATGTCATGAGGGCCAACGGCCGCTCCAACAATAAGTCTGCATTTTTTAACATGGCTGACCATTTTAATTTGTTCGCCCGTAGTGCAGTTGCGATGGAGAATACCTATTCCACCCGCTCGAGCAAGGGCAATGGCCATGGTATCCTCCGTGACAGTGTCCATGGCCGCGGAAAGCAGGGGGATCTTGATGGTTAACCGTTTTGTTAATTTTGTTTCAATATTAACGGTTGACGGCCGCACGTCTGATTCCTGCGGCACGAGCAGAACGTCGTCAAAGGTGAGACCAAGAGGAAGTTTTATCATGGGCGAATAAGCTATTTGGTGTAGTTTTATGTCGTAGAGTATACTCCGTTAGAAGTTATTCGTAAAATTTTTAACGGGGTAAAAACAAAAAAGCCCCATCTGAATAGGGTGGTAGAGGTGTCTTTCTTTTTGTTTGCTTAGCCGATTAGCTCGCCCAGCAGAAAGGATTTAAGATGGGCTTCAGAAATTTCCATTATCTCGTTGGCGTTGTAGCCAAGCCGTTCCATAATTTCCCGCGAAACAAATGGACGTCGAGCATTGCCCTCCAAAAGATAAACGTTTGAGTCAGTCGCAGAATGTATAAGCCGTACGTTGGGATAGGCCCTGATATCCAATTCATCAACGACGATAATATCCCCCCATGAATTATTTGGATACGAAACAAATACAGTCGGCGAGTTTAGCGTGATTTTCAGCCACTGATTATTAGAGCGGGCGGAAATGAAATAAACAGTTGGATTATCGGGCGTGCGCAGAAGTTGCGCGTCAGGGTATTTGTCTAAGGTTGCGCGACTAACAGTTTTTACTTGATTAAATTTATAGCCGTACCTTAAAAAAGCAGTCGGTCCCGAAACATAGTGGCGCTGTCCGTTGGCGTAAATAGCGTAAATATCCGGACTGCCTGCGGCGCGGTAAAGAGCAATGGCCGGCGTATAGGCCGTTGTTTCTACGCCGAGCACTCGGCCTCTAGGCATATTTGACGGTGAAGTTCTACTCGGCGAGTAGCCAAGATTCTGCAGAGTGCAGTTTGGCGGCAGGGGAGAGAACAGCAAATTTTGTTCTGATTTAAAAGTAAAAGCCGCGCCGTTTGTCGCGCGTTCCGCGTAGAATATGCTAGTTTCATATAAACCGGCGTTGAGTTGAACGCTCCCCTTTTTTGTTCTGGCCGGATGTACTCCGGCAATATCAATGACAATCTGATCATTAATAAACAGCCATGAATCGTCGTCCGAAGTCATGGAAAATGAATAAGTGCCATTTTCGGGAATGTATACGGCCGCGCGCCAATGCACGGCAAAGTAAAACGGGTCGCCGTTCTTACCTTCATTCAAGGGTAAGAAACGATTGCCAAAGTTTAAGTCCGTATCAACTTTCTCCAGCGAAAGATTCGCGGTTGTGTACCAATAATGGTCGCGTCCATCTATTGGCGTTATTTTTTGCCCCTTGAGCATGCCCGGATCATCCATGGCCAGATTGTAGTATTGTCCATAAAAACCAGCTCCGTATTGGATGGCGCTAGTATCACAGAATCTACTGGCGCTTTGTGTTCGGACAGGCGGAAGCGCGCTTGGGTCAAGATACGGAAACTGGTCTTGCGCCAACACTGGCGCGACTGTTAGCGCGGCGGTTAGCACTATTGCCAATACTGCGAATTTTTTAACGTGTTGATTCATAATGTTTTGCGCATACGAATCAAACAGCGTAGCAAAATTGACAGTCTCTGTCAATCGTTAAGCATTTTCAAAGGAATTGAAAAAATTTACCGCCTTGGTGGTAAATTTTTTGTTTTTTGAAATTTAAAAAAGAGGCTGACCTCGGAGCATCTGTTTTATGCTTTTCGAGGCCAGCCGGTATGCACTACTTAGCATTGATGACTGACGCGACGATCTGTTCACGTGTCCTTGGGTAGTACCCCATGATTCCGAAGGTATCGCCTCGCTCCCCCACTTTGAAGATTGGCACCAGACCCATCGAGTCGAGGCTGGGCTCTTGGGTGAGGAATAGCTTATCTCCCTTCTTCACTTGAATGACGATCCTGTCTTCACCCAACGGCGCGGAGACTAATTGCTTGCTACCGTGACGCTTGATGGCACCAAGCACCCAGTCCCTCTGACGTTGTCCATTGTGTATCCTAACCACTACTTTCTTAACTGGCGTGAATGACACGTTTACCTCCTTTTTATGGAACAATCTGATTCTACCCGGCCATAATCTTAACGTAGTTCAACTGATTCGTCAAGACTGACTGTAGGTAATTGCCTTAATCATTTTCAAATGCAAAGCAACTTTCATTAAAGAGACAATTGTTAGCCCGTCGTTAATCTTGCCAAGTCTGATCATCGTCAGTGCCTTGCTGAAAGGAATTATTGCGGAGGCAACAATACCCTCGTCTTTTTGTTTATGTAAGTTTGTTTGCTTCAAATTTTGCGCTAAATAGATGTGGCCCCATTCACTGCAAACGCCGTTCATAACTTGAAATTTACCAATCTTTATCCAATGTTTTGCCTTGAGACCGGTTTCTTCCCAAAGCTCCCGCTTGGCGGCGGCCAGAGGCGGCTGTCCGTCACTGCTGCCAGAAGGTGTTTCCCATGACCATACTTTAGTGGGATATCTATATTGCCTAATCAAATAAATCTCTTTTTTATTGGACAAGGCGACGATATATACCGATGGCGGAGATTCCACTACACCGTAGATACCGCGTCGGCCGTTAGGTTTGATAACTTTGTTTTCGCGCACGCGTATCCAGTGGTTTTTGTAAACAGTACGCGAGCCAAGCGTTTGCCAAGGATTTTTTGGGTTCATAAAAATTTATTTCACTATTTTAGTTGTTTGCAAATAAGCAATGGCCCATTGTCCCGTATCAAATTGCACTTCTTGCGAGTTAGCTGGAACCAGCTTATCAAGGAATTATGGGAGTGGCAACAATTACAGAAAGTGGCTGTAACACTCACTTAACAGGGCTATTGAGCCCTCGGTTTTGGAATGACCTCCTCACCGCATCCTTCGGCGATCGTGTGGCGTTCTAGTAGCGGAAATTAATGGAGGAAGTCCTTGTGCTTTTAGAAAAAGAGAAGGCCGTCGCGTGAAAAGCGGCGGCCTCATCGTCATACGTCCTGTCTCCGCACCTAATGCTTGGTTTGCCAGATGGACTCTTCAGGTAGGTGTTTCCACTCCTCCGGTTTGACTCCGCCGTAGAACTGAATGCCGGGAAAAGTGTTTTCGTCCCGAGCGTTATACGCCTGGACAAAATCTTTCGTCTTGGTCATTTTCCTCACTGTCACCATTGATAGACCATCGATTCGCAACCAGCCTACATATGTCCGGCGCCGCTTGTACAATTCCAAGATGACTCTCTGGAATTCCCTTGTCTGCGACGCCCTAATGACCCGAACAACGGGCCCCCAATTATCTGGCCAGTACAAAGTGATTATTGCCAAATCGATGTAGTACTTCCGTCTCTGATGCTCGCCGACGAGAGCAATGATGAGTTCAAAAATGCAACCGACTCCAAAGGCTATGGGCGCAATTTTGAGGACAAACCAAAAGGTTTCCACTAAGTTTTGGCAGGACATGATGTTCACTCCTTCCCTGCGTGAAGCCGTTGCGTTAGGCCGGAAAGAACCTCGCCATTTTGGCGACGACAGCCCTTATTCTAGCGTCATATCCTCTGTCGTGCCGGTAACACTCTTTGCGAACCCCCTGGAGCTCTTCGACGCTTGAAGCTAGCTCCACCAACCGTTCGAACACCTTTTCGCGGATATAGAACTCGGCGGGTCCATGGGCAACTTTGTTCACCTCCGCAATGGTTGTCGCTTCTTGCAACTGTTTCAAGCCCATGGTCTGGAGCAGCTTCTGGACCTGCTGGTATTCAACAGTACCCAACGGGGTGAGGGGCGATATATTTCCCACTTCCTCGATGGTTGTTGTTACGGTAACTACGGCTAACGCTTCTTGTGCCAACTGCTGAAGATAAGCAACCGCCACTTGTTCTTCGGGGAGATATGAATGACCCTCGCACATGTGGATGTTTTTGTTGATTGTCCTGATGTCACCCTCCTGAATCGCTGTCTGGAGCAGTGCTTTTTTGGTGGAGCTATACTTCTCCGTGATCAGTCTTCGTTCCTCCATAAGCTCGCTGTCAACTCGCTCGCCTCTAGGGAGTTCGTTGAGAAGCTCACGGATTTCTTCCAGTGTATTGGCGAGCGCAAGTTTTTCTCGCAGTATCCGCCCCCACTTCTCAAACCCTAGTCTCCGTTCATCGGGTCGCTTTGCTTCGACCGCCCGGTATGTTGCGCGAGTAATCTCCTTGATGGTGGCGGCGAGATCTATCCATTTGCGCAGAGCCAAGCTTTGCCGTGCCGGAGGATCGTCCCGCTGGAAAGTTCTCTCCGCATCTTCAACGTTCGCACAGAGCGCCACTTCGCGCTGGTAAGCTTCCCCCTCCTCTGCTCGGCTGTAATTACGAAGTGCGATGCGTGCTTCCCATGCTTCGTTTCGAGAAGAAAAGGCCGCGATAGTTCCTTCGGGAAGGGGGAGCGCGAGAATACAGCACGTCTCCACTACCGACAAATCTGCGGCTTCGGCCAACCGACGAACGTCTACCCCCCGCTTCAAAAAATCGAACATGCGCTACCTCCTTTGGCTGTGGTGTCTTGCTAGAGAGCTGTCAGTCAATACTATTGACAACCACATCTAAGCAGGTATACTAATTTTTGTAAATATGTCGTCGAATCCCGACAAATATACTAAATCCTAACTATATGTTGAACAAAATTCTTAGCGATATCGGTCTACCCGAAGCCACTATCAGAATTTATACTCAATTGTTGCAGGGTGGGTCACTGTCGGCCAGACAGTTAGCGGAAAACCTCGGCCTTCCCCGCCCATCAGTGTACGATAATTTGAAACTGCTAAGGCAACGCGGTCTTGTAGTTGAGCGCCAGGAGGACAATAAAAAAATTTTTCAGCTAGATGATTTAAAAAATCTGCCTCAATTACTTCAGGAACGAATAGATAAGTTGACGCAGGACAAAGGGGAGATAAACGACCTCCTGCCAACATTGGCGCGGCAAGGAAGAACTATAGAGCCAAAGATCAGGTTTTACTCTGGCGTTGACGGAGTAAAGCAGGTGCTAAGAGATATGCTCTGGTACCATGACATTGAAACACTGACTATGTGGCCGATTAGCGAGATGGTAGAAATTCTTGGGGCTGACTACCTGGCAACTTTAAATCGCCGGCGGATTCGGCAACGAATTTCAATTCGAGGAATTTGGCCGCACGATAAAATAGTAAGCTTAAAAAAGTATCCCTTTCTTGGTGTTGGAGGCCAGCATCTTCGCGAGCTACGACTGGCCCCCGCGGGCATAACGTGGAATATGAGCTATTGGCTCTACGCAGACAAAGTAGCATTCATCTCATCGCGGCAAGAGACTTTTGGATTTATTGTGCATAGCCAAGATTTTGCTGACTTGATTAAGGCTCCATTTGAAATTGTTTGGAAAATTTCAAAACCAATTAAGCCACAGCCACAATATACAGACAGTTTTCTCAAGACAGTATAAAAAAACAATTAACTTATAATTCCACCGTGGGTAATTTTATTTTTGGTGTCTCGGGAGAAAATTACTGCTCGGTACCAAATTGCCCCGAGAGGGAGTCGAACCCCCATTAGCGGCTTAGCCCCACACGAGTCCGATGGGTTGGACCATAAGGGGTAAAAAGTTCGGTATTCCCCGTCCGCTTAACTCAATTTGTCCCCACTAGGAATCGAACCTAGATTTTCTCCTTAGAAGGGAGACGTTCTATCCTTTGAACTATGGGGACATCAGGCGAGTCGGACGGGTATCCATTGTCCGCCAGAGGCGGATCCGCCCGGGGCGGAAACTATCGGGTCAAGTGAGTGCTGGCCCTGTCCGCCCGAGGCGTATTTTGGCCCAAGACTGACGATCCTCGGATTTAAGTTTTTGGCCGAAACTACTAGGGGCAAATCTTGCGAGGGAAAAACTGTTAGAAAACAACATGGGTATTATATAACTAGCTAGGGGTTACGGCTACCGCTGTTCGAGTTTTATTTCATTTGCCTTAGCCCCTCGCCAGGAGAGTTCATACGCTTGGCGCATGGCCTCGGCGATGGCTTTATTTTCAATAATGACTGACATCTCGTCGGCATAATTCATAAAGGCCACTTTGTCGTTGTAAATATTAACTTCAACCATCGGCCAAAATTGATCTTTTGGGACAATGACTGTTTCGGAAAGTTCAGCCCGGTCATAGCCCTGGTGTTTTTTCTGCCACACTGACCCTTCGCCCGCAATACGACGTGCCCTGATACCTAACTCCATACGTTTCGCTATGTAGGCGTGGTCTTTGGGGAAGCGTTCGAAGTAGGCATCGGTATTCCACTCCAGGATTTCTTTCGGCTTTTCGCGTAGCGTATCGTCATACACGTTTTGGATTGCTTCTTTACCTTCAAAGAAAAGAATTTTTGGCTTGGTGCCTTTTTTATTATAGAGCGCTTCGAGTTCGGGAAGTGCTTTTTTGAGGCCTGCCTGAATGTCTCCCACGAGCGTTAGGAGTTTTTCTGGGGGCTCGGCAACGAAGCGTGTTTTTCCACGTACCTTTGACTGGCCAACTATGCCACGCCTAACGAGGTAATCTAGCACCGAGTAGGTCGTGGTGCGCTGAAGCCCTGCTTTTTTGGCGATTTGCGCGGCCGAGGCAAGGCCGGTAGACAGGGCGGCAAGGTACACCTTGGCCTCGTTTGTTGAGAATCCGAGCTGGTTTAAGATATTGTCTATGGTCATAAGGTAAAAATGACGAAACTTTTGTCGTCAGTATAGCATACTTTTTACTTTATTTCAAGGCCTATTTTATATAAATATAATTTAGTTCGTCAAAATGACGAATAAAATGTACATATTTTTTACACTTGATATACTAGCCTGTTGATCTTTGAGAACCAAAAAAGCGTTCATGTCTACGACACATAACCCTTGCAAGGAGAGAGTCATGCCTGCCGTTCTCTAGAGAGAGAGGACGCCAGACACGAGCCACGGTTGATTGACGGAGGGTCAATCAGATGCGTGGCCAAGGAATGGTCGTTGACAAGGGGGAATAAGATGAGAATAGAGCGCTTTGAGGAGGGTATAGTGTTCTGGCAGTCGATAAGTCGGCTGACGGTTCTTCTGTTGGTTCCGTTCTACAGTTTCTGGCCGAGGTACGAGACCAAACGAGCTGGATGTCCGATTGGGTTGGAGCTCATCGCTTCGGAACTCATTGCCAAGGGCTTCAATGTCATCTTCATTGATGCCTGCATGGCTGCGTACAATCAGTTGACGGAGCAGCTGGATGGTACGGTTCGGTACGGGTTGACGGACAAGCAGCTTGCAAAAGTACTCGAACGGTTTAACCCAGCCATTGTCGGCATCACAAGCCTGTTCAGTAATCAGGCTGAAAGTGTCGAAGCGGTTGCCGGTATTGTTCATCAGGCTTACCCCGATGCCATAATCGTCGAAGGTGGCGGACATGCGACGGGCGATCTTGAAGGGGTGTTGGCCAGTCCGAATGTTGACATGCTTGTGAACCGTGAAGGACTGATCACGTTTCCCGAGTTGTGCGCCAGCATTGAAGCGAGACACACAACCAAATACAAAACGTCGGTCGAGGGTGTCAGCTACAAAACGGAAGCTGGTCAGTCGGTTCACAACCCTGACCGGCCGTTCATTAAGAATCTCGATGTGCTCGCTCCGCGACGATTGGAGATTCCACTGCACACAATGTACAACGTGCCCGAGCACACGGGTGGAAGCCGACACGTGAAGTATGGACGGCTTGCTTACGTGCTTACGAGCATGGGCTGCCCGTTACACTGCGACTTCTGCTTCATCCCAACACTTACTGGAACGATTCGTTACTTCAGCCTTGCGCGGTTTGAGCAGGATGTCGTCAGGCTGAAGGAGGCTGGGGTGACCGAAATTGTGGTCGAGGACGATATGCTCTTCGACAACATGCCTCGTGCGCTGCAGATTGGCGAAATTTTGCACCGGCACGGCATGGTGTGGTTTGAAGAAGGCGGATTGTCCATGTTCAAGTTCATGAAGCCTGGCTACGGCCTGACCTACCAAGACGTCCTCACCAGCCTCGCTACGAATGGGCTGTATCGGTTCTACCTCGCGATCGAGTCGGCCAACAAGGACTCTTTAGCCAAGAGCCACAAGCCAGACATTAACAGCGAGGCTGGCGTCGCCGAGGAGATCGTTCGCTACGCGGCGAAGAAAGGCATTGAAGCCGTCGGCGGATTCATGCTCGGCTTTAAGGGGAGAAACGGTGGCGGGTTGGAGTTTGAAGAGACCCGAGAGGACATCGAGCGGACGGTGGCGTACGCGAAGCGGTTGAAGGAGGCTGGCCTCGCCTATGTCATGCTCTTCCTCTATACGGCGATTCCGGGTACGCGGGCTTACGAATACCTCTCGTCCGTGTTCCCTGAGCTGGATCTGCGTACCAGCCACGAGCGTTCTGCCTTTCCGGTCGGCGGATTGACTCCTGTTGAACTCACGGAGCTTCGGCTCCGGTGGATGCAAGAGGTTAACGGTGACTCGTCGACCGGACTCGCCACGCTCACGAAGAACTGGGGGCTGTAACAGCAGCCCCGCACTCAAAGAGAACCGGGGCCTGGATAAGCGAATAGCACTCTCGCATCCGGGCCCTCTTTACTTACACAATAATATTAATCGTATGCCGCAAATCACCTGGCGAGATTTTGAGAAAATAGAATTCCGTGTTGGCACTATTATTGAGGCAAAAGATTTTCCTGAGGCCAGAAAACCGGCCTACCAGCTTACTATTGATTTAGGCCCAGACGTAGGAATAAAAAAATCTAGCGTGCAAATTACGCATCTCTATAAGAAAGACGAACTCATCGGCAGACAAGTGCTCTGCGTCTGCAATTTTCCGCCCAAGAGAATCGCGAATTTTCAGAGCGAGATTCTGACCTGCGGGTTCTACCTCCCGACAGGCGAAGTGGTATTAACTATTCCAGAGAAGAGAGTGCCTAACGGTAGCGCGTTAGCGTAATTGTTGGCGTTTCCTATCGAGAGTTGAGTTCTTTTTCCATGAAACGTTTATACTACCCCCACAAAGCCCCGCGGCGTAAGTCCAAGGAGTTTCATACATTTTTCTAAATATATATGAGAGAGCGCCACGTCGGAAAGTTTTCCGCCGTGGCGCCGTGAGCTTCAGGTTTGTCGCAGCCCTAGAGGGAGTTGGTTATGATTCTGTTTACCCCCCTATGAAGCATAGAGCCAGACCAGTGCCATACAAGGCAACGCCGATCCGAGCGAAGATGAAAGAGTTTCGACGGGTCACAGGATCGTGGGGAAGTTCGTGGTGGCACATACTGCAGAAGGCGAAATAGGAAAGGGAAATTCCAAGATAGCCAAACATGTACATACCCCGCGAGAGCCAGTAGATCCATCCGTAGTGCTCTCTGGCCACCTCTCCCATCATCAGTGGCAGCCATGCCATCACGTCTGCCAGCGGCATCAATAAGAGCAGGACAACAAGGAGTACAAGTAAGGACACCACTGTTATGCGGATCTTCCTCATCAACTCCCGTTCTTCTGCGAGAGCGTCGAAGACTCGTGTGACAAGCAACTCGTAACCGCTATGGTTCTTTATCTTCATCTTCTTTATTTCCTCCCTCCTCGGTTTTGTCACTTCTTCTTACGCGTGGCCACTCCACGCCTTCCCTTTCATTATATGTGCACACCTTAACACATTTTGGTTCCCCTCCTTTCGCTCCTTGAGCTCGAGTAAATCTGTCAGGGCCTCTCTAGCGTACGTAAGAAACAGCGTGTCACCAAGGAGGTCGCGTGTCCGTCTCGCCCATTCCTCCAAGTTTTCTTGCAGTAAATGTAATGTACTGAAGGTAGGCGCCACGCCAAGCTTCGCTATGCGTCCACAGAGCTTCTCGAACTCCTGGAGGGCGTGCAGGGTCGGTCCCATATTGACCCGGCCATCCTCCTGTACAGGGAGAGTGTGGAGCTCTTCCAAGATGATCGTCAAAACATTGCCCCATGCCGGATCATAACGATCCATTCTGTTCTGGCTTGGATGGAGAACGTGTTGGTGAGACAATAGCGGCTTCTTGCTCACCACTATCCACGCTTCGGTGGAGGAAAGCCGCATCTCCTCTTCTTCCCATTCGTCCTCTGCATATTTTTTTGAAAGATGCTCCCTAGGTACCTCGCAGCACTTTGCGATAAGGAAGGGGGTGGCGATAGTGTGTGTCAGCGGGTGAGCGAACCGGAGGTACGTTTTTGCCATATACCCATCACCAATGACTCCTGGTCGCGTGTAGCTACCGTTACTCATTAACTGCCGAACCCCGGGTGCGAACCAGGAATTTTCCGATTCTACAACCCACCGTGACGGAACAAAGTGGGGTTCCTCACCCGATGTGTTCTGTCGGCGAACAATTTCAAGGAACTCTTGCATGAGGGGAGCCTCTACGGAGATGACGCTATACCTATCGCTGTCCTCCCGAAGCTTTGTTAGATCAGACAATAGTGATGAAATGGAAGGGAACCCGCTTTCGTCAACGACGAGGATAGGATGCGATCGCGCGACCCTATTCAACCAACAGAGTTCTCCATAGATGAGCCAGTTGGTCAATTTCCATGCATCTTCTATAGCCTCCAAGCAGGGAATAACTCCGTAACGACCCCCTCGAAAGGTCACGTTGTCAGCGAGCCACTTCACTTCCCGGGCAATGAGTCCTGCCAGGCAACCCTGTAAGTCCTTGAGGTAGACACATGCCTCTTCTGACTCTAGGCGCCACATTCTCGTTGTTTCGTTGTCTTGCATCTTACTCCTCCTTTCAGGGGTAATCGATTAAGGGTGGCTTCGTAGCATGTGAGTAACAACCTTCACGATGTCGGCGAGGCGTTGGGACTTACGGAAAGCCAGGAAGCGGTCGTCGTCCAGTGAGAGAATATCCGCTGACTCCCAGGACAGTTCCGGCCGGCCCACACTGAGGCAAGCGACCCGGCCGTCTTTGACCTTGGCCAGTTCCACGATTCTGGACTTACGACTCTCATCCATATACTCCTTCCAGAACGAGCGGAGGTCGTCAGGGTTTCCAGGCCGGAGCCCCATCCAGTCCAACTCATCTACAGCTTCCTGGAATGTGACTCCCTACCTGAAATGAACGAGAATCACTTCCCCGTTCGTTCCCGGCATCGGGAAGCGTTCAATGAAGCCAGGGATCACTCGGACGATCCGGAAACGAAACAGATTGAGTATGCCGTTGAGTATACTTACAAGGCATCGCTCAACAGCGTTGACAGTGGTGAACATGGCTTCTCCTTTTTCAAAGGGCTCTTTTGAGCTGTTTGGTTTTTGGTCACCAAAATGGTGACAGGTTAGTATGGAGTAACTACACTGGTACGTCAATAAATTAGGCACAAAGTAACGCCTATTGCATAATTTCCTTATATTTGCTATTATTTTATGTATACAAATGTCGTCGGTTTTGCCGACAATTCATAGATTTAGGAACCTATGCATATAGAAAAGACACTCGAAACTTTTGGGCTGACCGAGAAAGAGACTAAGATCTATCTTGCCTGTCTTGAGCTTGGACCATCATCAGTGCAGCGGATCAGCCGTAAGGCCGGCCTCCCCCGCTCAACCTGTTATGAAGTACTGGAGAATCTACAGCGGCAGGGGCTCGCGGCGACTTTTCGTCGCAAAACAGTGAAGTACTTCAGCGTCGAGGAGCCGGAGCGGGTGGTGGAGCTAGCTCGCGAGCACGTGGCGCTCCTCGAGCGGGCACTGCCCGAGCTTCGCGCCCGGTACGGCGAAGCACGGCATCGGCCGACCGTACGGTTCTACCAGGGCAGAGAGGGAATGAAACTCATCTTAGAAGAAGTGCTCTCTGAAGCCGATGAGTTTCTTTCTTTTTCTTCGTCCGAAGATCTTTTTGCGATACTGGGCGATGATTTTCAGCGGTTCGTGGAGCGGCGTGTAAAAAAACGAATTCCAGCTCGGGTTATTCTACGTGAGTCGGTGGTGGCGGCGGAGCGACAACGTCTTGGGCCCCAAGAACTTCGTGAGGTTCGCACCATTCCGGCGAGCTATGAATACCATGGTCTTGTTTTTATATGGGGACGGAAGATTGCTATGTTCTCATTTAAAAAAGACCTCGTTGCCATCGTGGTTGAAAGCGATGAACTCGCTCAAGTTGAGCGAGCGATGTTTGAGTTCATTTGGCAATCATTAAGATCGGATAACCGCGAATAAAAAACTAGAAATAGCCATCGTTCTTTTTCGTTATTTAATTTTGCCGGTCTAATTTTTTTGTCGATTATGAAAGGACTTATGCACCTCTCTCAAGTGCGGGTCAGTGATGTGGGTGTAGACTTGAGTGGTGGTGATTGAGGCGTGGCCAAGAAGGGCTTGCACCGAGCGGATGTCGGCACCGCCCTGCAATAGGTCGGTTGCATAGGAATGCCTAAGGGTGTGTGGACTAACTTTTTTGGTGAGGCCGGCAACTTTGGCGCATTTTTTTACAATGCGTTCAATGCTGCGTGAAGTCAAGGGCGCTCCGCCCTCTTTTTTTTCTCGTTCGGTCTCATGTTTTTTGTGCGCCCGATCGTGACGGATAAAAAGATAGGGCGAGACATCGTGTCGCAGAGTGGTATATGATTTTAACAAGTCGCGCGCGTCTGCAGACAAAAAAACAACGCGCAATTTTTTACCCTTGCCGCGCACGGTGAATTCCGTGAGGCCGTCTTTGGGCGGCTTTTCCAAGTTGATATTTTCAATTTTTAGATTGGCGAGTTCTGAAACACGAAGACCGGTTGAAAAGAGCGTGGCCAAAATCGCTTGATCTCTTTTTTGGATAATTTCCGGCTCATCAATTTTAGTGGGCGCTTCCAAGAGGCGCCTTAAATCGTCGCCATCCAAAAATTCAACTTGGCGCTCGGGCGTTTTCATGAGCTCAATTTTTTCCGCGGCGAGCGTGGCGATGTCGCGCTTGGCCAAGTATTTCAGCCAGGAGCGAATAGCAATCAAATGATAGTTTTGGGTGTTTTTTTTCAAAGGTTCGCCCTTGAAATCGGCTAAGCGATTAAGCCATAGACGATACTGCCGGATAAGCTCGGAGGTAATGTGCCCGGCTTGGGTTATTCGGCGCTCGCGCGCCCAATTAATAAATCGTTCAAGATAAAAGCGGTAGTTCTGAATCGTTGCGCGGCTGCGATTTTTCTCAATCTCCAAGTGCTCCAGAAATTCGTTTAAATAAGTTTTTAAATCTGTTCCCATATTCAATTTATATTGTACGACACTTTGCGCGATTTTGCTATCTTGAAAATCATCACGATTGACAATTTCAATGAATCATGTATACTGTGCTGTTCGGATTTTTTTGTCCGATCACGTATTGCGGATCAGGAGATCGGCCGCGAATACGACAATACAGATCTCTGTTTGGAGGGCTTGAAGATGTCGGACGCGCAGAGCAGCAACGGCGGGAAGAAGTGGGAAAATGTCCCCTGCTGGGGATGCCTCCGGGAAATCCCCCTTCTTGACGGGACCATGGTCCCGGGCGTGAAACATTTGGAGACCAAGCTGGGGCGGCTGCCAACCGAGGAGGATATGCGTGCGCACATCCTTTGCCTCCAGTGCGAACCCCTCTACAGAGCTCGTAAGATTGAGCTCTATGCGATCGCGGCCCAGCGCGTCGCGCTCAGGCAGATCAAGAAAGAGCGGGAGGAGGAGGCGCTCCGGCAGAAGCGCTTGGAGGAGCTAGTGGCGCTCCGGCACCAGCGCCTGGACGAGAACGTGGCCGCTCTGTTGGGCCTCAAATTCGTTCCGGTCGCGGCGCCGTCGGAGGAAACCCCGACGGTGGTGGCGGATCCACCGAATCCGCACGTGCCCCAGACGGAGTGAGGTGAAAGACGGACCGCTAAG
>MGEK01000027.1:0-21101 GCA_001791325.1 Candidatus Uhrbacteria bacterium RIFCSPLOWO2_01_FULL_47_25 | reverse complement strand
AGCAATGTTGCGGCGAGCCACTTCTTTTTGTAGAAAATCCTCGGCCATTGACACGAAGCATGATTTTTGCTACACTCTTTTCACCTTAATTAAATAATCACGAACGCTTGGCCATCCCGCGAGGGCGGGGCAGCTCGGCGTGGCGCGGGAGAAACTATGTTAGACAAAAAAATAAAGGAAAAGATCATTAAAAAATTCGCCGTCCATGAAAACGACACCGGTTCGTCCGAAGTGCAGATTGCTATTTTAACTGAAGAGATCAGGCAGTTGACGGAACACTTAAAAACTCATAAAAAAGATTTTTCTTCACGTCGCGGTTTATTGAAGAAGGTGGGCGAACGTCGGCGCTTGCTTCGCTATCTTGAAAGGGAGAATCCGGACAGTTTTGAAAATTTGGTGAAACGCTTGAAGCTCAAACTCGCTAAGCGTTACGAAAAAAAGGAGCCGTCGGTTGATGAAATTCTGCCCGAAGAGCCGCTGATTCCGGTTGTAGAAGAAGAAGTTGCGACGGAATAGAGGTATGCCCCGCACCTTTCGGCGTTCCGAACGCTACGGCTAAACCAAAACCAAACTTATGACCAATCATGACTATTATTTAATTAAAGCTGGTCTAATAACAGGCGTTCGTCAGGGATATTATGAGCTGGCAGTTTTGTCTACTGATTTTTCGTGTACGTTAGCGCAAAAACAAGTGGCCAAAAGAACGCTAACGCCGCAAAGGTGCGGGGTATGATCAAGAATAAAGAACAGCGCATCGGGGTTTTTGTTGACGTGGCGAATATGTATCACAGCGCCAAGAATCTCTATGGCGCGCGAGTTAACTTTAAGGAAGTGCTGAAAGCGGCAGTAGATGGACGGCGCTTGATCAGAGCCATTGCCTATGTTATTCAATCTGGTTCCACCGAAGAACAAACTTTTTTTGAAGCATTGGACAAATCAGGCTTTGAGGTCAAGATGAAGGAATTGCAGGTTTTTGCCGGTGGCGCAAAAAAAGCCGATTGGGACGTGGGGATTGCTGTTGACGCTATCACCATCGCGCCCAAACTTGATGTGGTGGTGCTAGTAACTGGTGACGGTGATTACGTACCATTGGTACAGTACTTGCAGTTCCAAGGACAATTAGTAGAGGTGGTAGCTTTTGGCGAAACAACTTCCGCGCGGCTAAAAGAGGCCGCTGATGACGTCATTGATTTGAGCGCGAATAAGCGGCAGTTTTTGATTAATCCCCGCAAGTCAGCTTCTTCATAATCGTTAGTAATTATTTATTTAACGTTATTCACCTAAGTTGATTTTAATTTTGCCGTTGTTGGTAGCTATCTTTTCGCCCCGCCCGAGCGGGGGTGGCCGGATAGGTACTAGTGACGGCGAATAATCAGCGGTTGGGCGGATGGCGAGAAAGGATACGCATGAACACTATAAATACAGCATCGCCGATCAGGCGAGAGATTCAATGGGCTGGGCGAACTTTGGCCATTGAACTCGGGCGTCTTGCCCAACAAACCAATGCCTCGGCCGTTGTGCAGTATGGCGATACCGTTGTTTTGGCGACAGTTGTCTTAAGTAAAACAGTAAGAGAGAGCATTGACTATTTCCCTTTAACTATTGATTACGAAGAAAGGCTTTATGCCGCTGGCAAGATTAAAGGATCGCGTTTTATTAAACGCGAGGGACGGCCAACGGATGAAGCCATTTTAGCGGGTCGGCTGGTTGATCGCTCAATTCGTCCGCTTTTTGACGAGCGCGTCAGAAATGACGTACAGGTTGTTTTGACGGTGTTGTCATTTGACGGCGAGAATGATTCGGACATTCCTTCGTTGGTGGCGGCCTCTTTGGCCTTGGCCATTTCAGATATTCCCTGGGCCGGGCCAATTGCTGGTATACGCGTTGGGAGAATAAATAACGAATGGGTATTGAATCCCAGCTATGAAGCGCGTCAAAAAAGTGATCTTGATTTAGTGGTTGCTGGCATGGCCGACAAGGTGCTTATGATTGAGGCTGGCGCTCAAGAGGTTTCTGAATCAGTTTTTCTAGAGGCCGTACTGTTTGGCCAAAAACATATGCGTCCGGTCCTGAATCTTATTTCGGAGATGGTTGAGCAGTATGGTCGGCCAAAGCTTGATACCGCGATTTTTGCCAAAGAGGAATTGGCTTTAGAGGAAGAAACTGCCAATAAAGTTAAAAAGTGGTCAGTGGAACAGTTGCATAAGCGTTTCTTTAACGGCACGCAGGTAACCAAGCACGCCCGTCAGGCAATTTTAGAGGATCTTAAATCAGAACTTGATTTATATTTGGCGAGCGAACAGGTCGGTAAAGAGAAACGCAAGATAGCATTGGATATTTTTGAAGGTATTGTGGAGGATGAAGTTTCACGTTTGATTATTGAAGAAGGCCGCCGCGTGGACGGCCGATCATTAACCGAGATCAGGTCCCTGTCTGTTGAGGTAGGCGTTTTGCCGCGGACGCACGGTTCAGCTTTATTTTCGCGCGGAGAAACTCAAGTGCTTTCAGTAGTGACTCTAGGTTCGCCTGGAGACGAACAGCAACTAGACACAATGGAAGAGAGCGGCAAGAAGCGTTATATGCACCACTACAACTTCCCACCCTACTCCGTTGGCGAGGTCGGCCGGATGGGTGGCGCTGGCCGCCGCGAGATCGGGCACGGGGCCCTCGCCGAAAAAGCTCTCTTGCCGGTGTTGCCAAATAAGGAAGAATTTCCTTATACGGTTAGAGTCGTTTCAGAGGTTTTGAGCTCCAATGGCTCATCGTCAATGGCTTCTACCTGCGGCTCCACTCTTTCTTTGATGGATGCTGGAGTGCCCATCAAAACACCAATTGCCGGTATTGCCATGGGGTTGGCCTCAGACGAGCAAGGTCGTTACCAAATTCTAACCGACCTGCAGGACTTAGAAGACGGCAAGGGTGGAATGGATTTCAAAGTGGCTGGGTCAGCCGACGGTATTACAGCCGTGCAACTTGATACCAAGACGCATGGTTTGAGCCAAGCAATAGTGGAAGAAACTTTATCAGTCGCCAAAACCGCGCGTACGAAAATTTTGGAAGAGATGAATAAGATCATTGCCGAGCCACGGGCAGAGCTTTCGCCGTTCGCCCCGCGTATTGTAACCATTCATATTAATCCCGAACGTATTCGCGATGTGATTGGCCCGGGCGGCAAAGTGATCAACGAGATTATTGACAAGACCGGCGTTGCTTCCATTGATATTGAGCAAGATGGTACAGTTTTCATTTGCTCGGCTAATAAGGAAGGAATGGATAAAGCCGTGGAGTGGGTGAAGTCGCTTACGCGTGAGGTTGTTGTTGGAGAAATTTATCAAGGAACGGTGACGCGCCTTATGGACTTTGGTGCGTTTGTGGAAATTCTACCAAAACAAGAAGGCCTCGTGCACATTTCTGAACTTGCTCCTTATCGGGTGAATCAAGTTGGCGATATTGTGAAGGTTGGTCAGCCCGTAACTGTTAAAGTGATTGAGATAGATGATATGAATCGTATCAATCTTTCTATGCGTCAAGCCATGCCCGAATCTTCTTTCCCGTCGCCACCGCCTTTTTCTGAAGCACCGTCCCCTCATCGCGGCGAACGGCGCGACGGCCCGCCAAGGCACCGCGGCAGTGGAGGCCCACACGACCGCGGGGGTGGGCGTCATCGTCAGTATTAGGGGCAACCCCGTTAGAAGCCCTGGGCAGATAAATACTTGCAAGCATTTATCTGCCGTGGTTTAAAATGGTAACTTAATATAATTACCTTTATATTAGCTAGGACGATTCTCTAGTTAATTCGAGCTTCTAACGGGGTAAGTTATACAGATGGGTGTGGATAAGTCTGGGCATAATTTGTTAAATTACTGGATTATAAAGTCATTATCAGTCAAGAAAAAAGACTAATCTTCAGCTAAGTTCAGCTTAAAAATGAATATTGTGTCTTTTTTAATTGTATGCTATAATTATGTATAAGATTCAAGCTCTTTTTACGGAGCCATGGCCCAATTCCGCAAGGCGGGATAGAGCTATTGCTCCCCCTACTCTACCGTTAGAGGCAAGGTTAACCCGTCCCCTTGCCTGCCCTCAAACCAAAACAAAAACCGTCCCTCGCTAAGCGGGGGTCGAAAGGTACTATCATGCGGCCTTGTGTCGCAGGGGGTACCACAAGGTACGGTAGTGGGGTTGCACTTTTTAGGCGGGAGAAGCGCGTCACGGATCAAGACATTTTACATCTTTGCTTGTTGCCACGCGGCGGCGGCGAAGTGAGTCGTGATCCTATGAGGCGCACCAGCGCATATATTTTAATAATAATCGGCGCCATGGTGCGCCTCAAGTCATTTTTGGGCAATAATTTTTCAGTCAAATATTGTTATTAGTGAAGGTAAATAAGTGTTATAATTTAGTGGGCACATACCAATTTATATGGACAAACAATTTCTAGTTACTATTAAAAACAAGCTGCTAGAAAAAGAACAGCAATTGATGAATGAAATGGAAGACCTGACTGGCTCTGGCCGATCAAGCGCTGGCAAGTACCAGCTTATGCCGCCGGATTATGGTAGCGATGAAGATGAAAACAGCGCCGAAGTGGCAGCTTTCACCACCGACCTTTCCGTTAAAGAAGTTTTAGAGTCGTCACTGAGAGACGTGCGCTCGGCTCTTGCTCGTTTGGAAGACGGCACTTATGGCATCTGCAAGTATTGCGGACAGCCGATTGATGAGCGACGCCTGCTGGCTCGTCCAGCATCAAGTTCCTGCGTTAATTGCAAGGAGTCAATTAAGAGTAGAGTATAGTTCGCCACGGCGCCAGTGTGCTCCTTTTTTTTGCCATCGCGATCATTGCCACCACTGATCGTTTGACTAAGACGTTGGCGCTTATGAAATCGGCGTCAGTCTCAGTTTTACCCGCCGGCCTGCTTTCTTTTGAGCCAGGCATTAATAAGTTCGGGCCCTTGGGCATAACTGTGCCATATTATTTGTTTTTTATTTTAGCCGTGGTTCTTTTGATCGTACTTGGTGGCTTGTTTTGGCACGAAACGTCTTCTGTCAACAGAGCCCTTCTTTTGGGAATTATTTTTGGCATTGTTTCAAATAGCTATGATCGTATGCGGTTTGGTTATATCATTGATGTTTTTAGACTGGCCGGAGGGTTATCGTTTAATTTGGCAGATGTATTAATAGTGTTTGGTGTTGTGGTTATTTTGATAAGATACAGATGGCCAAAACAGATGGCCAAAGCGACAAGAACAGAGTAGTCTCTAGTTGTCAAAGTTGCTAATTTCTAATCTCTAAGTGTCCAATGTCCAAGCTCAAATGACTAATTATACTTACGAAATTACGAAACAATACGAAAGGTACGAAAATTGTTCGTTTCCGCGATCAACGATATTTCGTATATTCGTATGATTTCGTACTTTCGTATGGCTTTAGAGATTAGTGCTTAGAAATTAGAATTTTTGTAAGGGTATGTCTGCTAAAGTTTATTCTGCGGCCGTGGTGGGGTTAGATTCCACGGTTGTTGAGGTGGAGGCCGATATTGGACGATCCTTGCCAAACATTTTGGTAGTCGGTTTGCCAGATACATCGGTTCAAGAGGCGAAAGAACGGGTGCGCGCGGCTATAAAAAATAGCGGTTTGAAATTTCCCGCCACTCGCATCACGGTGAACCTTGCCCCCGGTAATGTTAAGAAAGCTGGTCCGGTTTATGACTTGCCCGTGGCCTTGGCTATTCTAATCGCTTCCGGAGAATTGAAGCTGAATACAGATTTAGGACGCTTTTTATTTTTGGGCGAGCTGGCGCTGGACGGAACACTGCGGCCCGTGAGCGGCGTATTATCAGCGGCTCTGCTGGCCAAAGCCCTTGATTTTGGAGCTATCATCGTGCCGCAAGGAAACGCCGCCGAAGCTGCTTTGGTTGATGACCTCGTAGTATATGGAGCGGAATCTTTAATGGGCGTGGTCAAACATCTAATCGGCGAAGCTGAACTTTCCGCAGCGCCCCCTACGGCTTATGATTTAGGCTATAACATTAGACGCTCTCCCTATGATTTTGCTTATGTTCAAGGGCAGGATCATGTAAAGCGCGCTCTGGAGATAGCCGCGGCTGGAGGACACAATGTGCGTTTAACCGGTCCGCCGGGCGCTGGCAAGACTTTGCTGGCGCGCTCATTGGTTACTATTTTACCTCCTCTCTCCAAGGAGGAGATGTTGGAAGTAACGAGGATATACAGTAGCATTGGCGCTTTGCCGGATGGCGCGCCACTAATAGCCGAACGCCCATTTAGAAGTCCTCATCATACAAGTTCGCACGTGGCTTTAGTGGGTGGCGGTGCGATACCAAGAGCCGGTGAAGTGAGTTTGGCGCATCGCGGGGTGCTATTTCTGGATGAATTTCCGGAGTTCCCGCGTCATGTACTGGAAGCTCTAAGGCAACCGCTTGAGGATGGGACTGTCAGTATCTCCCGGGCCGCTGGTACCATGAACCTGCCGGCCCGTTTTATGCTGGTGGCCGCGGAAAATCCTTGTCCTTGCGGTTATGCGACCGATCCTGAACAGCCATGTACTTGTACCCCGTCTCAACTATTGCAGTATCGGCGTCGCGTCTCCGGGCCCTTGCTTGATCGTATTGATCTTCATGTTTCCACCCCGCGCCTAACCGTGGAAGAATTAAGCTCTGAACCATTGGCTGAGCCATCAGAGGCCGTGCGCGCGCGGGTGACGACGGCCAGGGGCCATCAGCATGAACGGTTCCGCGGGACATCTTTAGTTACCAACGCAGAGATGTCTAGCGAACAAGTGCGTCGTTGGTGTCATTTAGAATCGGCGGCGAGCTCTCTTTTGTACTCTGCTGTTGATCGTCTGCATCTTTCGGCTCGCGCTTATTATCGTGTTCTTAAAATTTCCCGGACCATCGCTGATTTGGACGAATCCGAACCTGTGGCTGTTCAGCATGTTGCTGAAGCTCTGCAGTATCGCAGTGAAGACCGGGCGTGATATAATTGGTATAAGCCATAAGCCGTAAGCTGCCTGCCCTGCGTAGTTCCCCGCCAAGTAGACGAAGCACGGGTAAGCCATGGGGCCATAATATTTCGTATATTCGTATTATTTCGTAATTTCGTAAGAATAATAATTCATAACCTCGCAGTAATTTTCATGAGTAATGGTGTCAAAAAACAAGACCATGGCGGCTCTGTACGCGCCAGAGGACGTCATTTTTCGCCGGGCACAGCTGAGGGGTTGATCGTTATTGGTTTATTGGTTTTAGCCGGAGTCAGCGCTCTTTCTCTGTTAGAGCTCGCTGGTCCATTTGGCCGTTTCTTGAATCAGGCCTTAGAAATTATGTTTGGCTGGGGCGCGTGGCTGGCACCCCTTTATTTTTTAGTAATCGCGGCCATGCGTCTCCAGAAGACGCCGCGCCGCGGCATAATCACCCTAGGGTTTAGTTTTTTTGTCTTAAGCGCTCTGGCTCTGCTTGATCTTTTCGTTCCGCTGGACGCGACCAAGGGGTTGTCTGTGGGCGGGGCTGGGGGCGGTTACCTTGGGTTATTCTTGCGCTATCCCTTAGAAACAGTATTCGGTTATTGGGTAGCCTGGTTGCTTTTAGTGGCTCTGCTCATTTCATCGCTCATGATTATTTTAGACACGCCTCTTGAATATTGGATTTCGTCATGCCTCAAGATACTAAGCTGGCTGAAACGACTCATTGTTGATTTTTGGCGAGGATTCTTTGCGCGTTTAACAGAGCGTGAAGCGGGGTCCCATAAAACAGAAACCCCTCCGGCCTTTGTTTCCAACTCCATATTAGATATTCCATCAGATACCAACACCCAAGAACGTCCTCTCCAGGGGTCAACGTCATCAGAGGCTTTGCCAATGGCGGGAGTTGACAGTTTTAGGTGGCGTGGTTCCAGCACGATTTCGCGCTACAAGCCAATAGTGATTGATTTGCCGCTTTCTCTTTTGGAGAATAATCACAGTAAACCAACTAGTGGAGATATCAAGGAGAATAAACTTTTAATTCAGAAAACATTGGAAAGTTTTGGCATACCGGTGGAAATGGCGGAAGTTAATGTTGGTCCAACTGTCACTCAATACACTCTAAAGCCCGAGGACGGAGTAAAACTTTCAGCGATTACGGCCCTTAACAATGATTTGGCCTTGGCTCTGGCCTCCCATCCTATCAGAATTGAAGCACCGATACCCGGTCGGTCTCTGGTTGGTATTGAAGTTCCCAATCAGTCTGTGGCCATTGTGCATTTACGCGAGATTTTGGAATCAGAAGAATTTCAAAAACGCCATTCTAATTTAATGCTGGCGTTGGGCAAGGATGTGTCCGGAAGATCGTGGGTGGTAGATCTGGAAAAGATGCCGCACCTCCTTGTTGCCGGGGCAACCGGTTCGGGTAAGTCAGTAGCCTTGAACAGCATTATTCTTTCCTTGTTATATCAGAATAATCCAAGCGATCTGAAATTTATTATAATAGATCCTAAACGGGTTGAGTTTCCGGATTATCAGCATATTCCGCATCTTTTAACGCCAGTCATTACTGAAGTGCCGGCAACCGTCAATGCTCTGAAATGGTTGATTAAGGAAATGGATCGCCGTTTCAGTTTATTGGCCTCATTTGGTTCTCGTAATATTCAGTCGTATAATCAGCAGTCAACCGAAAAGCTTCCTTATATTATTGTTATTATTGATGAGTTGGCCGATCTCATGGTTGCCGCGGCTTCAGAAGTAGAAGGAGCGATTATTCGCCTCGCTCAAATGGCTCGGGCCGTTGGTATTCACCTCGTCTTGGCCACTCAACGACCTTCAGTTGACGTAATTACTGGTTTAATTAAAGCGAACATTACCGCTCGTGTCGCTTTTTCTGTGGCCTCACTTATGGATTCGCGAACCATTTTGGACACGGGCGGAGCGGAAAAACTAATCGGCCGGGGAGACATGCTTTTTATTTCAGCTGAAATAACTAGGCCCAAAAGACTGCAGGGGGCGCTGGTGGGTGATGAAGAAATCGCTAGAGTGGTGGAGTACTTGAAATCGCGGGCCACTCCGGAATATGTAGATGAGGTGACCACCAAACAAGCCGTCTCTGTTTGGGGCGGTGGCGGATATGATGACGATGATCCTTTGCTTGGCGAAGCCGAGGCCGTTGTTGTGCAAGCGGGCAAGGCCTCCTCTTCACTATTGCAAAGACGATTAAAAGTTGGTTATGCCAGAGCGGCGCGGCTTATTGATTTACTGGAAGCCAAAGGGGTGGTTGGTCCGGGCGATGGCGCTAAACCAAGAGATGTGTTGATTAGTAGAGTAGAAAATGATATTCTGGATAATAACACCGATGAGAACATTGACGAGGAGAACAATGGCATTCAAGAGCAAGACGAAACCTAATTATATTTGTCCTATCAATTGTAGCCCAATAATTTTTGCCTAATAAGTTTTAATGTGACTCTGACTGCAAAAAAGAAGACTAGTTCGCGTCCGGCTTGGGGATTCAGGCGTATTATTATTGACACTACGGAATCAGTGGGAGCGGCTTTGCACGAAGCGCGGCTAGCCAAGAAGCGGTCAGTGACCGATTGTGCCGCTATCTTAAAGATACCGGAAAGGTATCTTAGGGCTATTGAAGAAGAGAACTTAGCTCAACTGCCCGGTTTGGTTTATGAAAAGCATTTTATTTACCGATATGCCTTCGCTCTTGGGCTCCCTCCCGCACCGTTGGTGAGCGGCTGGATAAATTTGCGCCAGGACAGCATTGCTCCATCTACCCAATTCGTCGCTCGTGTTCATTGGCGTGACTTGTGGGTGAGTCCATTTTTTTGGCGCCGAGCCATGGCCGGAGTCGCCATAGTTTTGGTGGGAGCTTATATTGGCGGCCGGTTGTTGGCCATGGTACAGCCGCCGGTATTAACAATAACCTCACCCGAGGAGGCCATGACGACCATAGAGAGAACGGTGGTCGTTAGCGGTCAGACCGAGCAGGAAACAAAAGTGACTGTAAACGGCGAGGCCGTGTCGACCAGACGGGATGGTAGTTTTGCAGTGCCGTTAACACTGCAACTCGGAGCAAACACCGTCCGCGTAGCGGCCGCAAAACGCTATAGCCGGACGGCGGTTATTGAGAGACGAGTTTTTGTAGCCGTAGGTTCGCCCGTTAGCGATAAGGCCGCGGGAAGCGTTGTTTTGGGGGCTCTGCCTCGTTAGGTTAGAAAGCTCTAATCTCCAAATCCTAATCTCTAAACCCCGTTAGAAATTAAACCACAATATATCATATCTCATATGTATATGTACTTGACGCGAAACAACCTTATTTTCTTCATGGTAAACATTGATTATATTTCTAACGGGGTAAACAATAACCAAATTCGAAATCTCAATGTCTCAACTTTTGATATTTGTGATTTAGATATTATAATTTGTTTAGAAATTAAATATTAGAAATTAGTAATTATACAAAGTATGCCCCGTTAGAAGTCTGGCACAGAAAATTGTTAATCTTCTAGTTATGAAACCATCCATCAACTTATTGAATTTTAATTATTAATAAAGATAAAATTAGTTAACTAATTTTATCTTTTAATGACTTCTAACGGGGTATGTCTAAATCTAAACATGACGAAGAGGAAAGTAATCGGGCCAGGGCCACAGAAATGGCTGTGGCGCAAATTAAAGAAAGATTCGGCTCTGGTTCAATCATGAAGCTTGGCGAAGCCAGAGCCATGGATGTTGAATCTGTGCCAACCGGCTGTTTGTCTTTGGACATTGCTCTTGGTATTGGCGGCGTGCCCAGAGGCCGCATTATTGAAATATATGGGCCCGAGGCGTCCGGGAAGACGACACTCGCCCAGCACATCGTGGCCGAGGTGCAGAAGCTCGGCGGCATCGCCGCCTTCATTGATGCCGAGCACGCGCTTGATCCAGAATACGCCAAAAAAATCGGAGTGAACGTCGATCAACTGCTGATTTCTCAGCCCGATACCGGTGAACAGGCCTTAGAAATTTTGGAAACCCTCGTGCGCTCAAATGGCGTTGACGTAGTAGTTGTAGATTCAGTGGCGGCGCTTGTGCCCAAAGCCGAGATCGAGGGGGACATGGGCCAACAGCATATGGGCCTGCAAGCGCGGCTAATGAGCCAAGCGCTCCGCAAGCTCTCCGGCATTGTCAGCAAAACTCGTACCGTAGTTATATTCATCAACCAAATTCGTTTTAAGATCGGTGTTTTCTTCGGCAATCCAGAGACGACCACCGGCGGCACTGCCCTGAAATTTTATTCTTCCATAAGAATTGAAATCCGCCGCGCCGCGCAGATTAAGCAAGGCGACAAAGTCGTGGGCAACCGTGTTAAGGTGAAAATCGTGAAAAACAAGGTGGCGCCGCCCTTCCGGAACACCGAGTTTGATATCATGTACAACGAGGGCATCTCTCTGTCCGGCGATCTTTTGGATACTGGCTTAACCTATAAGGTTATTGAAAAAAGCGGTAATTCTTACAGCTATGGCGAGCAGAAACTTGGCGTCGGCCGCGAGGGTGCCAAGGACTTCTTGCGGCAGAACTCCAAACTTATGAAAGAAATTCGCGAGAAAATTTTGAGAGCCGCGGCCGAAGAAAAACCAGCGGAGAATGTGGTCGGAGCGGCGGCGGCTGAGCCAGAAGAGAGTACAGGGTAACTCTTGTATAATAATATGGGTGAGCGCAGTCGGATTGATAGTGTTTACGCTAAGGCCGCCGGCTTAACACACGAAAGCCGCGTACCGGGTACTGAGCACCGGCGCGAATTAACTACGCGTTGGCACCGTGGTGAGCTCTATCGGGTATTGCGAGATTTGCGGCGCGAGGCGGTGCGGGCGAAAAAATCCGGCGGCGATGTTGCCTCAACTAAGGAGCGTTTAAATGATTTTTATAAAGTCGAGCGACAGATCAGTCGTGAGCTTGACGAGTTGAATCGACAGCTGAACGACAATGTTGCGCAAGTTGAAATAGAGACATCCGAAATTGGCCACCACAGTCTTCCTGTGGTGACGCTTGATCTTCATCCGCCGCGAGAGGGCGAAAAAGACGATCGTGTTCCAACCATGTTTCTAGGGGGAATCGCCACGAGTCCATATCAGCAGTTTGAGCTGGCCTCCGCTTTGGCACTGTCCGGACAGCGCGTTCATTGTTTTACCTATCCAGAGCACTCAACTGCCGAAGCCTCTAGCGATTGGATCAAGAGATTGCAAGCAGATGGCACCTATCGGCTTCACGCCGCGGCTCTGAAGGAGACAATTAAGCAGTTGGGTCTTGAGCGCGTGAACCTAGTTGGCCTTTCCATGGGTGGCGGTATTGCTTTGGAAGCGGCGAGCGATCCAGAATTTGCTGATCATATTGAGGACTTGATTGTGCTTGAGCCCGTTGGTTTGGAGGAAAAAAGTTTAGTAGCGCTAGGGCGTGATTTTGTTGGCAAACAGGTACTTGGGCGTACGCTTCTTAATCCCGAGGGAGCAGTAAAGTCGTGGCGGCAGGGAGACAGCCGCGGCGGTGCGGCAGGTGAGGCCATGCAAGCTGATATTGACATTCTTCGTCGTCGCCAAATTACTTCAGAGAAACTGAAGGCCATTCATCCGCAGGGGCGTTATGTTGTAGCCATGGGAACAAAGAGTCCTATGGTTGACGCAAAGTCAGTGACGCAAGAGTTTCTTGAAGCAGAACCAACACGGCGCGCGGCGTACGTAAAAGACGCGCCTCTTGAAATTCTTCAGGTGCAAAGCCGCGATCATTCTTGGCCGCTGGTTCATGCTTTGGGTTTAGCACGATGGTTAAGCGAACCGCGTCATGGAGATGCCCGTATTACGACTATAGACGAGGCAGACCTCGAGCATTCAACTGCGTCTTTTATACTTGAAGCAAAACACTAGAACCCGGCCGAGAATGTGGTCGGCACGGTGGCTGAAGAAAGCCCTGACTAAAAAGTAGAGCCAGAAAAGAAGAAAGACCCGGGGCAGTACATTGTGCGTACTGCGCGGGTCTTTCTGTAATCGTTTGGCTATGGATAGCCCCATTACCTTACTTCATTACTAATATTTCTCCTCCCTGGGATAATGTCCTCTCGACTAACAGAAGTTTGCAACTCCCTTAAACGATTCAGCGAGATTATCTTTGCGCCACTTTTATCAAGTAATACATTATTTAGTGTATTCCAAACGCGTTGAATGTCCCCGTTATAGACCAGCTCATATTCGCCACTTTCGCGGTCAATAAAAAATACCATCAATAGGCCGTCAGCAAAACCTTCTGTTGGTGGCTCCTTGAGATATGTACCGCCGCCGCCAGTTGTTTTTATCTGTACGTTTCTATCATTATAGGTTCCGTCCCAATCATAACGACCTACATTGTGCAACTCGATACTGAAAAAAAATTTTGCTATCACCTCTCCAATGTCGCCAACCATTCTGCCGTCCGGAGTAAATTTACGAGCACCATCCGAAATGTCTGATAAGTGTTTGCATGCATCAAATACATCTTTCACCGCCGCCGTGAATTCTACTTTTTCCATAATTTTATTTGTTTACAATAATTAGTGATCAGCCAGTTTCCAATTATTTTCATATTGGTCGGCTACCGGTGTGGGGATTGTATATTTCTCACCACCAATTCCAATTCTAAATCCGCCCGCTTGGATTGTCCAAAGAGTTTGATAGATGCCCTGGTTAGCTCATGATTCCTAATTGCTTTCGCCGCGCGTCCATTTCGTCTAAAACAATCTTGCGAATACGCACATTCTCGGGCGTCACTTCCACCAGCTCATCGTCTCCGATGTAGTCCAGTGAGGCCTCTAGGTCCATAATTTTTGGAGCGTTGAAATGCTCGGCCGAACCGTCGCCCTTTGAGCGCATATTGGATAGCTGTTTTGTTTTGCAAACATTAATTCTCAAATCGCCCGAGCGCGAGTGCTGGCCGACAACTTGACCTTTGTACACTTCAATCGCTGGCCCAAGGAAGAGTTGCCCGCGGTCCTGAACGCCGAGTAGTCCGTAGAGGGCGGTCGTTCCTGTTTCGTGAGCGACGAGCGATCCTTGTTCGCGGTCTTTCCATTGCTGGGTGTCTGCGGCGTATTTTAAGAATGATACATTGATAATACCCAACCCGCGGGTGTCAGTCAGAAATTCAGTGCGGTAGCCGAAGAGGCCGCGCGTCGGCACCTTAAATTCAAGATAGCAAATACCATTTTCAATATTCATCTCCTGGAGTTCGCCGTGGCGTTGTCCTAGTTTTTGGATAACGACGCCAGAATACTCTTCCGGCGTTTCAATAAAGACCCGTTCAAATGGAACGACAGTTTTTCCACCTTCCTTTTTGATGATGACCTCAGGACGAGACACCTGGAATTCAAATCCTTCGCGGCGCAAGCGTTCAATCAAGATGGCGAGATGCAATTCGCCACGCCCAGACACAATCCAGCCCCCAGCGCCGTCTTCTACTTTGAGAGCCATGTCAGACTCCAGCTCTTTCATGAGGCGTTCGCGAATTTGTCGGGAGGTGGTGTATTGACCTTCCTTCCCAGCGAACGGTGAGTCGTTGACAAGGAATGTCATTTTTACCGTGGGCTCTTCAATGGAGAGGAGGGGCAGAGCTATGGGGTTCGTTGGATCGGCAATCGTCTCGCCAATTGTAATATCGGGAATGCCCGAAATGGCGACAATGTCGCCGGCGGTTGTCTCGCTTGTTTCCACGCGGCCGAGTCCATCAAAGGTCATAAGAGAGACGAGCCGGAACTTTTTTACAACTCCCAAGCGATTGATGTGAGCGACTTCTTGTCCGGCGCGGATGATGCCATTGGCGACGCGGCCAGTGGCGATTCGTCCTTTATAAGGATCACCAGTTACCGTTGTGACGAGCATCTGGAGAGGCGCATCGGACGTGCCGGTCGGTGCGGGAACGTATTGCAAAATAGCTTTAAAGACGGGCGCGATGTCGGTCATGGCGTCAAGGTTTGGCAGAAGACCGGCCTTACCGAGCTTGGCGGCGGCGTAAACCATCGGAAAATCGAGTGTCGTATCGTCGGCACCGAGTTCCACAAACAGGTCAAATGTTTTGTCGTGTACCCAGTCAACACGGGCATCCGGTTTATCAATTTTATTGATGACGACAATAGGTTTCAAGCCAATTTTCAAAGCGTTCTTCAAGACAAAACGAGTTTGGGGCATTGGGCCTTCTTTAGCATCAACTAAGAGCAAGCAACCATCGGCCATGGTCAGGACGCGCTCAACCTCGCCGCCAAAGTCGGCGTGGCCGGGGGTATCAATGATATTAATCTTTACTCCTTCCCACATTATGGCGGCGTTCTTGGAAAATATAGTAATACCACGCTCACGCTCAAGATCATTAGAATCCATGATTAATTCTTTGTCCGCGATATCGCGATGCAACTTAGTTTTTGACTGGCGCAGCAGTGCATCTACGAGCGTTGTCTTCCCGTGATCAACGTGGGCTATAATAGCAACATTACGAATTTGATTCATATAGTTTTGGTAATAAAAACGACGAGGGTCCTCTGCATTAGCTCTCTATAATAATAGCAGTCACGGCGCTGCCGTGACCGCATGAGATGTCAGTCCCTTGCCTTGCGAGGTTTCTTAATACTTGTCGCAGTCTACCACAGACCAGGCAAATGTCAATGTCCTTCTGGCAGAAGGAGTTGTCGATCAGAGGCAGACGATTGACGGTAGCTCCTTTGGTTGTTAGGATAGGGACTCAAGGTAGTTTAAAATCAATGCGAGAGAGACAAAACAAATAAGGAGGGAAGCTAAGATGTCAGGGACTGTGAAACGCGCGAAACACAGCAGAACTGCTACGGAGTTGATCCGAGCGCTGCATTACATTGACAACGAGCTCGTGGTGGTGAAGGACGGCGGCGCAGCTATGGAGCGACCAAGGCTGGCAAAAATGTTCGCTCAAGACGTAGCGGCTCTTCAGAAGGTAAGGAAGCCCATAGTTTTTGTCCATGGTGGCGGGCCGGCAGTGACCGACATGCAGCAACGTCTCCGCCTCAAGACCAAAACGGTGGATGGGCAGCGTGTCACCGACGCGCACACCATGTTGGTCGTGCAGCAAGTGCTGATTGGGCTCATTGCCACGGATATCATTGCCGAGATCGCTCGTTGTGGCGGCAGCGCGATCGGGCTCATTGGCGCGGCGTGTGGCGGATGGCTGCGTGGACGCCTGCGGCAGCACATCCGTCACAGCACCAGTAAAGTGGTTCATCTTGGTCGAGTGGGTGACGTGGCTGAAGTCCGAATAGAAGCACTGCGCGCGTTTCTTGCGGACGGCCTTGTTCCAGTTGTGCCGCCAGTAGCTTTTGATGAGCTGTTACGGCCGCTCAATGTCAATGCCGATGCTGTGGCAAGCGCCATCGCCCAAGCGCTACGCGCCCCCAAGCTCATTTTCTTGACTAATCTTGAAGGGATTTATGGGCCAGACGGGGCCGTTGTAAAGAGGGTAGATGCTTCTACCTTACGCTCGTGGATAGAGAGCGGAGTGGTCAATGGAGGGATGATCCCAAAAGCACAAGCTTGCCTTGACGCTCTTGCCGGCGGAGTCGGTAGGGTCACCATAGCGGACGGTCGGGTTCCCCATGCGTTGCTCGTGGAGGTGCTGACTGATCGGGGAGTCGGCACCATGGTGGTTCCCGATGACCCAGCTTAGGGTACATCTTGGGGGCGGCGCGCCAGGTGCGTGCCGCCCCCAATAACATTTTGGCCGTCGGCAATCAATTTATGGCAAGAATCCTCCGGCCTGGATCTCCCAAAGTTTTTTGTAGATACCTTGGCGGTTAAGGAGCTCTTGGTGCGTGCCCATATCAATGACTTTGCCATTTTCTATAACGATGATTCTATCCATAGACAAAATGGTGGAGAGGCGGTGGGCGATGACAATAACGGTTTTGCCTTTCATTAACTCTCGCAAAGCGTCTTGGATTAGGGCTTCAGATTCTGAATCCAAACTGGAAGTCGCTTCGTCCAAAACAAGAATGGGCGCGTTTTTTAAGATGGCTCTCGCAATAGCCACGCGTTGGCGCTCGCCGCCCGAGAGTTTAATGCCACGCTCGCCCACATAGGTGTCATAACCAAACGGCAGTTCGTTTATAAAGTCATGACAATGCGCCTTTTTGGCGGCTTCAACAACTTCAGCATCACTGGCGCCGCGTTGTCCATAGCGAATATTGTCTAGAAGCGTGCGATGGAAAAGTATTGGCTCTTGGGGCACGAGAGCGATTTGGTCACGCAGACTCTTTTGCGTGACCTTGGAAATATCTTGCCCGTCTATCAATATGTGGCCAGCATCAATTTCAAAGAAGCGGAACAGCAGATGGGTGATGGTTGATTTTCCCGCTCCCGAAGGTCCTACCAGCGCCACTCGTTCACCCGGCTGAATCACAAGATTGAAGCGATTGAGAACCTTTCTTGTTTGATGAAATCCAAAATCAACGTTATTAAATTCAATTTTTCCTTGTCTGACTGCAAGTTCTTTAGCCGTTTTTCTATCTTTTATTTCATGAGGCAGTTCCAAAATTTCCACCATTTCCGCGGCGTCTGCAAAGGCCATATAAAAGCGGCGCAAAATCCGGCCAAAGTCCCAGAGCTGGCGCATTAAGCGTATAATGTATATTTGAATAAGGACAAAGTCACCAACCGTTAAAATACCGACACGCCACAACTTGATAGCAATATAGAGCATTATAAATTCTATAGCGATCATTAAGAGTGATTGAACCCCATAAGCAATTTCGCTGATGTTCCAAGTGAAAGAGTACACCTTACGCCATTCCTCAATGATGTTGTGGTAGCGTTGCTTTTCGTGTTCGTGGCCAGTAAACAGCTTGATGGTCGTGCTGTTGCCGATGGCGTCTGCCAGCACTCCGGTTGCCTCCGTATCTTTCATTGATTTCGCTATTTCGTAGGGCTGTTTCCATCTGGCGAAGAAGTAGTTAGCTGTCAGAAAAATTATTACCCAAACGCCAAGGGTAGCTGTTAAAACAATACTGCGAAAAGACACGCCGATGAGAATGCCGACTACCGTGACAATTAGTGGAATGAGAGAAAATTGTACTTGGTCAGCCACTTCTTCAAAGGCGCGCGACAGACGATTAACTTTGCGCACCAATGAGCCGGCAAAGCTGTTAGTAAAAAATGAATATGAATGGCCGATTAAATAGTTAAATGAAGTTTCATTGAGGTCAGCTATGACCCTAGTTTCCAGTCGCACCAAGCCAACGGCGTTTAAGCGATAAATCAGCCAGGCCAACAGTTCCAGCGCGATAATTATGAAAAGCGTGTGAACTAAAATATCAGCGCCGTTGGCGATTGGTGCGGCCAGAGTGTCAAAGAATTTTTTGTAAAACCATGGAGTGATAATTTCAACCGTGTAAACGGAGAAAGTTCCCGTAAGCAGCATGGCAGTCACGACCGGATATTTCCGAACGTGTTTCCAAAAAACATTGATGATTTGTTTATTCGTAACTTTCATGCAATTAAAATTCTCCCCGCAACCTCAATGGCTGGGAGATCCCCTATATATAAAGACGGTTTTTATTAAGTATTGTTACAGTTTTTTGAGTGGCCCCGCCCCCGCAACGGCGGGGCGGGGTGGGGTTAAGCCCTCTCCACGTACTCGCCTCTTTCGGTATTGATGCGAATTCTGTCGCCAATTTTGACGAAAAGCGGCACCTGAATAGATGCTCCTGTTTCCAGCTTGGCCGATTTCATGACACTGCCCTGCGCTGTGTCGCCTTTAACGCCCGGTTCTGTCTCCATAACTTTGAGCTCAACTTTTTTGGGCAGTTCAATGTTAATAGGTTTGTTGTTGTAGTAAAGCACATCTACTTCCTCACCCTCTTTTAGAAAACCAGTTTTGTCTCCCAAAATGCTAATTGACAAAGAAAATTGCTCAAATGTGTTGTTGTCCATGAAATGAAGCTGCTCATTGTCACGATAAAGAAAATTTACTTTAGTGCGCGCCATATCCGCAATTTCCAAACGGTCTCCGGGCTTGAAGCTAATTTCTAAAACCTTGCCCGTGATAAGATGCCGCATTTTAGTTTGCATGACCGGTTTTCTTTGCTGCATACGCACGAAACGGGCTTCAAGTACAATGTATGGCTCATTTAGATAATTAACCACGAGACCGATTTTGATGTCATTAAGAGTGGAGATGAAAGACATTGTAGCAAGTCAAAATTCAAAGGTTAAAATTTAAAATTCCAATTCAAAATTGATAAGCTTTTGATTTCGAGCTTGGACTTTTGTCTTTTGCATTTTGATTTTTGAATTTACCATTTGTGAACTATCTGTTCACAAATGGTAGTAGTGCCATAAATCTAGCGCGCTTGATGGCTTGGGCTAATTTGCGTTGATGTTTAGAACAGACGCCACTGCGGCGCTTGGGCACGATTTTGGCGTATGACGAGGTGAAGCGCCGCAGAGTATTCGCGTCTTTGTAGTCAATCTCTTGAATAGCATTCACGCAAAAGTGGCAGTAGCGATCTTTTGGCGCAATCGGTGGGGCTTGGCGAGTGTGGCGATTGTTGCGGGTATTGGTGGCCATGCTGATGTATTAGTAAGTTTTAGAAAGGAATATTTTCAAGCTGAATTTCTTCTTCTGCTGGCGGGAATGGCTGACCGCTTGAGCTACTTTCTTCTCCGCTCGGCACTTCTTCTTTGGCAGAAAATGGACCAGTCGCGGCGCCAGCCGGGCGATCCAGCATTATGACATTGTCGGCGATGATTTCTGTGCGGTAACGTTTGACGCCATCTTGTCCTTGCCAGTCGCGAGTTTGCAAACGACCCTCAACATAAACTCGACGGCCCCGCGCCAGATATTTCCCAACAATATCGGCAAGTTTGCCCCAAGCAACAATGTTGTGGAATTCTGACCTTTCTTGTTTTTCACCGGCCTGGTTTGTCCAGACGCGGTTGGTGGCGACACTAAAAGAAGCAACCATTTGTCCACTCGGCGTGGTCCGGCTTTCCGGATCGCGCGTGAGATTGCCAATTAGCATAACCTTGTTTAGACTCATCGCCATATATTTGATTCTTAAGTATTAATAAAATTAAATTATATTTAAACGTTAGGGTTTTCCTCAAGAATCTTTTCAATTTTCTTTTCCAGTTCTTCGGGCGTTAAGGAAGGAGTACTTACGGGACTCGGTTCTGGCGCGCTAACACTTGGCGCCTCGGCCGCGGCACGCTGTTGTCGTTTGACTGCCAATCGTGCCCGTAAGGCCTGCTCTCGTTCAACCGTTACCTGACTCTTAATCGGTTTTACAATAATTTGGTGGCGCATGACATTAGTTGCCAAGCGCAGCACGCTATTTATTTTGGCTAAGCGAGACGGTTCCGCACTAAGCTCTAACAAGCGGTAATAGCCATATTGGTGGTGTTCAATTGGATAGGCCAGTCTTTTTTTACCAAGATCAACTTCTTTGGTTATTTCAGCGCCGTTATCTTTAAGCAGGTTGGTGATTTTTTCCGTCGCGCCTGGCACTTCGTCTTCAGTCAAAGTGGGCGGCAAGATGTACATTAGTTCGTAACGTTGTGTCATACCCCGCACCTTTACGGCGTTAGCGTTCTAGTGTCTGCCTGTCCTCGCGGCAGGAGAGCAAAATAATCGCTAAACATCACTGCCAGATTATGGCACTCACAACGAACGCTGGTTATTGAGTCTGACTGGATTGAATAATAGTTATAATTAGTCATAGTTGGAGCTCTAGTTTAATAATGGCGTTCTTAACGCCGAAAGGTGCGGGGAATAAAAATTGGTCTCCGAGAGACCATATTATCCCGCCCCGCAAGGCGGGGGGACACATTGTCTTTGTCGGCACCCCTCCCGCAAAGCGGAAGGAAGTCACCCCCGCCAGGCGGGGGCAAAAAGACCTAAATAATTTGTGTGGGCATACTAACACGGAGAAATTAATTTGACAAGCACATGAGAATATTCAATTCTTCGGAACCGCCAAGTACGTGCAGATTTTTATCAAAAAACTGCATAAGGCCAGATACATCTTGCACTCCTTGGAGATCCAAGGAGTATGCAAATTCACAGAATTAGCTACGGTATCCGGGGATTTG
>MGEK01000026.1 GCA_001791325.1 Candidatus Uhrbacteria bacterium RIFCSPLOWO2_01_FULL_47_25 | reverse complement strand
GAAGAAGGCAAAAAGAAACCAGCCAATTAGATAACTTATGAAGAACAACCACGTCGCCCGCGGATTAAGTTGTTGCATATATTCAGAATAAATTTGAGTTAATGCTCACGCCATCAAGGATACCATAACAAGTGATATGACTGCAAACAACTCAAGAGTCTTCGCTGTGACTCGCTTTCAGTGAGCCGTTTGGCCATAGAGTTTCTTCATACCTCGCTTGGCAGATCGCTTGACGTATGGGTACATCGTTCTATATGTCACCAAATCAACGGGCTTTTTTAACACCTTGCGAAGATCTAATTTTAAACCAACAAAATCAAAAAGGTCAGCATCGGGACCGAGAATAACCGCAATATCAATATCGCTTCTAGTGCCCGGCTTCCCGCGCGCGTATGACCCAAAGAGCCCGGCGAACTTTACGTTGTAGGCCTCAAACACCGGCGCAGTTTTACGGCGAATCTCGACAATCTTCATATGCCTCCAGTTTACTGTGAAGATCCACGGCTGTAAAGCCATGAGTTTCACACAACAAAAATCCTTATCTCGTCCTCATTACCAGACCCGCTTAGACATGTGATCATAAACTATTGACCGGTGCATAATGGCTAATATGTAAACCGTGTTGCCAGCTATACGAAACACAATTCTATAGTCGCCCACACGAAGCTTGCGGTAACCTCTCAACGAGCGACGAAGTGGGATGCCAAATGTTTCTGGGTCAATCAAAAGTCTTTGCTCAATGCTTCGTTTAATTCGTTGCTTATGCGTCGCGTCAAGTTTAGGGATATCATCATGTACCACCAATGGGTGGTACTGGATAGTATACATAATCCGTTATCGCCAGGCTGATTTGTGCAATATATATTTAACGCCCTTGCGGTCGCGATCCTCTGCTACTTTTTGCAAGACAATGTCTTCCTCTAATTCAAGCGCCCGTTCAATGAGCTCAAGGGCCTTTGAAGAAACAGAGCGGTCATCGCGCACCGCTAAACGATTAAGCACTAAATTAAGATCGCGCGGTACAGTAAGATTAATTCTATTCTTTATTGTCGGCATAAAAATCAATTTAAAAACTATACTGCTAGTGTAACACCAGTGTAACATCTCGTCAAACCATCAAAAAAGCCCTAATTATTGGGACTTCTTGAATTCGATTAATGAAAAACAGTTTTCCCGCTTTCTTTGTTACACAAGAAAGGAAAAAGATCTGCCTCAGAAGCAGCACCGGGGATATTGCGCGATACCCAATCGGGCGACGTCAATCTCATCGCTAAATAAGGGCGCCAACCAGCATTTCAAACACGCCCCTAATCGTCCAAGCAAACGATTAACAGTCACATCAATAAGACGTCTGTGTAATTATGATCATGACTGAGATTTGGCTTCTTTCTCTAGCTGCATCGCGTATGGGGAATCAGAATCGGTGAAATATTCATAAACGAAATTACCAATTTCTGTACTTCGCTGTTCTCCCATGGCCTCATGCCGAATCTTCAAGGCATCATTCAACAATACATCTACTGAGCGATCTACAGTATTTAATGCTTTACTCAATCCGGTATCCTTGGTTATCTCCGCCGCTGTTTTAAGATACTGGAGAGCTTCATGAATTTTTTCCAATTCAAGTTCTCTTTCAAAACACTCTTTTTCTTTTGGAGTAAACTGTCTAATTGTATCATTATATTTTTCCGCCTTTTGTTTTCGTAAAATTAGTGCTTCGTCATCAAGCATTTTTAAATTAATATCAGCGGAGTCTGTTTTTATTCCCATCTCCTCCGGAGTTGGTCCTCCAATATCTCTTGGCATATTTTAATTAATTAAAAATGAATAAGTATGTATTTTCTTGCTCATATCTTACCCCCCCCGACCATTCCGTCAAGATTAAACATCGGAGATGCGTAGCGTGACAACAACAATTAAATCCATGGGAGCGGTGTCGTGGAACTGCAAGCGAAGTGAGGCGGACAAGCGGGTGCATGTCTGAACCGAGCCGTGCGAGGTGAGTTTGCACCTGCCGCCCCAAAGAGAGCGACTGTTCCCGACGCCGACTCCGAGGGTGTCATTCCTGCGCCACGCCGAAGCTTTCTTGACCTGCGAAGCTTTAACTAAGTAGGCAGCGAAGGGCGGTTTGATTACTTTCTTTGCCCGCACAAAGAAAGTAATCAACAATCAACCCCGCGCAAGCGGGGCCATGCTTACGGCTTATGTCTTAAAGCCTCTTTATCTCATTACCTTATCCGCAATGACTGGGATTTCTTTGGTAAAAAAACTTTTTACTTTTTTCCAAGTGGCGTCAAAATATATTATTGGTTCAGGGTCGCTTTCCGTGTCAGCAAAATAAACCAACGCTTTTAGAATATGATGATAATTGTGGGCGACTGTCGGGTACTGCACCTTGAGCCGTTTGATAGTTTTCTCCAATGATTCAAGATTATGCGCGCACCAATAAAGATCAAAAAAGATCAAAAAAATCTCGCTTCCTGCCACGCTGGGACACGGCGATAATTTTCATGACTGCGATATCAAGCGGCGACAAAATACGAATAGCGCCGTAAAATATTGGCTTTTGCTTAGGAACAAAAAATGGATAGGCGATAAAACTCACTTTTACTTTGAATAATTCTCCGTAAATGGTATTATTTTCCTCTACGCTGACGTGCCAACCTTCTTCGCCGACAAAACGAGCAATCAATTTTTTTACATTGAATTCCTTATCCTCTGTGAAAAAATCTAAATCAATTGATTGACGATTCCTCGCCTGAAGCGCCAGGGCTGTTCCGCCGGCCAAATACCACCTTGATTCCCTAAGCCATTTTTTTAAAGACAAATAATCCAACGCCCTTCTGGCCTCGGATGACAAAATGTCAAAATACAACTTCGTCTGTTTCACTTGTTTTTCAGAAGTAAGAGCCATAAATTTTTTGTGCGCGGACGCAAACACCTTGATTTGGAAATTACCCTCCGCAACAGCGCTTTATCATAATGCTCCAAAACCCAACGCGCTTCTTTATCGCGACCAAAATCAGCCACGCGCTCAATAATGTATTGCGCGTTTTTTTTAACGTCAATTCTTTTTGGATCAGTGTCCCAAAATAATGCTTGTCTGAATTTCATATTTAAAATTTATCAAAAAAATCATAGAAAAAATAGAGAGATTAACTATTGTCAATAATAATCGGCTTAAGTTTTTTTGCTTCCTCAATAAAAAATTTCTGCCATAAGTCTGGCGCAAGATCAATAAGCATTCTCGGCAAATCCAGCGCTTCTCCGACTTTGACAAATTGCGTCCCGAGTTGCAGTGGATCAATTGTCGTATCAAATTTAATTCGTGCTTTCCCCACCAAGTCGGCAACGCTGAATCCTTGCTTCTGACAGAGGTAATACAAATCAATGTAGTCACGAGCTTTAGTGCGCTGATAAATCGTAAACAGCTTATTCACCGCGATATCAAGCGGACTATCAACCTCAACGCCATACTGTGGCCGGCCCTTCTCTATTCTCAAAAACGGGAAATAGGTGAATTCTGTTTTGAGAACGCCGCTTGGAAGATGGAGAAAAAACAAATTGCGATCGTAGCTCTGCTGAAAATCAAGTGAAATAATGCCAAGCGGCTTTTTAAGCTCATGAAAAAAAATGTTGAGGGGCGCAATATCAACTTCTCTCTCCGAAAAAAAGTCTAGATCTTCGGAGTAACGATGATGAAGATAGAAAGCGGCGAGCGGCGTACCGCCAGTGAGATAAAACCGCTTGACAAGGTGCGCGTTTCGCCCAACCGCCTCAAGAACGGCTACTTGATCGCTCGTGAGTACCATTTTACTTATGAAGTAGAATTGCTAAAAACTTACGACGCGATTCGTCTATCTCAATACGATCCCAATATCTTTTCAAGTCAGCCTCTTTTATTTTGCTACTCCCAATACCAAAATTAACCATCTGCTCAAGCCGCCAGATGGCATATTTTTCGGGATTTTTTTTCAGCCGTTCTTCATCTGTTGACCAATTATACATATTTGAATTTTACCATAAATTTACTCCAGTAGAACAACCAGCACAACGGTTCTACTCGGTGTACGCCTCATTCTATAATTGGGGATATTGGGAACGGTCGTGAATGATTGTCAATTTTGAAAGAAACCCAAAAAGGAAGAATTTTTCAGTAAAGGCTCGTAAGTTATGTGCGGCGTTTTATCTTCCGGCTCCATATTCCGTGTCTATTTCTGATCTTGGCGTCCGTTTATCTTGCTCAACAATATCGTTAAGCATGCCCTCAAGAACAGATAGTTCTCGTTCACGTTCCGTAATTTCTCTTTTGATTTGCATTATTTTCTCTAATACCCCAAACTGTTTTGCCCTAAGCTCTGCCTCTCTGGCACTGGTTTCAAGATCAGAAAGCCTTCTTCGAGCTTGAAAATCATCGACATTAGATCCGGCCCGAAAACGCGCGACCACTTCCTCTTCTATTTCTTTTATTCTACGTCCGATCTCGCCTTGTAATTGTTTGTAGTAGTCTATAATACCAGGCATGGCCTCGGGTGGAAGCCGCCCTTCTTTACGTAAATCAAGTCTCTGGCCAAGTTCGCCAAAAATTTCGACATCAAGGAATTGGTCTGGCGTTCTTGATGGCGGCTCATTGCGTAAATCTTCGTGTGAACGCGTCATAGTAATTATGTATCGTCTATTTTATTTTTAATGACTTCAATTTCCGATTTATCATCATCAGATATTGATTGTTTTAGTTGAGTTTCCAAAGAATCAAGCATGTCAAGAGATGCCTTATAACGATCTCTTTGTCTTTTAATTTCTTCTAAAAGCTTCTTGGGCTCTAACACTGGATTTGGCTGGATTGTCTGTTTATTCAACATATTAATTTACTAATTTCATAATATCACAAACACAATACAGACACAAAAGATTACTAGCGCAAGCTTTTCAAAAACATTATGAGTGTCCTCACGCCAAAGCCGGTGGCGCCGAGCGGCACGGACGGAAAAGTTTCTTTTTCAGCCCAAGCTGGGCCGGCGATGTCCAGGTGCGCCCACGGCGTTTCGCCGATAAATTCTTTGAGAAACAGCGCGGCCGTGATTGAGCCAGCGCCACGGCCGTCGCCGATGTTTTTTATGTCCGCCACTTTGCTTTTAATTAAGGGCTGATATTCTTTGACCATCGGCATTTCCCAAACATATTCTCCGGCGTTTTCAGCGGCTGTCGTTAGTTGTTTTGTTAGCTGTCGGCTGTTGCCAAACAAGCCAGCCACCTCTTCGCCAAGCGCCTCAATGCATGAACCCGTAAGTGTAGCCAAATCAACAATTGTATCGGCTCCCTCTTTGACGGCGAAAGACAATGCATCGGCGAGCGCCACTCGCCCTTCGGCATCGGTATTCAATATCTCAATTGTTTTACCATTCATGGCGCGAGCGATATCGCCGGGCTTGACTGCCCTGCCAGATGGCATATTTTCTGTGCAAGGGATAACGCCGTGTACTTCAACTTTTGGCTGAAGCTCATCAAGTTTGTAAAAAACAGCGAGCACGGCCGCGCCTCCGGCCATATCGTTCTTCATGCTTTCCATATTCTTTGACGGCTTTAGAGAAAGTCCGCCTGAATCAAAGGTGATTCCCTTGCCGACCAAAAAAACTTTTTTGGTTTTCTTTGCTTTGGGTTTATAGGTAAGATGTATAAAATATGGTGGAATATCAGAACCCTTGGCCACAGCCAGAAACGCACCCATGCCGCGCTTTCTCGCTTCTTTTTCGTCAAAAACTTCCAAAGAAATTCTTTTTGATTTACCAGCAATGTCTTTGGCCACATCAACGAGATGCTGTGGAGTCATGTCTGAAGCTGGTGCGTTCACCAAATCGCGCGCAAAAATTGCGGCTTCAGCATTGAGTTGCCCTTCGGCGATGCCCGCTTCAATTTGTTTTGTGCTCAAAGCGTCGGGCGCAAGAAGAATGACCTCTTCCGCGCGACGTTTCTCGTGCTCATCTTTGGTTTCCTGTCCGTGATAAGTTGTATAGTGATAGCTCCCGAGCAACACTCCTTCAGTAATGGCTCTGGCTCGTTCATTAAACCGCATAGCAGACGCTCGCAAGGCTTTGCCCACAGAAAACGACACAGATTTGGCGGCATATTCGTGAGCGCGCTTGACCGTCAAGGCCGCGGCTTGACGAGCCGAGTCGGTGGTGAAATTTTTCTCCTTGCCAAGCCCAACAAAAAGTACACGTTTGGCTCCGATGCGTCCATGCGTTTGCGCCAGCAATGTTTCACGTTCCTTTCCTTTGAACCCCTCATCTTGAATCAGAGACGACAAAATACCTCCGAGTGATTTGTCAATCTCGGCCGCGAGCCCCCGCAATTTTTTCTCGCCCTCAAACACGGCCACGGCTAAAAGGTCAGTAGAATGTTTTAATGGGTCAGATTTGAGAACGCGGATAGTCATTATGATAGTGGGTAGTATGTAGAATGTAGTATTTTGGTGTTGAGTATCTTAGCCCAAAACAAAAAACCGCGCAAGCGCGGCATTGCCTATTTTGTCTAACTATCAAATGACCTACCGTGTATCTCTAAACAATGGCAAGCCGTTCGCAGGATTAGTCGGCACGTAGATCGTGCCTTGCCTGTCCTTGAGGCCAGTCAAATAAAGATATTCAAGATATGACGATGTTAAACTTTCGCTGATGGTTTTTTGGGCGTCGCGCTGGCCCTGGGCCTCAATGCGTTTCCTGTCCGCTTCTTTTTTCTCTTTTTCCAAAACGAAATCATAGCGGGCAGACTCTTGCTCGGCTTGCAGTTTTTCTTCAATGCTTTTGGCTAATCTGTCCGGCAATTTAACATTTCTTAATAATACTTCCTCCACAATTATGCCGCGCGGTTCAATTTTGTCCTTGAGCCCATTTTTAATTGCTTCAACAGCCTCCCCTCGCTTTTCTGAATACAAAGATTTGGCGTCATATTGCGCGACCACTTCACGAATGATACTCCTTGTTTCTGGTCTAATAATTATCTCCTGGTAATTAACGCCAAGCTCACGAAAAACCGATGGAGATGACTCTTCACGCAACTTGAACAAAACCGTGATATCTAAGGCCACATTCAACCCTTCCTTGGTTAGAGCGTCAATAGAATCGTCGCCCAAGCGCCGTCCTTCTTCTTTAACAATGCTCATTGTGTAGTCTTGAGTTTGAATGCTCATTTTGGTAACGACGGCCAAAGGAATCACAAAATGAAGGCCAGAAGACAATGGTTTGTCGGATACTCTACCAAAAAGGTGGTAAACGCCGGTTGTACCCGCGGGAATAACCACCAAAAAACGAGGAATAATAATCAGGGCCAGAATAATTAAGGCCGCCCATTTTATGATACGGCCGAAACGCGAAAAATCAGGCATATTATTCATAGTTCAGACTATGTGATTCCCAATAGCTCCTTGAGTTTCGGCTGTTGAAAGCCCACAACGATCTGTCCACCGACATCAATCACGGGCACGGCTAATTGATTGGATTTGCTGATCATTTCCTGCTGGGCGGCCACATCGCTGGTCACGTCCTTTTCTACGAACTCAACATTGTGCTCCTTAAAAAACGCTTTGGCCATTTTGCAGTAAGGGCAAGTGATGGTGGTATAGATGATAACGCTTGGCATAAGTCAAAAGTTAAAATTCTCAGCCCAAGGCTGATCTGCCTAGGGCAGAAAAATTTCGGTCATTAAAGCATTCATTTGACCTTTGCATTTTGACTTTTGAATTATTTCTTCAGCACGCTTTTCACCTTCTCCACAATATCGCCGGGGGTGAAATGTGCTTTCACCAAGTAGCCGACAGCTCCGAGCTTCAAACCCTTTTCCACGTCATCGCGCTGGCCAAGATTGGTCAGAAGAATAACTGGTATATTCGCGACAGACGCGTCTTCTTTAACTTTTTCCAAAATACTAAAACCATCAAGCCCGGGCAAAATAATATCTAAAAGCACAAGATCAGGTCGCCATTTTTTAATTTTCTGCAAACCCGATTCTCCCTCAATGGCTGTTTCTACTATAAATCCTTCCTTCACTAATTTGCGTTCCATAAGATCTCGCAAGAATTGATCATCCTCAATAATAAGAATTCGTCCCATCTGTCCTCCCGCACCGCCGCGAGCGTTGGGTGGAAGAATAGATGCCGATTCTGCCTCAGGCATCTCATCCTCTGGTGGATCAACTTGAATCTTACGCACTTTAGCGACGACTTCTTCTGGAGAAAACTCCGCCTTAATCAAATAGTCCCTTGCACCAAGTTTTAAGGCTCTGTCAATTTCTACTGGTTGACCGGAATTGGAAATAATAATCACTGGCAGTTTAGCAATTGTGCCATCGTCATGAAGACGCTGGAGGACGCCAAAACCATCTAATTTGGGCATCAAAATGTCTAAGAGAACTATATCTGGCTTTATAGCTTTAATCTGCTCTAAACCCTGTTCTCCATCTCGCGCTAAAAACACCTGATAACCCTCATGGGTCAGCTTGTGTTCCAGTACTGACAGTAACACTTCTTCATCTTCAATAATAAGGATTTTAACAGGATTTGCCTCGGGCATATCTTAATTTATGAATATTATTAAAAATAACTAATTTTATTATAACACCAATAATGGCTGACAACAACCGCCCCTTATTCAATACAATGCTGAAGTAATAGTGCGAATGAGTCCAAAACAACCACTGGGGGTGTTAGTCAGCACTACGGTGATAGCCTGTGCCGGCCGGTATCAAACGCCCAATAATTACATTTTCCTTTAAGCCATCTAAAGTGTCTATTCGTCCAGTAATTGCCGCATTAATCAAAACCCGAGCCGTCTCCTGGAATGAAGCGGCGGCCAGAAAACTCTTGGTAGACAAAGCGGCTTTAGTCATTCCAAGAAGCAAGTCTTCCGTCTCCGCCGGCTTACCCACGACAGTCGCGTTAGCTTCAGCCACCACTGAGCGTTCCACAATCTCGCCCGGCAAAAGATTGGTGTCTCCGCCATCTCTGACATAAGCGCGCGAGAACATCTGACGGCAGATAATTTCAATATGCTTGTCGTTTAGTCTTTGCCCTTGCGAAGAATAAATGTATTGTATCTCCTTAATAATATAACGCTGGGCCTCTAAGCGTCCGCGCAACCGCACTAGCTGCTGCAAGTCAAAAGCTCCATCGGTCAGTTGATCGCCGACGGCAACGGGCTCACCGTCTTTAACCAAAAACGCATAACCGGGCGGCACTACAAATTCACGAACATTTGTGTCAGTCGTTTTGATCTTTCCTTTTCCTCGGCCACGCCCCTTCCTGTTGATTGGTTCGGCGGCCGTAATTTTAATGACCCGTTGGATGCGCGTCGCTCGGCTACTGCCAGGATTGTGTTCGTGATTATTAACCTCATGTATGGAAACTACCCCAGCCACGTCAGCCATCAGCGCCGCACGTTTAGGCGGCCTGGCCTCAAATAACTCCTCAACTCGCGGCAAACCTTGAGTAATATCTTCTTCGCTGGCGACGCCGCCGGTGTGAAAGGTTCTCATAGTAAGTTGCGTGCCGGGTTCGCCAATAGATTGAGCAGCAATAATACCAACGGCCGTGCCTATTTCAACCAACCGGTTATACCCCAAATCAATACCATAACATTTTTGGCACACCCCTTTTTTTAAACTGCAAGTTAACACGGAACGAATCACTAAAGAAGGCAAGTCCAATGGTTTAAATAACTCTACGTGGTTCGGCGTAATGAGCTCACCAGACTTCACAATAACCTTACGAGTTTTGGGATCTATTACTTTTTGGTTGCTAAACCGTCCAACCACCCGATTCTCCAAAGATTCACCCATTGAGCCAGATTCAGTCTGAGTGATTTCTAGTCCTTCCTCGTCACCACAATCCTCGGCCTGCACGATAACATCTTGAGCCACATCAACCAACCGCCGGGTAAGATAACCGGCATTGGCTGTTCTTAGGGCGGTATCAGATAGTCCTTTGCGAGCGCCGTGGGTAGAAATAAAATATTCCAAAACATCAAAACCTTCTTTAAAACTGGCTTTCACCGGCAATTCAATAATATCGCCAGCCGGATTGGTAACTAATCCCTTCATCCCCACAATCTGCGTTAATTGCCCCCAAGAACCACGCGCCCCGGACTCAATCATGGTAAAAACCGAACCCTCGCGCGGCAATGACTTCTTAGATAAAGCAACAATGCGATCTTTAACAGCCGTCCACAATTGCACTATCTGACTGTGCCTTTCGTCTTTGGTTAGAAGACCTTCGGCATACTGTTGCTCAACTTCTTCAACTTGACGAATTGTTGCCTCAACCATCTCTGGTTTATCGGCCAGATGAGGCAAGTCTTTCATTCCCCAGGACAAACCAGATTGTGTTAACGACTTGAAACCAAGCTCCTTTAAATCATCCAGCAATACGGCCGTACGCTCTACGCCTTCAATAATTAATGATCGTTTAACAAGCGCCCCCAGACTTTTTTTATCCATCGCCTTATTGCAATAGCGCAAGCTAGCGGGCAGAACTTCATTAAAACGTAAACGCCCTACTGTCGTTTCAATAATACTGCCGTCGTCAAGACGCACTTTAATCATTTGTTTTAGAGAAGTAATCCCATGATCATACGCGGCCGAAGCCTCATTGACATTGGCAAATGTTTTTAGAGGGCCGACGGCGTTTGGTTCAAGAGAAGTCAGATAATATAAACCCCAAACGATGTCTTGGGTGGGTGTGGCCACCGGTTCGCCATGCGCCGGCTTCAGGAGGTTCTTACTGGAAAGCATGATTTCCTTGGCTTCCATTTTGGCTTCCTCGGTTAAAGGAACATGAACGGCCATCTGGTCGCCGTCAAAGTCAGCATTAAAGGCCGGACAAACCAAGGGGTGAAGCTGAATAGCTTTGCCCTCAACTAAAATCGGTTGAAATGCCTGAATCCCAAGACGGTGCAAGGTTGGAGCGCGATTCAAAAGCACATACGCATCTTTGGTAATTTCCTCCAAGATATCCCAAACTTCCGCGCGACCGCTCTCAATAAAACGATTAGCGCTTCTAACATTATGCACAAACTCGCGTTTAATGAGCTGGGAGATAACAAACGGACGAAAAAGTTCAAGAGCCATGCGTTTAGGCAGACCGCACTGATGCATTTTCAATGTTGGTCCCACGACGATAACACTGCGCCCAGAGTAATCCACGCGTTTGCCAAGTAAATTCTGGCGGAACCGTCCTTGTTTGCCTTTCAGCATATCGGCTAAAGATTTCAGCATGCGCTTCTGGCCGGTTGAAGCAACCACGGTCTTGCCGTGACGAGCGCTATTGTCTATCAGAGCATCAACCGCCTCCTGCAACATTCTCTTTTCATTGCGGGTTATAACTTCCGGCGCGTTTAGTTCAATAAGTTGCTTTAAACGATTATTGCGATTAATGACGCGCCGATATAAATCATTAAGATCCGAGGTGGCAAAACGCCCTCCGTCCAGTGGCACCATCGGTCGGAGATCGGGTGGAATCACGGGCAAAACAGTAATAATCATCCACTCGGGGCGTAAATGATTATGCTCCAAGCTTTTAATCAGCTTCAAGCGACGAACAATTTTCTCGGCGCGCGCCCCGCTTAATTCATTAAGCTCACGCTCAAGCTTGGCCACTTCGGTTGATAAATTAAATTTTTTTAGCAGTTCATAAATAGCTTCGGCGCCAATGGCTGCCTCAAACACATGGCCATATTTCAAAGACAAATCATGATAAGCGCTTTCCGCAATGATTCTTAACGGCCGAAGTTCTTTAAGTTCGCGCGTCGCAACCATAAAAGCTTCTTCCAGTTCCTTCAAACGGGTGTCACGAATTTTCCCCAATGAGGCTCGCCGTCCTTCTGGCGCACCTTCACCCATAGCCTTAAGCTCACGATGGTATTCTGCGTCAATGGCTTTGCGTTTCATAGAATACTCCTGCTTGACCTGCTCCAAGGTTGCCGCCCGTAGATCCTCATCTACGTGGGTAATTATGAAATTGGCAAAGTAAATAACTTTTTCTAAATTCTGGACAGACAGATCAAGAAGAAGCCCGATCTTGGAAGGCACGCCGCGTAAAAACCAAATATGCGACACCGGCGCTTTCAAATCAATATGCCCCATACGCTCGCGGCGCACGATGGAACGTGTAACTTCCACACCGCACTTATCGCAAACAATCCCCTTATAACGAATTTTCTTATACTTACCGCAGTAACACTCCCAATCTTTGGACGGTCCAAAAATCCTCTCTGAGAACAAACCCTCTTTTTCTGGTTTTTGCGTACGATAGTTCACTGTCTCGGGCTTCGTTACTTCACCATAGGACCAACGCCGCACCGCTTCAGGCGATGCTAGCTTCAACCGAATGGAAACAAAATCAGTTGGACGTGATGGTTCCGGCATAATCATACTAGCGTTTTTTCATTATTATTAACCGATACGGCGCCTGTTGACGACGCTAATTCAGCTGTCACTTGCTCGCGCATAATGTTTCCTGATTCATCAAGCAACTCTACGTCAAGGCAAAGCCCTTTCAACTCACGAACTAAAACATTAAACGATTCCGGTACATTCATCTTGCGTATTGCTTCTCCCTTAATAATGGCTTCATACGCCTTAGAGCGCCCCGGCACATCATCCGACTTAATAGTCAAAATCTCCTGCAAGGTGTGTGCCGCGCCATAACCCTCCAGCGCCCACACCTCCATTTCGCCAAACCGCTGACCGCCAAATTGCGCCTTACCACCCAAGGGCTGTTGGGTAATGAGAGAATATGGCCCAATGGATCGCTGGTGAATTTTATCCTCAACCATGTGATTCAATTTAAGCATATAAATACAGCCAACGGTTATTGGATTATCAAAAGGTTCTCCGGTGCGACCATTATATAAGGTAACCTGACCATCAATCGGCAGGTGGGCGCGCTCCAATTCTCGTTGAATTATTGTTTCTGGCACTCCATCAAGGGCCGGCGAAGCTACATTATAGCCAAGAGAGCGAGCGGCAAAGCCAAGATGAGTTTCCAGAACCTGTCCAAGATTCATGCGAGACACCACGCCAAGAGGGGAAAGAATAATGTCAACTGGCGTACCGTCTTCCAAAAACGGCATATCTTCAACGGGCACAATTTTGGAAATGACACCCTTATTGCCGTGACGACCAGCCATTTTATCACCAACCTGAATCTTGCGCAGATTAGCTACCGTCACCTGCACCGACTTAATTACTCCGGCTGGTAATTTATCCCCCACTTCACGCGAAAAAATTTTAACGTCAACGACCTTACCGTGTTCGCCATGTTCAAGATACAACGAGCTGTCGCGCACATCTTTAGCCTTATCGCCAAAAATCGCGCGCAGTAATTTTTCCTCAGCAGAAAGTTCGGTTTCGCCTTTGGGCGTAATTTTCCCAACCAAAATGTCGCCCGAAGAAACCTCTGCGCCAATGCACACAATTCCTTCTGCGTCCAAATCTTTCAATTTCTCCTCTCCGATGTTAGGAATATCAGAAGTAATTACTTCCGGGCCGAGTTTGGTATCGCGAATATCAACAATATAATCCTCAATGTGTATAGAGGTATAACGATCATCATGCACTAGCCGCTCGGAAATTATAATAGCATCTTCATAATTATACCCCTCCCAAGCCATAAAGGCGACGGTAATATTCTGACCCAAAGCCAGCTCACCATGGTCAGTGGACGGCCCATCAGCTAAGGTTTCACCTTTAATGACTTGCTGGCCTTTGCTGACAATGGGACGTTGATTGATACAAGTAGAAGCATTGGAACGGACGAATTTGGAAAACTCATAGACATATCGCTGACCGCTGGCGCTTAAAAGTACTATATGCTTACCATCTACTTCCGCAATTTCTCCGTCATCATCAGCCACAATCAAATGCCCAGAATCCAAAGCGGCTTTTGCTTCCACGCCGGTACCGACAACCGGTGACTGAGGATTAATCAAGGAAACGGCTTGACGCTGCATATTTGTTCCCATGAGGGCACGAATCGCATCATCGTGCTCTAAAAAAGGGATGAGAGCAGTGCTAATGCTAACTATTTGCTTGGGCGACACATCCATAAAATCAATCGTTTCAACATTATCAACGGACGGCTCGCCATGAGCACGCACTTCAGCTTTCTCTTCCATAAAATAGCCATTAGCATCCAGCGGCGTGGTCGCGGCAGTGGTGACGTGACGCTCCTCCGTAAACGCGTCCAGATAAACTACCTCATTCGTCACTCGCGGTTTTATCGGAATGGATTTTGTATCAGATAATTTAGAAAGCTCTTGCGCTAATTCGCGAGTAATCTTAACACCTGCTTCAGCCACTACTTTGCCATTATCTTGGTTGGTAATATTTTGGCGCAATATTTCGCCAACCGTGTGTTTAGGATTATTGGGTACGTCATGAAGAACCCGCCTAAATGGCGTCTCAATAAAACCGTAATCGTTCACTTTTGCATAGCAAGCCAAGTGGCCAACCAACCCAATGTTTGGTCCTTCCGGAGTGGCAATAGGACAAATGCGACCGTAATGAGTGGGATGCACGTCACGCACTTCAAATCCGGCACGCTCGCGAGAAAGCCCGCCCGGCCCCATGGCCGAAAGACGACGTTTATGTTCCAATTCGGCCAAAGGATTCGTCTGATCCATAAACTGTGATAACTGCGAGGACATGAAGAATTCTTTAATCGCGCCAATCACTGGTCGGGCATTAATTAATCGGTTGGGTGTTAAGGTGGAGATCTCCGCCGTGCTCATACGGTCTTTGACTATTCTTTCCATGCGCGTAAGACCAATCCGAAAACGGTTTTGAATAAGTTCGCCGATGGCACGAATACGACGATTCCCTAAATGGTCAATATCATCAGCTTCTTCCTGAGTAACATTAAGACGCATTACTTCCTTAATAATGCTCACTAAATCTTCTGGACGCAGAACCCTTGTTTCCTTGTTATTCGGTAAGTCAAAGCCAAAGCGCTGATTAAGTTTGTAACGACCGACTCGTCCAAAATCATAACGATCAAAGCGAAAGAACATTGAATGGATAAGACTGCGGGCATTATCAGTAGTGGCTAAATCGCCGGGGCGAACGCGTTTGTAAACCTCCAGCACACCTTCCGCCTCATTTTTGGCTGTGTCTTTTTGGAGAGTTGCCTCCAAATTCATCTTATAGATATCATCACTAAAAAGAGTTCCCAATTGATCATCAGAGCCGTACCCAAAAGCACGCAATAGAGATGTCACCACCACTTTGCGTTTACGATCTATCTTCACCCAAATGACGCCGCTCGGATCGGTTTCCATCTCTAACCAAGCGCCACGGTTAGGGATGATTTTGGCTCCATAATAACGATGGCCACGCCAAGTGTCCGAAGTAAAGAAAACTCCGGCTGATCTAATCACCTGCGAAACAACCACGCGTTCAATACCGTTCACCACGAAAGTGCCACGTGGAGTCATTAGTGGAAAATCGCCAAGATAAATTTCTTGCTCTTTCATCTCTCCGGTGCGGCGGTTTACTAATTTTGCGTTTACTCGTAAGGGCGACTCATAAGTAACATTCTTGGCTTTACTAGTCACTTCGTCAAACTTCGGCTCATCTAAATAATAATCCGTAAAGTACAGCTCAAGATCGCGGCCCGTAAAATCTTTAATTGGAGAAATTTCGTCACATAATTCTTTCAAGCCTTCTCTAAGAAACCAATCATAGGACTGTTTCTGGATAGCTATGAGGTCTGGCAACGGCGCCGCCTCATGAACTTTGGTAAAAAAAGTTCTTGTTTGGGCCATAAAAATTACGCAATCAATTTTGGAAAAGGCTTCGCCGTTTGGTTGCTTGGCAACCGTCGTAATATATGTTGAATAGTTCCAGCGACGGTCATGCGGTTAAATTATTTAAAATAGTTAAAAAGTGAATGAATATTTGAAACTTTTTATTTTTTCAAACTGACCGTGGTAAATCCCGTTAGAAAATGGCGAACCCTTACTTTTTCTCTGTCTCTGCTATGCCAAGAAATGACATACTAAAAAATGACATACATGGTTATCCGGCGCGATATGAAACAATAAAGTTTTCTAACGGGATAAACAAAAAATACCCCCTCCCCTTTCTTGGGAAGAGTATTTCATCATTATGTGAACTTGTCGCGGGTTAGCCCGCTACCGAACATGTGAGCTAAAAAAGCAAAAATAGCTTAACTAAGCTAAATTTTGTAATTGCGGACTTAAAGTATATATACAATAACAACCTGCCAAAAGGCTGTCAAGGGCTTATTTAGACCCCGCCATTGGGGGTAGCTACATTAGCAGCCGTCACCTTGGCTAAAATAAGATCACGAATTTTTTGGGCGTTATGACTATTTAGGCCATCTATGTGAGATTCAATAATAGAAGTCGGTGTGGCCGTGGAAATATAAAGATCATAAAGATGAAACAAATGGTCCATAATATCCTGATCTAAATACACATCCTGAATGCGGTTGTAAGGGATAGTGATTTCACGGCGAATGATAACGCCTTTGCGAATTTTTAAAAAGGACTCATCAACATCGTAAAAATAAGTCCAGATATAAAGCCATTGATAAAAAATCAACAGGAATATAATAATTGAGAATAACCCGATGATCGGCGCCAAAAATACCGACCAGTCAAGTGGCTTAACTGACGATGTGGCCAATCCCAAAACAATATACAAGCCTGCCAATGAAAGCAAGCTCACAAAAATTGAACGCCACATCTTTTGGCTTTGCGGGCTAGGTGATATTTCCAATACCAAAAGCTTTTTCCAAATCTTGCGATACTGCAGAGGACAGATGCGGCTAGTGGGGATGTGTTTGGGAGAGCTAAATAAGGGCATATCATTAGCTGGTAGCTTGTAGGTTGTAGCTTATTAATTTTATCATAACGCCTATTTCCACAAGCTACAAGCTAAGAAGCTACAAGCTTGCGAAGCTCCTCGCGAACCACTTGTCTATCATCCCACGGGATATACTTTCCGTGAGCGAGCGCCATTTTTTGTTCGGCGCCCTTGCCGGTAATCAAAATGAGATCGTTGGCTTGCGCTCGGCGCAAGGCCTCGGCTATGGCCTGCCGACGATCTAAAATCTTTAGCACCTCCACTGCTCGGCCTGCCCGCTGAACCTTCAGGGCACCAGCCAACAGTACATCTAAAATCTCTGAGGGATCGTCATCGTGTGGATCATCAGTAGTGCCAATAACTATATCAGCAAACTGCGCGGCAATTTCTCCAAGCACTGGCCGGCGCCACTTATCACGTCCGCCGCCCGTTGGCCCCAATACATGAATAACGCGGCGATGCGGAATAATATTCAAATTTTCATAAAGCGCTCGCATGGATGTTGGCTCATAAGTATAATCAACCATTACCTTGAATGGCTGACCCTCTTCAATTAACTCTTGACGCCCAGGCACCGGTTTCAAGTTTGCCACAACGGCCGCCAGTTGATCAAAAGAAATGCCAACCGCCATACAGGCTGCCATGGCTGCTAAAATATTTTTTATATTAAATTCAAAGAGTAAATGAGTGACCAATATTTTTCCTGCGCATTCAAAAATTGCACCGTCAGCACGTAATTCAACAACGCATCCGATAATTTTTCGTTCAGTGTTCTTCGTTTCCGCTCTCTGTTGACTTAAACAAAAATACCATTCTTCACCAGCTTGAATTTTTGAAAAGAAACCATACTCACTAATGGTCGAATCTAAAATAACTTTTTTATTAATAACGTTTCCTTTTATTTTTTTAACTGGCGAAAATTTTAATTGATAAAATAATTTTGCCTTAGCCGCGCGATAGGCCTCATACGAGCCATGCGCTTCAATATGCTCCGGTGTTAAGTTGGTGAGAAGCACCACATCATAGTTAATGCCGCGGCTACGAAATTGCTCAATACCTTCAGACGACGTTTCAATGATTGCGTACTCGCATTTTGCCTTGACCATTTCCCAGAGAAGTTTTTGCAATTGAAACCTCCCTGGCATTGTCATTTTTTTGTCTGACAACCACTCACGCTCCGCTACTTTCATGGTCGCCGTTGAAGTTAAGCCCACCCGACAACCAGTCATTTCTAAAAATTGGGCGATCAAATTCGCAGTTGTTGATTTCCCCTTAGTGCCCGTTACACCAATGACAATAAGTTTTTCCGACGGATAGCCATACCAAAAAGCGGCGAGACAAGCAAGTGCTAAGTGATATAAACGCAACAAAAATTTTGGAACAAATTTTTTAACGAAATTTTTCATCACAAAGGCAAAATAAATATAACAAAATTTATGCGTCTTTGCTCTATTCTTGATAGAGCGAATCCCGACCAAGCCCTGCCACAAGCCATCATCTACTGCTTAAACCGCTAAAGAAATTTGATAAATTCTTCAAGCTCTAGACCAGAATGCTTGATAATATGCTTCAAGGTCTTTGGTTTTAAATCCTTATTGTGATAAGGAACGGTCACCCCCAGGGATCCTTTGGTGTAAATACGATGACTGCCATTCTGCCGTACAAAAATAAAACCAGCCCGTTCAAGGGCCTTTATTGCTTCCTTTGGTTTCAAAACTGGCAGCTTGGGCATTAAATGCGAACAGTCACTGGAGCGATGACTACTCCTTCTTCTTTAAATACCTTTGTATTTTTCTTCAGCATAACTTCAAGATACAAACTGGCCGCCTCTTCAACGTTGCGAAATGCTTCTTCAAATGTATCGCCTTCAGATATACAGCCAGGCAGGGCGGGAATGGTCACAGTAAATCCACCAGATTTTCTATCTGGTTCAAAAATAGCAGTATATTGACACACTTTGCGGGAAATATGTTTAGCCACGTTTATATATTAAAAAAATCACAAAAAAAAGTCAATGTACCGTATGGCCATATAGCACAACATATTTCGCGATCTTCAGCCATGCGGGAAGTCCTCGCAAAAGTCCGAAAAGGCGGCGGCTTGTACTGAGCGAAGTCGAAGTGAGCCGCACCGCTGACAACCTGCCCGAATGAATTCGTTCAGGCGGGTTTCAAGTTTTTCTTTGGCGGCATTGAATTCAGAATTGGACTTCTTTTCTGCCAACAAACTTATTGACGGTAGGGTTGGAGTTTACTCCTTGGTCGAGCCCTTCATCTTTCATAAATTGTTGGAGCACTTTCGGATCAGTTGTATTGTCTGATTTCAAGCTGTCAAGAAGTTCTTGTTGCGAGGCAAGGTAAGATAATTGAATTTGAGCTGTTCCTCCTACAGATTTTGGAGACACATAGCCGTACTCTCGCGATTCGTTAGACAAAAATTCTACCTTGATTGTGTTATCGCCAACATTAAGAGTTTGTTTAACATCTTTCATTGGAGTACTGCCAATTTCACTATCGCTGTATTGAACATTAACTTGATAAATTCCCGTTCGTGATACAGAAATCGGAACGACTATGACCAATTTTTTGAACAACGACACCTCGACCAATTTTCCATTTATGCCCCGCGATTCTGAAAATGGTTCTTGTGTCTCAAAACTGACATTACCTATTGTCGCATATTGTTCAAAAGATTTTTCGCGCTCAATACCTGCATTCATTGTCTCTTGTGATTTCTTTAGAGTAGCGGGAAGCACAATAGCAACAGCAATAATTTGGAAAATGAGTGCAGAGAAAAAAGTAACAGTCGCTAATTTTTTAGAACGATTTATGAACCAAGAAATTATTGCAGTCCCAAAATCACCAAGCAATGCAAAAAATAGTATCAGTATGAATTGCGCGGCGAAAAATCCGCCCAGTTCTCGAAGCCCGAAAATTCCGGCAATAATTACTATCGGATTAAAGCTTTCAGAAACCTTGCCAAGAAAGAAAAATGGTATAGCTATTACTAAAGCGATAACTCCAGTAACGATAAAAGTGAGTAGTCCCAATAAAATTGCCAGTAGCAAACCACCTTTTGGTTTCTTGTCTGGCGGAACAGGATTAGAGAAATTAGATTCAGTTATTAAATTAGAATTTTCATTCATATGATTAAAAAATTTTCTTCCCCCAAAATTAATATCGTTTATGCCAAGGGCCAAGTGGAGAGCCAATTCGCCCTGCCCCGCACCTTTCCATTGCAGTATTCTTGAATTAGTCCGAACGCATTTTGCCGGAAAAATCCCCCCGCGAAAATTCGGAAAGGCGGCGGAGCCGCACCGCTGACAACCTGCCCGAATGAATTCGTTCAGGCGGGTTTCAAGTTTTTCTTTGGCGGCAGAATTTATTTACTGACCCTTAAAGAATTAACTACCGTATCGAAGGGTTCTTTGTCAATTCCAACATCACTGCCGTAAGTGAAAGATGAAATCCTCACGAGATATTCATGTGATAGTTCGGGTAGTTGATCTGTTCTTAAATACCCAACAATTGTAATGCTACCATCAACGGCGTTTGCGTAGCTAACAGCTTTATTTCCAAAAAGCTGTATGTATTGAGGATTTGAAACAGAATCTTTTTTTTGCTCATTGAATACAACATCAACATATTCCTTTGGAGAATACTCGCGCTTAAGTTGAGTGTCGTAGGCCGTAGCAAGAAATTCCATTCCGAGAGGGGCATAATTGAAATGACCGCTGGACACTTCTTTACCGACAGAAATTGTGGTTGCGTAACCCCCTTCAAAACCTTCCCGTTGGAAAATTGCATATCCATTAGGTAACTCAAACGTAATGGGTATGGTTTTTAGGGAAATAGCATATTTTTCTGAAGTAGTGGGTATTGTCGAAGGAGCTGGTTTCTTAACTAAAGTTACATATCCCAAAGCACCCGCCAAAACGACGACCAAAACAATTAACACTATGTTTGCAAAACCTTTTTGATTGTTCATAAATTTATTAGTTAATAATTTTCGACTTTATGATTAAAAAATTTTCTTCCCCCAAAATTAATATCGTTTATGCCAAGGGCCAAGTGGAGAGCCAATTCGCCCTGCCCCGCACCTTTCCATTGCCCTCGCCAAGAATCGAACTTGGATCCTAGGTTCCGGAAACCTGTGTTCCCCGCCTGCCATCGCCAATACCCCCAAGAGGGATTGAACCTCTATCTCAAGCTCCGGAGGCTTACGCTCTATCCATTGAGCTATGGGGGCTCAGGCCATGGCGGGCAGGTATCCGTTGCCCGCCCCAGGCGGGTCCGCCTTGGGTGGAAACTACGAAGGCACCAAAAGGTGCAGGGTATCCACCCAATTCAAAAGAATAACTTATCTAATTCTTATGAAGCTTTGCAGATGGCGAGCTGCCTTGTAAATCCTATACCACATTGGCTGAAATACCAAATCAAACGCGCCAATATAATGAAGTCTCTGGCCAGTTTCGCCATCCCTTACAAAGCCCTCCTTAAATTTAGTTAAATTCTGCCAAGAGTGGTTGGTTTCACCGGCTGGGACAATACCGCCAAAATTATAGAATTTTTTTTTCATCCGCTTGGCTAACTTTATCTCCTCCCAATGTAATAGATATGGCGCCATTAGCTGACGGTTATCATAACTAGAACCGCCATGAAGATAATATACTGTATCGCCAAAAACGGAAAGTAAATGCGCGGCAATGATTTTATTGTCATATTCAGCTAGCATCAACTTTAACACCCCGCGCGGCACCAATAAGTCAACCATACGCTCGTAATATTGCCGTGAGTGAGTACGAATTTTTTGTCGCTTGGCCGTTTCTTGAAGTAAAGACCAAAAAAAGGGAAAGACTCGCTTCGCGTAATCGGGCTGTTCTATGAGCCGCGCGCGAACGCCGTGCTTTATGGCCAGACGAATGTTGTAGCGAGTTTTCTCGTGCATGGCGGCAAGCAAATCATCTTCATCTTTGTCTAAAACAACTGCAAGCTCATCCATTGGCTGAACTGAAAAACCAGACCGAAAACCTAATGCTCTAAGCTCCTCAAGCAAACTACTCCTCGTCTCCTCTTCCTCTATATTAATCATCCTGACATTCTCAAGTATGTAAGGATGATAATACATCGGCTCAAGGCGCACGAACATGGCGCCAACATTATACCCCACCTCGCGACAAGCACGATGTATTAAATGCACAATCGTGCTCAAAGCATCATGGTCATCAGATAAGATAACTGGTCCGCGCGGCGCGTATAAATATCTTTTTCCAAACGGCAGAGGATATTCAAAAACCTGCATAATGGCCATCACTGTTTCCTCCTCCACAATCTGAATACGGTGAACTGCTCGCCCGAACGTCTGCTGAAATACCCCCCATTCCCACGATTGTAAAAACTGCGCCCCGCGAACAGCGGGGCTACTCAAAGGAATATTCCAAACGTATTCGTCGTCAATGAAGCGGAAATCCATGATACATTAAACTCTAAGCTCTAAATCCTAAACTCCGTTAGAAATCTAAACTACGATACATAAATCTCAAATATATCTAACACAAAAAAACGTTATTCTCTTATTGGTAAATACTGATTATATTTCTAACGGGGTTTAGGATTTGCGTCCAGCTCCTCCGAGCTGGCGTAGTGCCGCCTTAAGTCTAGCTTCAGTGTCAATTAATTCTTTTGGCAAACCTTCTAATGCTTTCCTCGCTTCGCTAACGCTATACCCTAAGCGTTCCAGCGCTTCAATAACTTCAACATCTCCTTCATACATTGTTGGCGCGACCTCGCCTATGCGCTTTTTTTGCTCAGCGATAAATGTGTCTTTCAATTCAACAAGCAACCGTTCGGCTGTTTTTTTGCCAATACCTGAAACTTTTGTAAGTAGCCCAACATTGCCGCTGATCACTGCGGCGCGCAATTGCTCGGGAGTGGTAATGGATAAAATGCCCAAGGCAGTTTTAGGGCCAATGCCAGTAACGCCAATGAGCACCTCAAACATCCGCAATTCTTCCGGCCGCTCAAAGCCATAAAGTTCGAGTGAATCTTCGCGCACGTATTGATGAGTGTGCAGAGCGGCCGTAGCGCCCACTTCCGCGGTTAAAATCAAGGGGGGCAAAACAAAAATCTTATACCCAACCCCGTTCACCACCACAATCACATACTGTTCCCCCTTAGATTGAATTATTCCTTCAAGGTAGGCAATCATAAAAAGCTTAAGACTTGGAGCTTATGGCTATTATAAATAAGTTTATATAATTGTTTGACGGAGAATCTTCGGTGATTTGCTTATTACTTCAGAGCCGCTCTCCTTCAATACTACCAAATCCTCAATTCTGACGCCACCTTCGCCCGGGAGATAAATGCCGGGTTCTATGGAAAAGACCATATTTGATTTCAGAATATCATCGCTGTTTTGCGCGAGCTTGGGTCGCTCGTGGATCTCCAAACCAACGCCGTGGCCGAGGGCGTGGCCGAACGCGCCCGGAAACTTAGCGTCAATAATACGCCGCGCTTGCATATCCGCCTGCTTAGCGCTTCTTCCACCTTTCTTCAAATAGCTGATGGCTGATAGCTGCGAGCTTAAAGTTGTCTCATATATTTTTCTTTGTTTGGTTGTTGGCTCTCCCAAAAATATAGTGCGCGTCATATCGGCATGATAGCCATTGACTTTCACGCCCAAATCAATGATGACCATTTCTCCAAGTTTTAATTTTTTCGGGCTTGGCTCATGATGCGGCCGCGCAGCGTTCGCGCCACTCGCGATAATCGGCTCAAATGATATTTCTCCAAATTTCTTGCTGTGGATAATGTCGCGTACTTTCCAAGCCGCGGCTTCTTCACTGGGCAAGCGCTTTATTCGCTTTAAATGTTTCAGCCACCGAATTAGTTCCTGAAATGTTTTATCAGTAGCTCCAACTGCTCGCCGCAAAGTATCTAGCTCATAATCGTCTTTCACCGCGCGCAATTTTTCAACCATATCGCCAATGCCAACGAGCGAACATGGTTTTAACTGTTTTTGCAATGACTTATGTCTAGCCACGCTTATCGCCCGATCTTCAAAACCCAAACGGCGAACATGATTATCTTTCAAAATTTGGCTCAAAACTTTAAGACCATCATTGCCGACGTCAATAATTTTGAATAATCCCAAAGTTTCTTCGGCGGCGCGCTCCAAATAACGAAAGTCAGTAAAAAATTCGGCTAAGTGCGGCGTAATCAACACCGTGCCGGATGTACCAGTAAAACCAGTGATATAACGTCGCGAAACAGTTGAAGTTAGATATACGGCCGCTAAACCTCGCTGTTTCATGGCGCGACGCAAATGAGCCAAACGGCCAGGGTAGATGCTTCGCATACAAGTCAAATTATTTTTCTAAAGAAATTTTTATCACTTCCAAATCAATCTTTAATTCATGCGCCCCCTCACCATATTCAAAACCGGAAGCGATAATGTCTTTGGCAATTGCCGCCTCTTGATTTTTCAACAATTTTAACAACGGCGCGCTGTCGGTATTGTAATGAACAATAACTTTGTCGCGAATAGTGAGCCCCTGCTTTTTGCGCAAAGCATTAATTTGACGAACCAGTTCGCGCCGCAAGCCTTCAAGCTTAAGATCATCGGTGAGATTAGTGTCAAAAGAAATTTCCAGCTTACCCGCGGGCGACTTCCAAGAAACGATATTTTTCCCCTTGGGCGCCTTGCTGCTGGTCCACTGTTTCACATTAAGTTCATCCAAAATTAATCGCTCAATGTTTTTAGAAATGGCCGCAGAGCCATGCACCCATACGGCGGCCAGCGGCTGGCGAACCTTGAGCTTGGCTTCGGAGCGAAGAGCGTGCCCGGCCTCAATAATTTCCCGCGCCGCAGACATCTCCTGAAGCAATTTTTCATCAACAAATTCTTTATGGCTTTTTGGCCACGGCTCCAGATGAACGGAATCTTTTGGTTTGGCATTCCAAGGTTTCAAGTTTTGATATAAATGCTCGGCCAAAAACGGCGTGAAGGGCGCAAAAATTTTACTAGCGGTCACTAAAACCGAATACAAAGTAGTAAGTGCCTCATGTTTATCTTCTTCATTGTCGCTCTTAAAGCGGTCGCGCGATCGCCGCAAATACCAAGTAGAAAGATCGTTCACAAACTCGGCAAGCGGACGGGCGGTCAGCCAAAGTTCATAGCTTTCCATGGCTCCTTCAACCTCGTGCCGCGTTTCTTCCAGCCGCGCCAAAATCCATTTATCAAGCACGTGTTTTGGCTCACGCATTGGTCTTAATTTTTTTCCTTCCGGCGCATATAACTTAAAAAAGGTAAAAACATTCCAAAGCGGCAATAAAATTTTTCGTACCGCCTCGGCAATTTCTGATTCAGAAAAATTCACTGATTCGGCCTGCATGACCGAAGATGCCAAAAAATAATAGCGCAAAGCGTCGGCGCCATAACGATCTAAAATGAGATTAACGTCTGGAGCATTGCCCTTGGACTTAGACATCTTAGAGCCGTCTTCGGCGAGAATGGTACCCGTGGTCACAACGTGCTTGAAGCTATGCTTGCCAAACAGAGCATTAGACAAAACATGCATGACGTAAAACCAGCCACGCGTCTGGGCAATGTATTCGGTAATAAAATCGGCTGGAAAAGTCACTTCAAACTTTTCCTTATTTTCAAAAGGATAATGAACTTGAGCATAGGGCATGGAGCCAGACTCAAACCACACATCAAAAACTTCCGGCACTCTTTGAAATATCCCACCGCAAGCGCAAGCCCAGGCTACTTCATCAATCAATGGCCGATGGAGGTCGTGCGGCCTTTTCCCGGACAATTTTTCCAACTCATCCAAACTGCCGACGACCCGCTCCTTCTTACACCGATCACATCGCCACACCGGAATGGGCACGCCCCAATAACGGCTTCTGGACACCCCCCAATCAGGCGCGCTCTCTATGCCTTTTTGAAACCGGCCATGCTTTAAGTGTTCCGGCACCCAATGGATTTTTTCATTTGTGGCAAGCATTTTTTTCTTCAAAGCTTCTACTTTGATATACCATGAAGTCTGCACTTTATATATAAGAGGGCTCGCACAGCGCCAGCAGAAAGGATAACTGTGTGTTATTGTTTCGGCGCGCCACAATTTGCCTTCATTTTTTAAGACCTCAATAATGCTTTGGTCAGCGGCCTTGACATACTGACCCGCCCATGGGGCAATGGCCGGTAAAAATTTGCCGCCATCGTCAACCGTTAACACCATAGGCAAGTTTTCTTTTTTGGATATATTAAAATCATCTTCGCCAAAAGCTGGAGCGATATGGACAATGCCTGTGCCATCTTCAAGTGAAACAAAATCAGCGGCCACTACCCGATGCGCTTCTTTGTCTGGCTTAATAAAACCTTGAATTGGCTTGTATTCCCAGCCAATAAAATCAGCCCCATTAAATTCCTTCACAATTTGATACGGCTGATCCGCGAAGACAAACGATAATCTGTCCTTAGCTAGAATAATATGACGGCCTTTCCAAACCTTGCCACCTTTGGTTAATTCTACCTCCACGTATTTAGCATCTTCTTTCACGGCCAAGGCCACATTGGCCGAAAGTGTCCAGGGAGTAGTAGTCCAAGAGAGGAAAAAAGTATTGGGTTTCTTCATCGCCTCAAACACTATATATATGGAAGGGTCCTCAACTTCCTGATAGTTGTTGTCCATGGCTGTTTCAAAGTTTGAGAGCGGCGTCTCGCAGCGCGTGCAGTAAAGTGAGCAACGAAAATCTTCGTAGATGAGTTTCTTTTTATATAGTTCGCCAAACACCCAAATGACCGACTCCATGTATTTTGGATCCATGGTTTTGTAATCATTGTCAAAATCAACCCAACGGCCGAAGCGAGTAATGGTGCGCCGCCACTCGGCCACGTAACGCAGCACCGCCGCGCGACAAGCGTCATTGAATTTTTGGATGCCCAATTTTTCAATCTCTTTTTTACTGTTAACCCCTAATTCTTTTTCAACCATCGTCTCCACGGGAAGCCCGTGGCAATCCCAGCCAAATCGCCGCTCCACGCGATGGCCCTTCATGGTCTGATAGCGCGGTACAATGTCTTTAATAGCTGAAGCCAAAAGATGTCCAATGTGAGGAAGGCCTGTGGCAAAAGGTGGGCCGTCGTAAAAAACGTATTCTTTTTCGTCGGAACGTTCATTAACCGAACGTTCAAAAATTTTCTCCTTTTGCCAAAACGCCAGCACCTGCTCTTCAATTTTAGAAAAGCTAAATGGCGCGCTTTTAATTTCTTGTTTTGATTCTTTTTCTTGCGGCATATATCTTATATTAACCTATAATATCGCGAGAATAGCAGTTTGTCCATCATACCTATTCAAATTCTCTTTATCGTTGTATAACAATACTTATGGTTAAGATAAAAAAAGAAAAAATTCCAACATCCCCCGGAGTGTATTTCTTTAAGGATAAAAATGGCAACATGCTCTATGTTGGCAAGGCGACCAGTCTAAAAAACCGAATATCAAGCTACTTTGTAAAGAATAATGGCCTATCGCCGGCCAAGCATCGTCTTCTTGATGAAGCAGCCACGGTCACCTGGGAAGAAACGCCGTCAGAAATAGAGGCCCTGCTGCAAGAATCTCACTACATCAAAAAATATCAGCCGCGTTTTAACGTGCTCTTGCGTGATGACAAAACTTATCTTTCGGTCAAAATAACCGATGAAGAATATCCACGCGTCTTAACAACGAGAAAAATAGAAAAAGACGGCACTTACTTCGGCCCATTTACCGACGCGCGCGCGGTTAAAGAAACCTTGAAAATTTTGCGTCGCTTCTTTCCTTACCGAACCAATTGCGTGCCAAACAACGACCGCGCTTGTCTATATTATCATCTAGGACTTTGTCCTGGAGTGTGTATCGGCAAAATCAGCCTTCAAGAATACCGTCAGAACATAAAATACATAAAAGATTTTTTTGCTGGCAAGCGTCAGCGAATTTTAAACAACCTCAAACGTCAGCTAAAAATGCTGCGACGAATGAGAGACGAGCCATCTCTAAAACGTGCCGAGAATGTGGAGCCCTATGAGTTTACACCCGTGGCACCGCTCCACATATTTCGTCGGGCGGAACCCTCCGAAGCGTACCCTGCTTCGCCAAGGCTACGCAGGGTACCCTCCTCGCGCATTCACCCCGTTAGAAGCAAGGCTTCTAACGGGGTTCATCCATGGGTTTATCCGCCCCGGGCGGATGGCTTTCTGCGAAGGAGGGTAGAATATAAAATAGAAAATCTAGAAAAAGTGCTGGCCATGTCGCACATTCTCTCTTTTGGCGAGAAAATTGAAGGTGATATTATTGAGCTCGCGAAAGTGCTGGACCTCAAAAAACCGCCTCACCGCATTGAGGGATATGACGTCTCAAATATAATGGGGACGCTCGCCACTGCTTCAATGGTCGTATTCACCGCGGGGCAGACTGATAAAAGCCAGTACCGAAAATTCAAAATCAAAACTGTCCACGGAGCAAACGACGTGGCTATGCTTAAAGAAATCTTACGGCGACGCTTTAATCATTACATCAATCAGGAAATACCGTCATCTATTTCAATAAAAAATCCACCATCTCGCCCACCCCACCTAGTATACGCCATGGCGTATACTAGGTGGGGGAAAGAAAAATCAAAAAACAAACAGGGCTCGGTTTGGCCAAAGCCCGACCTAGTTGTTGTTGACGGCGGACGACCGCAGCTCGGCGCGGCCATGGAAGTTTGGCGAGAATTCAAACTTGATATTCCTATTGTCTCGCTCGCCAAACGTCTTGAGGAAATATTTGTGCCCAATCAGTTAAACCCAATAGTACTCCCGCGTACCTCTGGCGCGCTGCACCTGCTTCAACGCGTGCGCGACGAGGCCCACCGCTTTGCGGTTAGTTATCATAAGGTATTACGTAGAAAACAACTGCTTTTTCGGTGAGCCTCATAAATAAGTATATCTCGCGCCCATATGACTCATAGTCAACTGCTGAGCATATAATCTTAAATATGAAAAGAATTACGAATAACTTGTGAGGTATTGTACCCACTGCAATGTTTCAGCAGACCAAGATATGATTGGACCATCTGCCCAAACGACGCCTCAGTTAACCTGCCCGTACGTATTTGAGCGTCCGCTTCAAACAATTTTTTGAACATCCGCCGTCTTGTTTTCGTTCGAAGAACTGCGTAATATGGTAGAATGACGTAGCCCAGAAAATCTATCCCTTGACTAAATTTTCGTATTTCCACTTTGCGAGGATGAAGTTCAAGTGCAAGTGTTTCCGGGAGAAACGACCGTATTGCGGCTAATGTATCCTGAAGATAATTCGAATCGCTGTGGACGATAACAAAATCGTCAGCATAACGAAAGTAGTCGTGAATGTGCAGTGTATGTTTTACAAATTGATCAAGCTCATTTAGATATATGTTTGCAAAAATTTGCGAAGTGAGGTTGCCAATCGGAAGTCCGGTGTCGAGAAAATTGTCGGAATTGAGAGAGAGAGAGAGAGAGAGAGAGAGAGAGAGTAGAACTCGGTTTAGCAGAAAAACTGCTCACCACGTCTCTCAGTAACCAGAGGAGCTGGCTATCGCTGATTTTGCGCTCAATCAACGCCAAAAGCTTTTGGTGATCTACACTGTCAAAAAACTTTCTGATGTCACATTTCAACACATAAGCTTGCTTCGTATAATTACGGCTGACGCTTCGCATGGCATGAGAAACATTCACCACGGCCAGATGAGTTCCCCGTTCCAGCCGTGACGCGTACGAGTGAAAAATGAACGTCGGCTCAAACACCGCCGATAACGCTCGCCACAATGCATGGTGCACCAACCGATCCCGCACACTCGCCTTGCTGATAACGCGATGCTTCGGGTCATAAATATGAAATGTGTGGTACGGCCCATGCCGATAGCGCTGACTCGCCAGCTCGTCATGAAGCTCAAACACATTGTCCTCAAGATACCGTTCAAAACGCTGCACATCCTCTTTCCCTCTCTTTCCCCGCTTGAACTCATCCCAACATTGAAACAAATGTCTGGGACTTACTATTTCAGTAAATGTCTTATGGATACTCCCCATACAAACAATAACGATAAAGAAATACCGATTGTCCAAAAACTCTACGACCTCTACAAAACATTCTATGGATACTCGCTCCTCTTCCCCAAGAAAGATAAGTACACGCTTGGAGCCAAATGCGAGCACTACATCATAGGAACGCTCGAGTTTATGCTAGCGGCAAGTAGCGTTCCGCAGTCAGAAAAACTCGCGCTACTTCGTCAAGCCAACGTCAAGTTCGACACGCTTAAAGTCCTCCTGCGTCTCTCCCGAGAAATTGGCGCAATTGATGCCAAAAAGTACATCGTTCTACAAACACAGATTCGAGAAATCGGACGCATGATCGGCGGATGGCAGCGATCGCTCGCCGAAGCTGCAAAAGCTTAGCCAGGAGTTTTCCCTTCTGGAAAAACTCCTGGGCAGCTACAAAGTAGACACAATCCGACGAAGGACACCCCTCCTGAGTAGTTGTCGTTCGCATCCGCGAGGTTCGCCCTGTAGCCGAAGCGGAGGGCGCCGCGCGGGCGCAGGCAGAGCGAGTACTCGGCCGACTGCCGCTGATAGGCGGAAAGGTCGATCACTGGGGTGTTGAAATCCCGAGCCAAGACATCGGGCCACATGATCATGGCGAGCACGGCGTTGAAACCGTTGAGGATGAACCCCTCCAGCATCGTTTCCATCTGCTCGCGCTGAGCGTCGACCGAGAACCCCTGAGTCGCGGTCGGGAACTCGAGTATCGGAACCGGTCCCTGCTTCGCCCGCTCGACCAAGAGATCGAGACGGCTCTCGGAGAGAACCCTGACCTGGTTGACCAATTCGCCCTTGCAGTAGTTATTGAAGGGACGGCCCTCCGGGAACTCCTTCTGGTAGGAGCGGCCAAGAGCGACAAGGAGCACCTCGTCCAAGGTCTGGCCGTGGTTGGTGATGACCATTTGCGGAACGACATTCGGGAGATGGATGCCCTTCAAAGCATTGACGATCTTGGAATCGCCCTCAATCTTCATCTTGAGACCGCCGATTGCATCCTCAAACCAGGCCGCTTCCGGGAATGCCACCTTGCCCTCAAAGGCGTCAATCACGCGCTCGATCCGAGCGGCGTAGTCGACGGTCTCCGGCTGGACCAGGTGGAACTTGTAGTTCGCGTCGCAGACCGCAGCTTTGATGCCGCGGGGCGGGATACGCCGACCATGCTTGTCGAAGAAGGTCGCGATGATCTCTTCGATCGTCACCTTGGCACCAGCCAAGATGGCGTGCACGGCTGCGAGACCGTCGCCGCCGAAGGCGTCGCCCAAACGATTGACGAGCGCCTCATCTTGTCCCTTTGTCAACGAACTGTACTTTGCCATTTTGGCCTCCTATCAGGCTGCGTGCCCGATTTTCTCTAGCCGCTATCCCTTGGCCGTTGGGGTCTTTTCTGCTCAGAAAATCAGAATGAGAAACTCGAGAAAAGACACCCTATCCTAGCATGCTTCCTAAAATAAATCAAGGGTGGCGTTGTAGTCACCTTTCTTGATTGCGACGAAGCCCATCGTTTTGCGGTGAGCTATCACAAATTGCTGTGTCGAAAAAAACTTATCGGTAAATGAGAACCCCGAGCATTGGCTGCCCGGGGCGTAACTATATGGCGTGCTTCTTGTTTACCAGTAGGCGATAAGCCAAAATGCCGCAAGGGGGAAGCCGCCATACAGCAAGACTAAACCGAGTACCCTCAGATAGGCCCACCCCGATAACATTGGGGAGTTCACTGACGTAGCTCCCTTCTCATTATGTGACATATGACATTACCCCCCTCCCTTTTTAGCAAACTACTGGCTGCTCGCTTGTTGAAGATGAACGCCTCGCGCAAGAGTACGTTAGTTGTTTTAGTTTGTCAACGAAGGTTCAAGTAAGTAAAGTGTTTATTTCACTATATAATCTACGATCATCACTTCATCTGACCGCTCAATAGGCTGCGGAGTTATGCCATGTTTTTTATTGTAAGCCCGTTGAATGGCGCGGCGACGCTCCACCTCGGCGATGGCGCGTTTCATAGACGAAGTCATAGTGTCGGCATACATAATAACTTTTCCCTCAACATGACGCGCCGCCCGACCCATGGTTTGGATTAGTGTTGTTTCGTTGCGTAAAAATCCTTCCTTGTCAGCGTCTAATATTGCAACCAGCGAAACCTCTGGCAAGTCCAAGCCTTCGCGCAATAAGTTAATGCCAACCACCACATCATACACCCCCGCGCGAAGACTCTTCAAAATTTCAACGCGTTCCAGAGTTTCTACGTCAGAATGCAAATATTGTACTTTAATTCCCGCCTCCGCTAAATAATCAGTCAACTCTTCGGCCAAGCGCTTTGTTAGGGTGGTTACCAAAGTACGCTCACTCTTAGATATCCTCTTTCTGATCTCTACCATTAAATCGTCAAGCTGACCATCGGTTGGCCGCACCACAACTTCTGGATCAAGAATACCGGTTGGCCTAATTAGCTGCTGGGCCACCCGTACCGATTTCTCTTTCCTTTCGCTAAGATCTTTAAATCCATGTTTGGCACCGGACAAGCTTAATTCATAATCATTGGGGGTGGCAGAAACGTATAAAAGCTGCTGTATCCTGTCCGAAAATTCTTGAAAATTTAAAGGGCGATTGTCAAAAGCCGAAGGCAGACGCCAGCCGTAATCCACCAGCATTTGTTTTCTGGAATAATCGCCGGCATACATCCCGCGAAGCTGGGGAATGACGATATGGCTCTCGTCAAGAAATGTTAAATACCCGTCTAGTTTTTGCTCCTTTACGGCGTAGGTAAAATAATCCAACAAAGCAAAGGGCGGCTGGCCTGGATGGCGACGATCAAAATGACGCGAATAATTTTCAATACCATTACAGTAGCCAGTTGTGGCAATGAGCTCCAAATCATAATTAGTCCGCTGTTCTAAACGCTGCGCTTCAAGCTCCTTGCCTTCAGCTTGAAGAATGTTCAGCCGCTCCTTAAGCTCGGCGCGAATAGCCTTGAGCGCGTCCTCTTCTTCATGCAAGGGCGTCACAAAATGTTTGGCCGGATAGATATCAATTTGTTTAAGTACTTGCGTTGCCTTAATAGCTTGTCCCGCTTTTTTGCGCACAATATTAGGCAGTAAAGTAATTTTTTCTAAAATATCCCCCAGCCACTCCACACGAATAATATCTTCGCCGGTCACTGGATGAATTTCCACGATATCGCCGCGGGCGCGGAATGTGCCACGGCCAAAATCAATGTCATTACGGTTGTATTGCATGGCCACCAATTCTTTCAAAAATTTTTGCCGCGAGATTTGTTCACCCTGCTGGATTGAAATTTTTTGCGATTGATATGTGAGCGGGGAACCCAAACCATAAATGCAAGAAACTGAAGCCACAATTAAAACATCCGGACGCGTTAAAAGCGATTGGGTGGCGGCGTGACGCAGCCGATCAATTTCATCATTGATCATCGCCTCCTTGGCAATGTAGGTATCTGTTTGCGGAATATAGGCTTCGGGCTGGTAGTAATCATAGTATGAAACAAAATAGTGAACGGCATTATCCGGAAAAAATTGCTTGAATTCGCTATAGAGTTGGGCGGCCAGAGTTTTGTTTGGAGAAATTACCAACGTGGGGCGTTGCAACTCCTCAATCACCTTGGCCATAGTAAAAGTTTTTCCTGAACCGGTAACACCAAGCAAGGTTTGGTGTCGCTCACCAGCTTTAAGCCATGTTGAAATCTGCCGAATTGCTTCGGGCTGATCACTGGTTGGTTTAAATCTTGATACAATCTTAAACCTCATACGCTAAAAGGAAAGTGCAACATAACATATTCTAAATTTTCAAGCAATCACCTAACTCTGGACAAAAATTTTAGATTATGCTAAGGTGTGTCGCCTGCCAAAATTTAAAGGCAGATTTTTTATTAGCCAACATATTCTGTCTATTATGAACTTTTGTGTTTATTACACATGGCGCTGCGCTGAAAAAACATTTTTTACTGTTATTGTGCTGGGGGTCATTCTCGCGATGCTTGATGGATCGCTGACTGATGCCGTGGCGGCATCTAATCTTGCGGTCAAAACAAGCGCTCAAACTGAAGCTGCCACGACTGATAATTCTGCCTCTGCTTTTCCACCGCCCGCACCGATGATAATTTTTCAAGCTGTCATTACTCAATATAGTCGCGCCGACAGCTGCCACACTATTCGGAAAGGTAAGTGTATTATGGCTAGCGGACGACCTGTTTATGTGGGTGCTGCCGCTTGCCCTATTTTCCTTGATCTTGGAACCCAGGTGAACATTGACGGTAAGTCCTATGCTTGTGAAGACCGCTACGCCAAATGGCTAGACCAAAAAAGGGGCCTGCCTACGATTGATATTTTCGTTGAGAAAAATCCTCACGGCAATTCAATAAAAATCGTAACTATCCAAAAATAGCATTTCCCCACAAATAACACGCCAAGAACGAATCAAACCGTGGGGTTTCGCTGATTCTCAAAAAAATATATAATTAGGACCAATGATTATGATGTTCCAGATGAAGCAACTTATGACCAAGAAGGACTGGGCCTACTTAGCAATTTTGCTTATTGTTGCTGTTGGTCTGTGGATTTGGGTTTGGCGCGAATTCCAAAAGCCGATCGTTGATCCCTCTTGGTACGCGAATAGCATATAGGTCGCGGGGCATGATTATAAATTTGAATAAGTATTGATTATATTCTCTTGCCGTGATTTAATGTTGTTAATCTTTTAAACAATCTTTTCAATAAACCTGCGGGCGTAGTATAATGGTAATACACGTGCTTGTAGTATAATGGTAATACACGTGCTT
>MGEK01000025.1 GCA_001791325.1 Candidatus Uhrbacteria bacterium RIFCSPLOWO2_01_FULL_47_25 | reverse complement strand
AGGGCGCGGTAAAGGTGGGTTTTGAAGGATCGGTAAGATCGAGAGTAACAGCTGGGCCGGCTGTCTTTGTCCAAGTATAAGTGAGGCAAGTGCCGGCGGGCGGCGTAGGACCGTTATCGCCCCCGGAACAATCATCGGGATCAGATGAAGCTCTGCCATTGAGAGTTACGCTAGCGCCTTCATTGACAGTTTGATCAGGACCAGAGTCGGCTATTGGCGCTTGATTAACATTACTCACGGTAACGGTCGTGAGCACGAAAACGTTATTATTGGAGACGAGTCCCTGCGCATCCCTAACCTTCAAGCGGATCGTGTAGTCGGTGTCAATGCTAACTGATGGCGCGGTGAATGTTGGCTTTTGAATAATACGTGAAGACAAATTGCTTCCCTGCCACTCGTAGGTGAGGCAAGTGCCGGCAGAATCACCGCCCGGACAATCCTCTGGATCAGATGAAGCCGAGCCATCCAGCTGAATTGATTGGCCTTCATCAACGGTGTAGGGACCACCATGATTAACCACTGGCGGTTGGTTAATTTTTACCGTGACGGTTTTAATTACCGGACCACCCGCGCCTTGAGCGGTAAGCACATAATCAACGTTGGAATTTGGTTCTACTTGTCTGCTACCTGTAGGTTGAGAGGTAACATCGCCAACCCCAGGTTGAATATCAATGGAGGTTGCATACTTAACGTCCCATTCCAGAGTCAGGGTATCTCCACTATTAAGCACCACGTCAGTTTCCCCATTCCCTGTAAATTTATCTATAGTCACGCGAGGAGACACATTAACCGTTACTGATGCGTATTTCGGTCCGTCCACGCCACTGGCCGTTAACTTATATGTGACGGTGGAATTCGGGGATACTGTCACCGTGCCGCTTGCAAGAACATCACCAACTCCATTATCAATGGTAACTTGATTATTTGCGGCATTAGACACATTCCAAGACAGCTCGGCGGATTCAACTCCTTGAATAATTGTAGTTGAATTGGCATATGAACCGCTTGGCAGGGTATGTACAGAAAAGCTATTAATAGTGACGGGTGGTGGCTTGAATTCAACTTTTACATTGACCGCTGATGAGGGCATTACAAAAGTGCAGACTGGATTAGCGCTGCCCTTGCACGGGCCTTCAGTCCATTTAACCGCATTGCCGGAGTTTGTCGGCGTGGCTGTTAATTTTATGACCTTGCCTGGCAAGGCTGAAACGGTACAAATTGTGGGACAAGTCTCACCGGGAGATGCTTCAATTAGTACATTACCAGACCCTTCAACAATGACTACAGTCATCTGTTGAGTCGGCGGGGGTGGGGGGGGAGGCAGTATTGCCTGCCCGACTAAGCAACTTCCACCCGGCGCAGGCGGCAGTATTGGGCTGGACGATGTTACCTGACAGAAACGACGTCCGGCCGTTGCCTCATTTAGTATTGCCGGCGCGGGCGTATAGCACGATTCACTAAAACTGCAAAAGGCATAGTCTGTGCCGCGCCTCTCGCAGGGTCCGTAATCTTTGCCATCTATAAAACAATTAGTATCCAAAATACATGACTGCAGGTCGTCGCTACTATTTTCTGGGGTCAGATCTTTGGCGCAAGTGCCGTATCCAGTATAAGTGTAAACTTGCGATACTGTGTCGTTAGAGAAGGGTACGGCGGGAGGATATTTTCTATAGTTATCAACAAAGGCGGGGGATCTTTGAACACCGCATTGACCGGGCTGACCCTGACAAATATATTGTTTGTTTGTGTCATTCCAGCAAGTATCAGCGTTGTAACCCGCTATGTTAGAACACCCAACAAAATAATTCAGGGGATCAACCGAAAGTTTTGTATTTAATTCCTTGCCAAGATTATCATCCCACGACGGCCAACGACTGGTGGAAGTACCCTGCACATAAGTGCCGGCGCCAAGACCGGGGTAAAGCCCCTTGCCGCCTTGGCATTGCGTGAGTACGATTTTTTGAATCTCATCAACATCATTTTTCTGAACAGTCCCATTAAGGTTATAATCCGCTCCCTTGCACTCCGCGGTGTAAGGAATAGTAGAGATACAACTTGAACCGCCGCAATACGCTTGCGCCAGCAATAAATCCTGCGCGTTAATCGTGCCGTTGCAATCGGCATCCCCAGGCGCGCCCACTGTCACTTTTGGACACTGTGTGCCATAACGATAATCAGCGAGCATTGACGAGGTATCTAAAGTATCGCTCACGCGCTTAACATCGCGGGCAATACCAGATTTTGTATTACTGCAATAATATCCATCCCCACAATCGTCATTTAACAGACAAGACTTAGGCTGGACTACACAGCTTCCCGCGTTAAGGCAGTCACTATCAGTGGCACAAGACCTGCTTGCGTCATTTGAGCAAGCTTTTGTATTACCCAGCAATACACTGCCATCGCTAATGCGCTGACATTTCCCTACGTCCAATTTATTAATGTTGAAAGTTAAGTTATTGACCAGCTGATTAAAGATATTGATCGTGTCAGTGCGCGCACCTTGATTGTGGGAGAGAATGTAGATGTTGGTATAGAGCAGAGCGTTCCCCGGATTCGGCGGCGGCGGTGTCCCGACCGCATTGCCCGCGCCAACATATACTGTCCTCCCATCACGCACGGCTGGGTAGCCGTCAACCACCATTTCCTGCGGCGAACCCTTGGGGAACCTTTGCTCGCTGTACCATTGCGACGGCGAGAGATGGCGTTTGTTCTCCACTACACGAATGCCTACGGCGTCAACGCTAGAAGGATCTTTAAGGATCCACTCTTTGAGAATCGTGGAACCAACAGGCCAAGAAATTACTTGTGACGCACCAGTAAAATTCGGCAGGTCGTCTGCAGTTGTGTCCGCCTTACCACTATCACGACAATAGGTAGTCTTGAAGTTTGTCGCGTCCGGCGGGATTGGAGTTGGCCCATCTTGGAATGTTTGCGACCACGGATTTGAACAGAGATACACTGTCACTGGCACGGTTTGATTTTTCTTAACCGCGTTTGCGCCAGTACCAGAAGTAGCCGTAACTTTTACATTGGCTAAACCATTTTTGTTTTCATCTGTTGATGTGAGAACCTCATTGTTTGGCCCGCTGGGTACCACCGCCGCGAGAACATTTTGCGGATCGTTATCCACCCACTGATAATTCGCCACTATCAGGCCACCATTAACTGTTACGGCCTTGGCTTCATAGCGGTGCTGGTTGCCATTAAGTGCTGGCAAGGGGCTGGGTAATATACGAGGTTGTTGGTCTTCAGATACCTCTTGACCGCCGGCAATAACCCGACAACTCTTGCGTCCACTGGCGGCATTGCAATTGCAGTCATCACCAAAACATGAAAATAAATCATACGGCCGCGTTAGCGTGCGCGGATTATTAGACTGCTGGTCTTGAGAAAGTGGCGGATCAATATTGATTTCTACTCTGTCAATGGCGCAGATGCTTGGACTGATGCCGGGACGCGATTGTGGCGGTGGCGGTGGAACAGCACTAGAGCCACCTGGGAAATTTTGCGTATAGTCGCTCCCCGTCTGAATGCCGGCTATGCTCATCGCCCCGCCCGTACCGCCCCCAGCCGGTTCACCACGCACAAAGACGCGATAGTCAATCGCTGAATCCAAAAGCTCTTTGGGTGAAATTACAGCCGTTGTTTTTTGTATAGACAAGTTGGTCAAAGGATCAAGCGCCTGACGGATGGCCACAGTTGATTCAACCTTGCACCAAGCAGACACCGGCACTTGTGCTTCAACTTTAGTGGTAAATAACTTGACGATAAACCGCCATACTTTTTGCCACCATCTTGGTTCATCAATCACGTCCGTCAAGGTATTGCAATTGCCGTCCCAGTCTGCGCGCTGAATCTGTACTGAACCAGAATTAATAGAAGCGGAGTCCATCGTCGTGTTAAAGGTCACCACAAAGGCGCTATTGGGGCAAATCCTGCTATCTAGCGGCGAAATAGCGGCCGTAACATCCTCCACCCACGGCCGCGCGCCGCAGCAACCACCCTTATTGACCGCAAATTTACAGAAACGATCACTGCGGTCCCCTTGATCATCAAGGCAGGGCACTGCGTGATCATTATTACAAGTATTAATATTTGGTCCTGAAGATTCGCACTCTCCTGATGGGTCACCGCCTCCGCATAGCGTCGCTGCCGCCGCACCCTGATTGCACTCAACGTTAGTTGTGCAAGTGCCAACCTGCGAAATCACGGTCACACGATTATAGCTATTGAGATTAGCAACGAAAACCGACCCGTCCGGTGCAACGGCCACCCCTAAGGGACCCTGCCCTTGAGGTGGCGAATAAATGATAGTGGCCGTCGCAATGACCTGTTGCAGGGCGGTATCTATTATAGATACGCTCTTGTTAGAAATATCAGTGACATAAACAAACTTACCATCTGGACTCACCGCAATGCCTTCTGAATTGGTACCAACGTTTTTACTAATTGTGCCAGAAACTGTATCGGATTTAATATCAATAACAGAAACGGTGTCTGACGATTTTTTTGCTACATAAAGGCTCTTTCCGTCTGGAGTGGCGACTATGGCATTTGGACGATTCCCCACAACAATAGGAGAGCCAACAATTTCATTGGTAGATGTATCTATTCTCGCGATAGTACCGTTACCACGATTAGTAACATACGCGTAAAGCTTCCCCTGTTTACTAACCATAGCGATCCCAACCGGACCATTGAAACCGGTAATGGTTTTAACCACTGTCTGCGTAGAGGTATCTATAACCGATACCGTATTGCCAACAGGAGCTCCGGCAGCACATGTTGTACCACAGTTAGTAACATAGGCGAATTTACCATCTGGCGTAAAAGCCACTCGCTCCGGCCAACTCCCAACAGTTATGGGCTGACCGACAAGCTTACGTTGCGCCACGTTAATAACTACCACCTGACCAACATCGAGGCGTTGAGTGACATAAGCAACGTCACCCTTAGGACTTGCCGCCACTCCAATTGGGGTAACGGGTGTTGCTACATTCCAAATTACTTTTTGAGTTGCTATGTCAACAACTTCTACTGTGCTAGAACCTTCGTTCGTCACAAACGCTAACTTTCCATCGGGAGATAGGGCTACCTGATTTTGTCCGGATGACATTCCAATAGTATTAGTCACGGCAAATGACATCTCCGAAGAAGTATCGGCATTATTAGTACAGCTATTTTGCGGGAAACTATTAAAGGATTTTTTAAACATCGCGTTCAATGGAGTAAGATCGGCGTTCTCAATGGTGCCGTTTCTATCAACATCCAATCCGGCGCATGTTCCCGCGCCTCCTGCCAGCTTATCTTGTAGGGCTAAGAAATCCGCGCCGCTCAATTTTTCGTCGCAATTTGTATCTCCAATTAAACACTTATTCGCTTGACCGCAGTCGCTGTCTTTGGCGCAAGTCTTGGTTAAATCGTTGGAACACAGAGCGGCCTTTGTGGCCGAGATAAAACTCTTGGAATCGCATCTTCCCCCTGAACTAAAGCCGCACTGGAGAGTAAAATTAGCCGAACCGCTTACCGTTGGCGCCGCATAAGCTGTAAATTGTTTTGTTGGCGTGGCCGAGGTTATCGGCGTGGTGCACGTGAACTTAGGAGCGGCACTGCATGATTGATCTAGACCAATAGCGGTGGCTGTTTGCACTGGCTGTTGAAAATTATTTGGAATATCTGGGTCAGCATTACAGGTATTGCCAGCACCGCAATCACTATCTTTAGCGCAGACTCTAGAACGATTATTAGAACAAGTAAGAATCGGCGGCACGCGGCCAGCAAGATTAGTGATTGTCCCAATGTCCAAATCGCCTGACTCCCAGAGATAGTCAGAATAATATGGATTCAGTAACTGACCGCGCGGATCGCATGAATCAGCCACTGAACGCGGCTCTGAAAGATATGATTGCTTGGCCCCAATGGTGCGAACGGTCGCTTCTTTTGGAGTAATCCCTAAAGAATTTACTTCACAATTCACGACGCCAGTTTTGAAAACCCATTGGTAAAGATCGCCATTATTGGGGTTGCCCAAGGGCTTAGCTGTTGTACTCTTGATGCCGCTTGGCCCGCCCTGAATGGTGACGCGATAATACTGGTTTGGCGAAGGCTCAGCGCTGGGCTGGATATTTAACTCCTTAAGATTGCCCTGTGACAATGACGGGGTGCTGGCAAATAATGGGCCGGGCACGGAGCAATCTTTATCATTGCAAGTGTTTATATAAATGTTGGCGGCGGTCACTGACGCCGCACTAACATCAATGTTAAATGTCGCACCAATGCGGGCATTCAAGCAAGCAGCTTGGCAATCAGGATGGCGCTGAACTACATTAAGATCTGCTAATTGAACATTCACTCGGCAGATGCCGGGCGTTCCCTCGGTTGCTTGCACCGTGATATTGGCTTGCCCTTCGGCGACAGCAGTAACCGTATTGGCGCAGACCGGGCCATTGGGTACTGTGGCCGCGGTGGCATTAGAAGAATTCCATGTTGGGGCATTGGTGGCATCGCAAACCAAACTATTGCAATTGGTTGCCCTAAGCGAAGCGGTTAATCCTTGCTGACTTCCGGGAGGAGTTAATGTTCGCAAAGTAACATTTGACGGCTGACAAGACACAGAGGCAATGCGGCATGGACCAGCTCCAGTTTTAAATTTCCAAACATAAGGATTAGCCATAGCCACGCCTTGATCGCTCGTAACATTTGCGGTGGCCGTAACTTGATACCACTTGCCTGAATTTAATCCCCCAGTAACCTGACGAGTAAGTCCCTGGGTGCCGTCGCTAAGGGTGAAACAGTTGGTAGCATTGAGCGGCTGAAGCGCAAGCGGTGACCCGGGGTTTAAGCATTGGTCATCGTCGCCGCAGAAACGTACTTCAATTGCGTTGGTAGCTGTGCATACTGACGGCGCCAAAGCCGTGGTAAAGCGCACAGAAATTTCCGCGTTGGTGCAGGCGTCGGTTGATTCCTTCCACGGGCTCGGGCTCTGGGTAGATAAGGTACAATCGCGAGATTCCACCACGCGCGGTGCCGGATTGCCGGTGCTAAAGCGCCAACGATAGCTCCCAGGATTTATGGTTATCACCGAACAACTGCCGCTGGGACGGCAAATTCCTGCATTAGTTTGCGGGTCACGGCAACACTGACGGCCACTGACTGCGGGATCACCGCAATCAGTATCAACAGAACACGAACCAACGGTAAAGTTGAGACTATTGCTTTTTGGCGCGCTCGTGGCATCAACAACCACCCGCGCCGGACCAGTTTCGGCACCGGGCGGAACACTTACCTGATCAATTTTTTTGTCAGACCATATTACCGGTCTAGCACAGGGGCCGACATCAAGGGGTACTGCGCATTCAGCACTAGAGTTACAAACTCTTGAAGGCTCTTTAAGACAAACCTTGGCCCTTTTATCGTTAGAAAACTGAATGACATTAAAATTACCTGCATTGTCTCCCAAATTTTCTCCCAAGATATTCGTCTTGGTGCCAACCGGTCCGTTGTCATAAGGGTCAAAACAGTAAAGGGCTGGCGTTGGCGGATTATTGTTCAGTTCAAATTTTTTATCTTTATTGCTCTCGGTGCTGGTGCCGTCTTTATTTATTCTCTCTACGTACACCGGAACCTGGCGAGGTATCGCGCCGCCGCCGATCCCTTGGGGCACGCGCACGATAATCTGCTTGTCGCGCCAGAGACCGTTGGCACTACATTCTTTAATGTCGGGTATATCGCCCTGCACTTTTGCGCCGCCATTACCGGTGTCGTCAAACCAAACCTTGCCCGGGCGATTGCTGAAATTGGCGCCAAAGATAGTAATGGTCTGGCCCAGCGGCCCATTATTTGGATCTAATAAATCTACGCGAGGATCAGCAGTGGATGATTTGACGGTGAAATTAACAGGGTTGCTTTTCTGCCCGGCGCTGTTTTGTATTTGCGCGCCGACGGTTGCCGGCAAAATATTAGGCACATCAGCTTCAACACTAGCGTTCGCCCATGACCTAGTTACTCCCGGTTTGCCGCCAAAGAGCGCTTGCGCTTGGCCAGTGTTTGTGCTGAATCTTTCACCGCTAAAAGTAACGGTCGTGCCCAAATGCCCGGATGTTGGATCAACACTGCAAAGCCCGGGATAATTTCTGGCGTTGACTATAAAATCGGGAATAGCAGAGCCGGGCGGCAAATCAGTTTGGTCGCTAAGCCCAGCCGCTGTGGTAACCGCAATGGCATAATCCCCCACGGCCACGTTTGGCACTTCAACAATAATTTGTGTGTCGCTCCAAAACCCTACGCAACCTAATGGCTTTCGGGCAAGTGTTTTTGTGCCAGCACTATCAATAAACTCCACTTTTCCATTAGCCCCATAAACACCCGGGCTCGCGCCAAAATCTTTTCCGGTAATGGTTACCCAATTGTCCGGCGCCCCATCTGGAGGTTGAACAGCGCTGATCACTGGTCTGGCGGCACACAAGCAAGAAGTAGCGTCACAGGCCGTTGTGGACGCGCAGAGCGTGTTATCCGGCACGCAAGCCTGCGGCGGTTGTGGCCCACAGGGATCACCAGCGCACCCACCGCAATAATTGTTAAGATCAACGGGGTCGCCGCCACAATCAAGGCCTGTTTCACCGCTATCTTGCCTGCCGTTAAAGCAGTGTGACGGCCGCAACATAATGTCGCGCGACTCACTCGCTTGTTTGCCGGCAAAATCAGAGGCGGTGGCTTTCAGTGTTCTTCTTGCGCCGGGAGTCAAAGCCGACGTATCCCAGGAAACATTTCCGGTAAACGGAGTATAAGGGACCTGGGCGGGAGCGTCTGTCCCCAAAGATGTTCCGTTATCAAAAAACTCTATTTGAGAAATTCCATTATCGTCATTGCCTCTGGCCTCAAACATTACTGGCGGAGGTCCAATCGGCGCGGCGTTAAACGGTTGGGTTATATTTACGGATGGGTCGCTTTCGTCAATAAAATTGCCAATCTCAAAAGTGGCTGTGCAAGGTCGTCCTGGAGGGCAAGTTAAGGGTAAGCTAGCGGGCGCCTTGCTTTTCACGCCCCCAGCGTCAAGAGTGATTGTATAGAGGCCCTCGGCAAAACAAAGCAAATTATCGTTAGGCGCTTCGCAATTAGCTGATGGAGTAAATCTTATGTATCGCCTACCACCGTCAATCGTGGTATTCAATGTTCCAGCCGCCACCGCTCCAGTTGAATCTGTCACGCGCACGTTATTGGGCGCCGCGCCATAGGTAGGAGTGGTATCGTCAACAGGCTGATTAAAAGTTATGTCAACGACACTATTGCGTGGCGCTTTAAACGGCGGAGCGGGCGGAGAGTATCTGCTGACATTAAGCTCTGTCGGGTAGGGGCACAAAGGATCATGTTTCACGCACGAACCCCAGGTACCGGAACCGTCGCCGTCCGGATCCTGGCACACCCGCGTTCCAGCGCAACCCCTGTCGGCCGTGCACACTGGCGAGTCGGTCACTTGACACGGCTCTTCGCCGGGCGGTGCCACTGCTTTATTAAATTGAAAAATAATGAAACTGACGATGGCGTATGCCGAAAGAATTATTATGAGGCCAATAAAACCATTGATTAAAATTTTCTTGGCTTTTTCAATTTGTTGAGCGTTGCCGGCTGAAGTCATCCACACAAAACCTCCATACAGCATCACTACGACCGCCACCAACCCAAGAAAGGTCAACAAGTACTTTACGACATTGATGATAGCCCCGCGAATGTCCGTGCTCGTACCAAGACCAAATTCATTAGCCAGACCGGTTAGTCCAAATGTGTCAGCCGGCGCTGCAAAAATGATAAGTGGCAATGCTAAAATACCCAAACTAAACATGATGCCAACAAAGAACAGGGTTACTCCCTTGTACTTTCTGCTAAATTTTCTCAAACGCCGAAGCATAAATTATAAATACTAATCTCTAATATCTAATCTCTAAACAATAATTAATTTCCAAATTCCAATGTTTCAAACCCATATTGTTTATGATTTAGATATTAGAATTTGTTTAGAAATTAGTGCTTAGGATTTAGAAATTCCACTAGCGGGGTGGTTTCTCTTCTCTTGGCGCTTGGCATGCTTCACAATCTGGTCCTCCGCAATCCTCGCCAACTTCGCTTTCGTCCTGCTTTTCGTTGAAGCAGTGATTTTGATAAAAACCGGCAACAGTTGTAACTTCTTGACGATAGCCGGCTATATCAAAAACCTCCGCCGTAATAAAATGATGCGATGGTGTAGTGATATCAGCGACGTCAATGGTAATTGGTTTTTGCTGACTGGACGCGCCAATGGCCAACCCCAAATATTTTGATTTGCTTTGCATGTGATCAAGGGTTAACCGACTATAGGCAACGCCGGAATCATCTTCGGCGCTCAAAAAAACTTTAGCCTCCTTACTCGCCGGTAGTGATAAGTTATCGCTAAATTTGACCTTGGGCGCGGATTTGTCAATTTCTTTCGTCGTCGCAAAGGTAAATGTGCAAATACCTTTATCGCCACAGTTTAGTGTCTCGTCCCCTTTTAGAGAATAAATTCTTTTCCCTTCTAATTCAACTACATATTGTTTTGATTCCTCAAGACAATTTTCCCTCTTGGCCGCCTCGCCACAGGGCAAGAGCGTGCGCCATACCATACTGCTTTTTACTTCTGAACTGCCGCCGTCTGGCTCGTTAACAACTACTATAGACCCGGGGACTGGTTGTAGGGCACTTTCGCTGTCCTTGCGGCTCACACGAATAAAAACATCGGCGGGATTAACCGCCCGATTAAAAAATATCTGGACAATGGCGTTGCGCGGAGCGGTTACTCCGTCAGCTGGGCTTGAGGCAATCACCGAAAATGGTTTGGGCGCTTCTACTTTTGGAGTCCGTTTGCCTTCCGGTATAAAAACTCCCTTCTTTAGTAAAATTATGCCGACTCCCACAACGCCAATCACCATCAATACTAAACCAATGATAAATAGCTTGGGTGAAGATGGCACGGGATTTAATGAATCAATCGTGCGCCATTTGCGCCAGCCCAAAAACGTAAGCACTAAGCCAACAACAATTACGAGGAAGAAAATGATGATGGCTGGCATGGTCATATAATTATGGAGTGTCTACGTCTTTTACTGTTTCACCCAAGTTATTTACCGAAGGAACGCAAGAGCCGCCACCACTAGTGCAGGCAGTGTCCGATGATGGCGGCACAGAGCATGATTGACCATCATTGCTTCCGCCCTGGCAAATATATGGACCGTAACTTGGCTGGAAACAATTTTGATAAATATCCAAAACAGTGGAGCCAATTCTAGGTTCATACAACTTATCTTCAATAAAAGTGTCATGATTAAGTTCGGCGATTGACCGCCCACAATCATTTCTCTCTTCGCCCGGTGGCGGAGCTGAACAACTAGACACGGGGCAAACACTCCCCGGGCAATCGCTGTTATTTTGACAGTAAGCCCCAACATTACTTCCCCCATCACACTTTCTTTCTGATCTGCATGCTCCGCCACTACAATCACTGTCCGCACTGCAACCCTGTCCGTCCCGTCCTCCGCCAAAACAAACTGAACGTTTATATGGCATACAGACCTCGCCACTTACCCCACATTGATAAGTAATTGATTGCCGAGCCCAAATTGGATTAAAGCGAGTGGCATTTTCATAGAATCTAAAATCATCTGTCGTAAAGCGCAGCAGACGACGGTTGAATGTCCCTTTGGCCGGATCAACCAAGCTAACGCCGGCCTCCTCATTCGTTGGTTTTATATCCACAATTTTTGGCCCGTTCTTGACGATTGTATCATCGGTATTAAATGTCCAAGGGTAATTATCGTCAGGTGGCCCTTCGGCTTTGCCTTTAGTTTTGTCTCCATCAAGAGAATTGCCGGACATATCAACTATGCCATCAAAGAAAGAAGAACTGCCGGCTGGATTAGTGCAAGCCAGCGAGGGGTTGCCCTGCGCGAGCAAGGCGGCATTAACTGAAGCGCTGGTATCGCATGTCGGAAGGCCGGCTGAGAGAAGAGTGGCGGATTTAACTAAACTATCAACGGTGGCATTGCTATTGAAACAGAAAATGTCTTGACCGCAGGAATTAACTCCGCATTTAGTATTGGTGTGAAAAGTAACAGTTCTGTATCCGTTTATTATGTCGTAAACTCCGGCCACCGCTCCGACAGGATTTGTTTGATTAAAAGTAATGGTCTCGCCAACGTTGGTCGCTGGATCAACCACTAAACTCATGGGGTCTATGGCCTCACTAAAAGTGACGATCACCGAAGTATTGCGCGCCACTGTTTCGCCTTGGCCGGGAACCACATCCACTATTTGTGGCGGCGTCGTATCAATTTCTGTTGATACCCAAAAATCCCACGTATAATCACCGCCCATGGCTGATGTTCTTTGCGCTCCCAACTCTTTGGTCAACCCATTAGCGCCACCCTTAACAGTCGCCCGATAATGCGTTTCTTTGTCCGCATTGCCCAGAAGGCCAACTGGATAGAACGTAAACGTCTTTTTTTGCGCATTGGTCATAGCTGCCATTTGAACTTGGCTGTTTGGCTCAACCCGATTGTTATCATCGACTTTCTCCAAAAGGAAAATTGGAGGAGGGGGTGGATAATTAGGAACAATGTCTCCAGACCAAATACCGGTGCCTGGATCCTGTGTCGCATTCATAATTAAAGATTTCGCCGCATCAGTATCGCTATTCGGCACGACTAAAATCGGTTCTTTAAAGGTAATGCTGATATGGACATTACGCGGCACGCCGCGTTGGTTGCGGTCAGGATAATGATCTTCAATAATCCCGCCTCCTAGCGCCGAACAGTTGGTGCAAGGCCCTGGTCCCGGTCCGCCACCGCCGCCTCTATTGATCGCCCCAAGGAAATAACTAATGATGAAAGCCACGATAGCGTACGCCGCGAGTATTATGACGAGTCCGATAAGACCGTTTTTCAAAACCTGCTTGGCGAGTTCAATGCGCTGCTCATTGCCCGCCGCCGTCATCCATAGATACCCGCCGTAAAGGACGATTGTTACGGCCACTAAACCAAGAAAGGTGAGGAGAACCTTGATTATATTAATAATAACCATCCTCACGTCAGTCCCCGTTCCTAATCCAAACTCTGAACCAAGGGTCGTGCCATAATCCACCTGCGCTAAAACAGGAAAACTAATCAGCACCGATAAAACAAAAAATAGCGCTAAACTAAATAAAGCACCAAAAAAGAACGAGGCCGCCTTCTTGTTTTTATCGCTGAATTTTTTAAAATACCGAGGCATACTATATGATGGAATATTGAATATTGAATATAGGAATTGATGGTTGATTGAAAACGATTCTCATAACCTATATTCTAAATTCAATATTCTCACTTAGACTCCAGCGCTTCGCGCACTGCTTCGGCTACGGTTTCACCATCCGCCCTTCCTTTAACTTCTTTCATCACCCTACCCATCACCTTACCGAACTCTGCCACACCTTCCGCCTTAAGCTTAGTTACCATCTCAGCCACCAGTGATTTAAGTTCTGATGGTTCCATTCCCTTGGGCAAATAGCCAGACAAAATTCCAATCTCGGCTTTGGCTTCCTCTTCAAGATCGCGTCTCGCGGCGCGAGAAAAATCCACCAACGCGTCTTTTGTCTTTTTTATCTCTTGACGTACCACCGACTCCACGTCAGACTCATCAAGCTCTTGCTTCACACTTGTGCGCGCGGCAATGACTGCCTTGCCAATAGCGGCCTTCAGTAGGCGAAGCACTTTAACGCGGCCAACATCGTGCTCTTTCATGGCCCGGATAAAATCTTCTTCTATGTGTTTAATCAACATAATGCCCCCACTATCAGTAATTTCTAAGCACTAATATCTAATTTCTAAACAAATCATGTCCCTGCGGGACATCTCCCGAAAGGAGATAATATCTAAATCACAAATATCAACGGTTTGAAACATTGGCCTGCCCCGCTCGGCGGGGCAAGGATTTTGAGCTTAGTCATTGTTTAGAAATTAGATATTAGAGATTATTCTAATAGGGAACGTCAGTTTGAACTACGGCGCAATTCCTCTTCGGGGAGTTTGCCAATGCGCTTTAAATATTCTCTTTTGGCGCGAAGTTCTGCCCGGCGAGAGGCCGCTTCCTTAAGGCGTGTTTTACTTTTAGGCCGCTCAAAAAAACGCACTTTGCGCGCCTGAAACAAACGCCCGCTCTGCTGCAAACGCTTATTAAAACGCCGAAAAAAACTCTCAAACGTTTCTCCTTTTTTTCGCTTTAGCTCAACCATTAATTCACCTCACTTTCTAAAAAATCGCATACCCCTTACTTCACGCACATGCGAATACAGCCATTATTCAGCCTAAATAGTCGGGGATAATTTGTTATTTGTAAATTATTCTAACAAATAAACAATAATATCGTCAAATCAGAATCTTCCGTGGCTATGCTAATAGTTTACAACTATGGCCCAGTGATAATGCGCAGCCCTTTGTTACAACCTCTTTATATGTTATATAGTCAAAAATTGACGACCGTCAATTTTTGACTATATACGTCCGCACAAAAAACAACCCAATTTAATGAGATTGCATATAGTTAAACGCGAGATTTATCCCGCACTAATCCGCTTGCTTGTCTGAAATATAATCAGCGGCCTTTTGATGAACCACCGATTTGACTTCTAATTTTTTGTGGATCTCGGGTATAATTTTTTTGAAATCGTATATTTCTTGGATACCGGCCTCCATATCGCGAATAATAATGGTGCCGTCCATAATTTCCTTTTGTCCCAAAATGACAGCATAACGAACGCCTAATTTATCCGCCGCATCCATTTGCGCCTTTAATCCATCTTTAGAAAAACTGGCAGCGACCTTAACGCCGCTGCGACGCAACTCTTCAAAGAGACGAATGGCCTTGCGCTTGGCAGGCTCGCCCAGTTGGGCAATAAACACAGCCGGACGCGACGGAACCGGCACCTCTATATTGCTCTCTTTCATTTTTATTATGGCCACCTCCATACCGATGGACAGACCACAAGCTGGCGTTGGTCGTCCGCCCAATGTTTCCAACAGACGATCATAACGTCCGCCACCAGCCAAGGCCGTACGCCCCATCTCATCATCTTGTGACCATACTTCAAAAACTGTTCTTGTATAGTAATCCAAACCGCGCACCAAATAAGGGTTCAATACATAAGAAATATCCAATTCGTCTAAATACTCAAGAATCTTCATCAGATGGTCACGACACGCCTCACAAAGATGGTCAACGAACTGCGGCGCTTCTGCCTTAATTGGCTGGCATTGTTCTTGTTTACAATCAAGAAGTCTGAGAGGATTGCGGTGAGTCCTTTGAATGCAATCCTCGCAAAGATCGCGTCGGTGTGAACGATAATAATCAAGCAAAACTTTCTCGTAGGCCGCACGACAAACAACATCGCCAACGGAATTCAATTGCAAAGTAACAGGCAAGCCCAAATCAGCGTAAAGGTTAGCAGCCAGCATCATGAGCGACGCGTCAATGACCGGGTGGGCATCGCCAAAAATTTCAAAACCCCATTGATGAAACTCTCTCTGCCGTCCGTACTGCGGCCGCTGATAACGATAAACCGACCCCTCATAATACCATTTCACCGGCTGGGGCTGGTTCATAAAACCGTGCTCCAGGTAAGCACGGGCGGCGCCGGCGGTAAACTCTGGACGCAAAGTTACTGAATCTCCTCCACGATCAGGAAAAGTAAACATTTCCTTCTCAACAATGTCAGTAACCTTGCCAATGGCGCGCTCAAATAAGCTGGCTGCTTCCAAAACCGGCACATCTATCCGCTCAAAACCATACTCTTCAGATAGGCGAAGGCACTTCTCTTTTAAAAACTGCCAGTAAGATTGTTCTGACGGCAAGATATCGCGCATGCCGCGCAATGACTGTAATTGTTTGGGGGTGCGGGTTTTTGTTACTTGTCCTGCCTCATGTGGTGCCGTAGAAACGGGGCCTTGCGTCACGGTAGATGATGACTTTAACGAGGCTGTTGGCCTAGTTTTTTTTACAGCTTTTTGTATAAGAATAGTTGAAATGTTAGTCTTTTTTCTCATAATAAGAAACCATAGAGCCGTCACTATATCCAAAGGTCATCCATCGGTCAAATGGCCAAGCCCGAAGCCAGACCCTCCCCACAATATAACGTTCAGCTACTGGCCCAAAATTGCGCGAATCCAGACTGGCGTTGCGATTATCGCCCATTAAGAAATAATAACCTGCCGGCACGGTAACTGAAAGCTCCCCATTGGTCACAATTTCTGATCCCAAATATGGCTCATTTATTACTTGCTCTTCTGATGATCCTGCGGGGGTTGTGGAAATATAACCATTTTTAATGTGTACTGTTTCTCCGGGCAGACCGATAATGCGTTTGATAAAAAACTGGCGCGGATCACGAGGATAACGAAATACAACTACTTCTCCCCGGTTGGGCTTTTCAAAACGATATGAAATTTCATCAATCAAGAGATACTCATGATCTAAAAATGTTGGCTCCATTGATGCCCCTTTGACGTAAAATGGCTGAACAAGATAGTAACGAACAGGCAAAATAATGACAAGTGATATCAAAACGACCTTAACGAGCTCAACAATGAACTCTCCTAAGTCTAAAAGTAAATGACGCCAGGTACGGAGACTTTTATTAACGGGCATATTCAATCAGCTACTCAGACTGTCCGGCAGACGGATTTCTCCAGAGCAAGTTTTGGGTGAAACCTTTTCCGCTGACCCAGATGGGGAGATATTTATGGTCACAATGTTTGGTGTGCGAAATAATGACAATTACCTGGTTAAGCATAACGGCTATCTATAGTACAGGGAAAAAGCCCGCTCGTCAATACAAGGCGGGCAACGAGTGCTGAGTGGTGCTAACTCTTACTAACCCTCAAGAGGGCGAGAGATTAAATGATCAATCGCACTAAATTAACTCTTTGGCTTCACTTCTGCTTCTACCAGCTTGCCATTGACTATTTGCTTTAAGACATGTCCGGCAACGGGATCGCCGTTTTTGTCAAAAGTTAAAGTTCCACCCGCTCCCGGACGGTCTTTAACCGACATAAGATAGGCTCGGATATTTTCTGGGTTTAGCCCATTTTTCAAAATAGCATCACGCAGCAAATAAATGGCGTCATAACTCAAGGCGGCATAAAGAGGAAAAGTAACTTCTTCGCCATACGCTTCGCGATATTTTTTGAGAAACTCTTGATAAAGAGGATTTTTTTCATTGACTCCGAGATTAGCGGCGATCAAGCCCTCTGTTGTGTCCGCATACCGCTCATCCATAAAACTACTCGCCCCTAAAGACACATCATTTGTTAATAGCGGCAAATGCCATTCACTCTCATGCAATTGATTCAAAATTAAGTCAGCCTTGGCCGGCGATTGCACGACAAAAAGCAGGGCGTCAATACCGACATTTTTTAAATTGGCTAACTCGTCCCGAACATTAACAGCATCGGACCGATAGGTCTCTACCTGCACAGAGCCTCCCAACTCTTTAAGACGAGCACTGAATATTATACTAATGCCAACGGCGTAATCAGTCTGTTCCTGAAGTACGCCGACTTTTTGGTAACCACGGGCAAATGCCGCCTCTGCCAAGAGCCGCCCTTGTGAAGCATCTGAAGGCGCATTCCGAAAAACGTACTCTCCGGCATTGGTTATTTCTGGACTTGTGGCAGAAGGAGAAAAAAGAATAACCCGAGACCTTTCGGCAAGTGGCGCCACCGCCAATGTTTCACTGGAACAACCACCGGTAAAAATTATTGGCACGTGATCAATCGTGATTAGCGTCTCTGCGGCATTGACAGCTTCGCGAGCATCGCAACGACCATCACGAATATTAAGCCTCAACTGACGTCCATTAATGCCTCCACTTTTATTTATTTCCTCCAGAGCAAGCTCGGCTGCTTTCTTAATAGGCATACCGACAGCCGCCACGTCTCCACTCAACGGAATAATAGCTCCTATCTGTATCGGGCCGGCCGTATTGACCGCTGGTTGCCTGCCACCTTCTATAGCCCGTTGCTGATAATAAGCGCTCCAAATCATCAATATAAACACCACTGCCACAGCCGCGATAATAATTTGCGTTGATTTCTTAATATGTTTATGTGCCAATTAATGATAATCTAGTATTCCTGACTATATTATATACCTATACCTAACTTAAACAATATGACTATACTTAAACTTACCCCGTGGACAATGGTGATAAATTATGACCTCTTAACCCCTCTTCTGCCGCGCCCTCGCTTTGCCGCCACCGCCAATTTCTAAAACTTCAACTTCGGATTCCAAAATATCGTCTTAATTTTCCTTTTCGTATGAGGTTTTTAATTTTTGTTCTTTCTCAAATCTCTCCAGCGCCAATTGGATTAAGCGGTCTATGAGTTCGGTATAAGAAATGCCGCTTGCTTCCCATAATTTTGGATACATGCTGATTGAAGTAAATCCCGGAATGGTGTTAATTTCATTGACTAGAACGTCCCCATTTTTTTTCAGGAAGAAATCAACACGACCCATTCCTTCACAGGCTAGAGTTTTGAAAGTTTTGACCGCGAGAGCTTGGATCTTTTTTACCAATTCAGGCGGTAATTTCGCTGGAATTTCAAGGGCCGCGCCGTATTCATCTATATATTTTGCTTCATAAGAATAAAAGTCGTGTTTACAAACAACTTCTCCTGGTAGAGAAGCTATCGGGTCGTCATTCCCAAGAACGGAACATTCAATCTCTCGTCCCGAGATATTTTCTTCAATAATAATTTTTCTGTCATAAACAAACGCCTCTTGAACTGCCTTGGCAAAATCTTTTTCATCTTTAACCTTACTTACTCCAACTGATGAACCGAGATTTGCTGGCTTGACGAAAAATGGCACTCCTAAATTTTTGACGACTTCTTCATAAGTAGGGGTACTACTCTCTTTGGCCATCAAAAATTTCGCTATGGGTATCTCTGCGTCTCTGAGCAAACGCTTTGCCACGTCCTTATCCATGCCCACTGCCGAACCTAGAACGCTCGCTCCGACAAAAGGAATGTTGGCGAGCTTCAGCAAACCTTGTATCGTTCCGTCTTCTCCAAATGGGCCATGGAGTATCGGAAACGCTACATCTATAAATTTGTCCGACTGGCACGTGTCAAGGTTGATGATTTTCCCCTCGCTTTGCGGAACAAGCGCCATGCTCTGGCTCGCCGCATTATTGAGTTTAATCAGCTTTGGATCATCGCTATTAAGAAAAAGTTTGGAACTATCACCCAAAAACCATTTGCCATTTTTGTCTATAGCAATAAGCACTACTTCATATTTGTCTTGGTCAATGGCTTCGGCAACATTTTTGGCGGACAACAAAGAAATTTCGTGCTCTGCCGATTTTCCGCCAAAAATAATTCCCACTTTTATTTTATTCTTCATAAAATTTATCTAAATAATTCGTTAACTGACACGCTAAGCGTTTTTTGATAACTTTTCCGATACGGCCATCCTTATATTTTTCTTGTAATTTCCTGTTTGGCGGGCTCTAGAGAATTCGTCCTCTAGAGGCGGATCTCAGTCCAAGGCTGATAAGCCTCGGGTTCAAGCCTTGGGCTGAAACCTCTGACCCTTTCTCACCCCGCACCATTTGGTGGACAATGCCCCGCCACTGCGAGGCGACCTCCTCGGTGTAAACGAGAAGCTCCCCGCCCGAACGGCCGAACCCCGTTCGGTCGGGCGGGTAATTTCCACCCCCCACCCTCATGGGCTCGACCCCGCACCTTTCTCTATGGACGCACCTGGACTTGAACCAGGGACCTCTGTCGTGCTCGCCCCGCACTTTTTTGGTGGGCACACCTGGACTTGAACCAGGGACCTCTGTCGTGTGAGGACAGCGCTCTAACCAACTGAGCTATGTGCCCATAATTTTTTCAAGAACCTTCTCCCTGCGGCAGTTTTAAAATAGACTTCCCGCGCTCTTGCCTCACTGAAAGATTCATATTCTTCCTTATATACCACAGTTAAACCATGCATGGCGCGTGTTGTTTTTGTTCTACCGTGAATATGCTCTCGCATTCTTCGTTCCAAATTATTAGTGACACCCTTATACAGTTTACCATTATTATCAGCCAAAACATAAACTACAAATTTCATATTATATTATATGATAATTGCGCGCTCCTCGCCCGACTGAACGCGTCAGTCGTTCGGGCGGCCAGCCCGACAGCGTCATTCTGGCGGGGTAACCAACTGAGCTACGAGCCCCCATACTAATGAATAGGGTTGCGACCCAAGCTTCCGTATTATATACTACAGAAATGAATTTGCAACTTTACCCCGTTAGAAGGCCATCTTCATTAGTATAACCATCATTTTATCGTCAACGTATCTATAAAATTATATATCCCGGCTTTAGTCTTATCAGCCCCGCCGTGGCGGGGCTGGACAGACCTTCTAACGGGTGAACTATAATGACACAGCCAAAAATTAATTTGTTAAACCCTGAGACGCCTATTGGGCCTCAGGCCATTACTAAGCCGCGACAGAGGCATCGCGGCGTGATTGTGGCTGTCTTTATTAGTATCGCTATTGGCACGCTCTTTGTCACGAATATAGTCATACCGGGAGTGAAGCTGTCGCAAAACTTCGGAGTTAAAGGCTTTTGGGAACAATTGAAACACCTGACATTCAGCCGCGACCGTGAGCTTATCGGCCAAGACTCTGACCGGATAAACATCCTCTTGCTTGGCATTGGCGGGCCTGGACACGACGGCCCTTATCTAACGGACACAATCATCGTAGCAAGCGTTCAACCATCCACGGGGCGAGCGGCTCTTATGTCTATTCCGCGCGATCTCTCCGTTCCTTATCCTGACGGTAGCTGGCGGAGAATCAATGAAGCTTACTCCATAGGAGAAACTCAAATGAATGAGCAGGGCGGAACATTTGCCGCCCAAACATTTAGTACTGTCTTGGGTATTAAAATTCCCTACTACGCAGTTATTGATTTTAATGGATTTAAAAAAGTGATTGATGAACTAAGTGGCGTTTATGTGATGATTGAACGTTCGTTTACTGACAGATCATTCCCCACTATGGACGAAAAAGTACAAACCGTTTCCTTCACGGCCGGCTGGCAATGGCTGGCTGGCGAACGAGCCCTGCAATTTGCCCGCTCGCGACATGGGGACAATAACGAAGGATCTGATTTTGCCCGAGCTAAACGTCAACAAAAAGTCCTGCTGGCTATCAAAGACCGTATTTTCTCTTCAAAAGTTCTCTTAAACCCTCTGACTCTCAACAGATTGGCAGAAGGGCTTGGAGAAAATCTCCAGACTAATATGGAGCCGTGGGAAATTATCACTTTGTACAGTTTGACCAGCAAGATCAATGCTGAAAGAATCGTTCGTACATCATTAGACGCGAACCCTGAGGGCTTACTGGTGCCAGTCATTGGAGAGAATGGCGCCTACTTGCTTCAGCCAAAAGGCGGCGACTTCGGACTCATGCAGCGTTTAGCTCAAAATATTTTTTCAGAGCCAGAGGCGGCGCTTGAACCGGCACGTATTGAGGTGCAAAACGGCACTACTCTACCCGGACTGGCGGCTGAGGCCGCTGAAAAACTTGAACGTCTTGGATTTACCGTAACCAATGTGCGCAACGCCGAAAACCGTCCGGTAAATGAAACCACAGTCTATGATTTGACCAATGGCGCCAAGCCATCATCGCTGGCCACCGTACGCGTTCTCTTTAACGCTAAGGTGGCTTCCGCTGTCCCTAGTTGGCTAGCTCCTAGCGCCGCTACTATTGATCCGGTGGTTGGCGAATTGCCTGCAGCGCCAACTCCGCAAGGCAACGCAGATTTCATTATCATCATCGGTGCGGACAGCGCCACTGCCGTAACCAGCTCGCGTCCGCAAACTTACAATTAACAACATGCCCAGTTTAAAGTCTGACTTAGGATGATTATCAATACTTTATAACTATGAGCCAATTTACTAATCAGTTACACACTATCAGTGCCGCAGAAGATAAAATTCTTCAGAGAATTTTATCTTCCCAGGATTGCTTGCCGAACCTGCCTTGCCGGCAAGCAGATGGGCAGGACTTCTAACGGGGTATGCCCGCCGATTTTGGACAAGGCCCGCCAAAAGTGGTGCTGGTAGGCAGAATAAACGTCGGTAAATCAACTCTTTTTAATCGGCTGATTGAACGCCGGGCCGCTTTAGTATCATCAATTCCTGGCACCACGCGTGATCGCAAAGAAAATGTTTGCGAATGGCGCGGCCTGCCATTCATTCTGGTAGATACTGGAGGAGTGGAAGCTCCCTCTCATAAACCCAAAAAACCAAAATCTCCGACCAAACCGCCACAGGAAATAGCAGACCTTAGTCAGCTCATTACGGCCCAAACTGAACGGGCGATTAAAGAAGCTTCTCTTGTATTACTGGTAACTAACGCTCATGACGGAGCGCTCCCTCAAGACAAGCGCTGGGCTGAAGTATTAAGGGGCAAAAAAACGACGATCATCGTTGTTAATAAGGTAGACAACAGTGCTCGTGCGACGGCGGTATCGGAGTTTTACAAACTTGGTCTTGGCGAGCCCCAGCCTGTTTCGGCCACCAACGGACGCGGCACTGGTGATCTGCTGGACCTTATAGTAACGATTTTAAAAAAACAAGATCATACATCAAAAATCAAAACGAGCAAGGACGCCGAAAGGCCCATTACTCTAGCCATTCTCGGCCAGCCAAATAGCGGCAAATCAACTTTACTAAACGCCCTGCTTCAAGAGGAGCGAGTCATTGTTAGTCCTATTCCTCATACCACCCGAGAGCCGCAAGATATTCCTTTCACCTTTGCCGAACAAGAACTGCTATTAATTGACACAGCTGGTATTAGGCGCAAATCCCACGTTGATGCCGGCGTAGAACGACAGGGTGTCAGCGCTTCGTTAAATACAGTTGGCCGCGCCGACGTGGTGATACTGGTCATTGATGCTCTGCGTGGACCGACAATCCAAGATCAAAAATTAGCAAGGTATATCGTAGATCATGGCAAGGGCTTGATTTTGGCTATAAATAAATGGGATTTAATTGCCGACAAAACCGCGCAAACCATGAAAATTGTCACCAGACATCTGCGCGATCTCCTGCCGGGATTAGATTGGGTGCCGATTATTTTTATTTCCGCCAAGAAAAATCAGCGCCTAAAAGAAATGCTGGAGCTTGCTCTTGGCGCTAAAACTTCCGGTCAAATGAGTATGAGCGAAGAGGACTTAATGAACTTTCTAAAAATTGTTGTCAAAAAACATCGTCCGACGAAAGCCGGCGGCGTGCGTCACCCTAAAATTCTATCCTTGAAGCAAGTCCATGCAGAACCCCCTCGTTTTGAAGTGACGGCCTTGGGCGAACTGCACCCATCGTATCTAAAATTTCTGGAAAATCGCCTGCGCGAACATTTTGGCTTTACGGGAACGCCGATTGCTATTACCCTGAAGACAAGACGGAAAAGAACAGTAAAGTAAATTCGAAATCATAAATCCTAATCTCTAAACCCCGTTAGAAATTAAACCACAATATATCATATCTCATATGTACTTTATGCAAAACAACCTTATTCCCCTCATGGTAAACATTGATTATATTTCTAACGGGGTAAACAATGACTAAGCTCGAAATTCTGTCCCTACGGGACATCTCCCGCAGGGAGACAATGCTCCAAACCGTTGATATTTGTGATTTAGATATTAGAGCTTGTTTAGAAATTAAAGATTAGAAATTAGAGATTCTATGTATCTTATTGCCAGCCTCGGCAATCCTTCTCCAGAATACGATGGCACGCGTCATAATCTCGGTCGCGTGGCGGTAGAGCGCTGGCTTTCCCAACACGACACTCAACCGATAAACGTTCAGGGATTTTCCGGCCGGGCCTTTCACGTAGCTCCGACAAAACTACAAGCTACAAGCTACAAGCTACAAGCTATTATCGTTACACCCGACCTTGGCACATATATGAATGAATCAGGCCCTGCCATTGCTGTGGTTATAAGTTTTTATAGAATTCCAGCAGAAAATCTTATTCTAGTACATGATGATACTGATTTGCCGCTCGGCACAATCCGCATTAGCAAAGACTCCTCCGCGGCCGGCCATCATGGCGTAGAATCAATTATCAACACGCTCGGCACAAAGAGTTTTGTGCGCCTACGTCTCGGCATTGAATCGCGCGAGAATAAAGCGATACCATCAACCGAAAATTTTGTTTTGCAAAAATTTTCAAAAGCAGAAATCCCAATCATGGAAAAAATGCTTGACCGCGCCGTCTTAACCCTCAATATAATAATAACTGATGGCTCCAGCCAAATAATAACAGGGCATCATTATGCATAGCGGCACCCGCCCTCTTACGGCAGTTTTCTATGAATGTTTTCTATGAATTGACTTTTTTGTCATAATGTACTAATATAATAAAGTCAATACAATATAGGGTTGGAATGGCTGTATTTTGAGGGCCGACGAAAGTAAGGTGGATCAGATTTCTAATTTTGTAATTTCTACGAAATAAATCCCGCACCTTCATCCCGCCACGGCGGGAGTATTAAACCACTCAAGAATAAGGATTTATAGTTTCCGTTTATCCTTGCGGCACGACCCCGCCACGGCGGGGGTACTCTGGAAGGTACGGGATAAAGTAATTGTAATTTAATTTATTAAAAAATCATAATAAAATTCACGCGGCGTGCTGAAACAAGTCGTGTGAGACTATTCATCCGCCTCGGGTGGAAGGTATCCTGCATGGTGCGGGATTCATTTTCAAGACTAAATTTTTGCCTACTAATATAGTAATAATAAACTGAACTTACATCTTTTTACAAAAGATTTATCCTTTGTAAAAGGAATGTTTTTCAACTAATACTTAATCAATTAATAATCATTGCCGTCTGCGGCAGATAATAATATCGCCGTACGACGCGGTACAACTAAATGACACTACATATCACACGATACCGAACGCGACAGAGACGGGAGCAAGCTGGGCACGAAGAAAGAGAAGGCAAGAACAGGCCAACATCAACAACTATAAATCGTTCACCAAGACACCATGCGCCGCGTGGCGCCCGCCGCGGCGAAAGGCACGCGCCAGAGCCAACCACGCAGCCATCGGCCCGCAATACTCTGCGGATTATTCCCATCGGCGGATTGGAAGAGATTGGCCGCAACTGCACGATTTATGAATACAATGATGATATTATCATTGTTGATTTGGGTTTGCAGTTCCCAGATGAAGACATGCCCGGGGTTGATTATATCATTCCAAACCTGTCTTATCTTAGGGGCAAAGAAAAAAGAATTCGCGGCGTCTTCATCACTCACGGACACTATGACCATATTGGCGCTATCCCCCATTTAATGCCTAAACTTGGGAACCCTCCGCTTTATGCCGCACCCCTGACCGCCGGCATTATTATGAAACGGCAAGAGGAATATCCGCGCGCGCCCAAACTGCACATTGTGCGCATTGATTCAACGAGAAAAGTGCCGGTAGGCAAGCATTTTGTAGTTGAGCCATTCCACGTGAACCACAACATTTCTGACGCTTTTGGCTTGGCTATCCACACACCCATCGGCACGATCATCCATACCGGCGACTTTAAGTTTGACTACACACCGGTCAATGACCGACCAGCAGATATCGGCCGCATTGCCGAACTTGGTAATCGTGGCGCTCTAGTGTTGCTCTCTGACAGCACTAATGCGCACAGCCCGGGCTATCAAATTTCCGAACAGCAAGTGGGCGAAGGGCTGGAGCAAATAATTACTAAGGCCGAAGGTCGCATCATTATTGGCACTTTTTCCTCGCTTTTGACGCGCCACCAGCAGATCTTAGACATTGCTCATAAGCTTGGCCGGCGAGTGTTATTGGTTGGCCGCAGTTTACAATCAAACGTGGAGATTGCCCATCAGCTTGGATACTTAAAATTCAAAAAGGGAGTGATCATGGAAGAGGAAGACTTTAAGCGTCTGTCGGATAATAAAATCATTGTTATTTGCACCGGCGCGCAAGGCGAAAAAAACGCCGCTCTTATGCGCATTGCCAATGACAATGACCGGTTGGTTAGCATAAAAAGGGGGGATACGATTATCTTTTCTTCTTCCGTCATTCCGGGCAATGAACGCACTGTTGCCTACCTGCACGATGCGCTCACGCGTCGCGGCGCAAAGGTTGTTAACTATCAGATGATGGACGTGCACGCCGGCGGGCACGCCAAACAGGAAGACCTAAAATTATTGCTTCGCTTGATTAGGCCAAAATATTTTATTCCCATACATGGCCAGCATTTTCAGTTACGTCAGCATGCCGATCTCGCGGCCGAAGCTGGTGTTGAGCAAAAAAATATTTTTGTGGCGGACAACGGGCAAATTATTGAATTTGTAAAAGACAGCGGCAAGCTCACAGATAAGAAGGTGTCAAGTGATTATGTGTTCGTGGACGGACTGGGGGTTGGCGATGTTTCGCATATTATTTTGCGCGAACGGCAAGCCATGGCCCAAGAGGGTATGTTTGTGATTATTGCCACTGTTGACGAAAAACATGGACATTTAATCGGCAATCCTGACATTATTTCGCGTGGATTCATCTATATGCAAGACAATCAGGAACTGTTGAGCAGAGTGCGCGCTAAGGTCAAAACTATTTTTAAAGAAAGCGACCGCAACCAGCCGGCTTTTGACGCCTATATCAAAGACAAAATCAGAAACGATGTCGGGCAGTTTCTGTTCTCGCAAACCCGCCGCCGCCCGATGGTTTTGCCGGTGTTGATTGAGGTGTAGAGCGAGGAATTAGAAATTAGCGTGTAGCTGATTAGGTATTAATTGATTGGCTTATTAGAAAAATAAAATTCTTCTAATCCTTCCCTATTACCTTCTTAACTATCTCCCTTAGCTCTTCTTCGCTATAAAAGTGAACAGTGAGAGAGCCGGTGCCTTTGCGGTGATTAATTTCGACTTTAGTGCTAAGAGCCCGCTCCAGAATCTGCCGGTATTCGGATATTGTATCATTAGATGAAGCGGCGGATGAATGCTCAGTATGCTTTTTAGTCTGAATTTTTTTAGCCGCTCGTTCGGTTTCGCGCACCGAGGCATTGGTCTGCACCACTCGCTCAAAAAATCGCATTTGTAAATCTCGGCTGTCTAATCCGGCGATAATTTTGGCGTGGCCTTCGGCGAGCCGCCCTTCGCCAATCGCTTTCTGGATCATTTCAGGCAAAGAAAGGAGACGAAGAGAATTGGCCACAGCCGAACGACTCTTACCCATTTTTTTAGCTACTTCATCTTGAGTAAGGCCAAACCGTTTCATCAATTGTTCATAACCGCGCGCGCGCTCCAAGGGGTTTAAGTCTTGACGCTGGATATTTTCTACCAGAGCAAGCTCCAGCTGTTCTTCGTCACTGGCAGTGCGCACTATGACCGGCACATTTGATAAACCGGCTTGTTTGGCGGCACGCCAGCGCCGCTCACCGACAATCAAACGGAAACGGCTATTCGGCTGTTCCGCCACTACCAACGGCTGTAAAATGCCATGCTGACGGATGGAATTGGCCAAGTCCGTCAAATCCTCGGCACGAAATTCTTGGCGCGGCTGAAATGGATTAGGTTCAATACTTCCAATGGGAATTGTTTTTAAATCGGGCATGGATGGAATTATATCGCGCAAAAGAAGCTTTGACAATAAGCTTATTAGTTTGATAAATTGATTACGCCTATTAAATTAGGTATTCTGCCGGAGTGGTGAAATTGGAATATTTACCCCGCACAGATGGCGGGCGAGTGGTGAAATTGGGATACACGCACGACTCCCGCCCGCCTTGACTTCGCCACGGATAGGAACAACTTTAAACAATGATTTGATAGCGTGCTGGGATGGCGGAACTGGCAGACGCACTGGACTCAAAATCCAGCGGTAGCAATACCATGCGGGTTCGACTCCCGCTCCCAGCATTTAATCATTTAATCAACGAGTCAAGGCGAAGTCGGGCAGGCAAAATCGCGTGGGAGCAATCCCGTGTGGGTTCGAGTCCCACCATGCCCACCACAATCAAACTTTCAGGAATTTTGCCGATTGATTCGGCCGCGCAAAGCGCGGAAAGGTATGGAAACACTGGCTCGCCA
>MGEK01000024.1 GCA_001791325.1 Candidatus Uhrbacteria bacterium RIFCSPLOWO2_01_FULL_47_25 | reverse complement strand
GAAGCTAAGCAAGTTATTGCCAGCGTCAAAAAATACGGCAAGATTGTGAGACCCTTTTTGGGCGTGAGGTATGTTATTATTACGTCAGATCTAGCCAAAGAAAAATCACTACCCGTTGATTATGGAGCTCTAATTGTGCGCGGGGAAACACAGACTGATTTGGCCGTGACCCCGGGCAGTCCAGCAGACAAAGCCGGTTTAGTTGAAAACGACATCATTTTAGAAGTCGGCGGCGAGAAAATCACAGAAGATAATCCGTTGGTTAAAGCGATTGCTCGTTATGGAGTTGGGGATAGTGTTCCTCTTAAAATAATGCACCGCGGAGAGACCAAGACTGTGACGGTTGTGCTGATAGAGAGGAAGTAACCCCCATAACCAGTTGGGCAATTTTTAATCTCTAATTCCTAATCTCTAAACCCCGTTAGAAATATAATCAATGATTGTTATGAGGAAAACAAGGGTATTCCGCTTAAGATACGTATAAGATATGCTGTCTTACAGCTTAATTTCTAACGGGGTTTAGAGATTAGTGCTTAGAAATTAGAGCTTATCATTTATATGAGGGAGTTGCTTAAAGAAATTTTAAGTCTCGGCGAAAAAATCGCCGCGACGCGGAGGGTACTTTGACCTAGAGTCAGTATCGGTTGAGCTTAAGGAATTGGAAGCGGCTATGAGCCGCGCCGATTTTTGGAGCGAACAGGAATCGGCCAGAAAAAGAAGCGAACGAGCAAGTGATCTTAGGAAGGAATTGCAATCTTGGAATTCTTTAACCGAAGAAGTTGGTCATTTGCGAGAATTAACTGAAGTTGTTTTAAATTCGGGCGATACATCGCTTGAGCAATCGTTGTGTCAGGGATTGGAAGAAACTAGAAAAAAATTTTACGATTTGGAATTTATAACACTGTTTCAAGGTCGCTATGACGAGCGTAGCGCCATTTTAGCCATTCACGCCGGCGCTGGCGGCACCGAGGCGCAAGATTGGGCGTCCATGCTGCTTAGGATGTATATGCGTTTTGCCGAAGCGCATAACTGGAAATCTAGGATTATTGATGAGCATAGAGGCGAGGTAGCGGGAATCAAAAGCGTGACTATTGCCATTGAGGGGCGTTGGGCTTATGGATATTTAAGGAGCGAACAGGGCGTTCATCGTTTGGTACGTATTTCTCCATTTGATGCGGAGAAAATGAGGCATACGTCGTTTGCTTTAGTGGAGGTTTTGCCCGAGCTTGATCCAGTGGAGGAGAGGCAGATTGACCCCAAGGATTTGCGCATTGATACTTATCTTTCATCCGGTCATGGCGGACAGAGCGTGCAGACTACTTATTCCGCCGTGCGCGTTGTGCATCTGCCTACCGGCATAACTGTTTCTTGTCAGAATGAACGGTCGCAACAACAGAACAAGGAAACAGCGCTAAAAATTTTACAAAGCAAACTACATCAGTTGGCCCTGCGCGAACAGCAGGACGAAAAACATAAACTTCGTGGTGCTTATCAGTCAGCCGAGTGGGGGAATCAAGCGCGTTCGTACGTATTGCAGCCGTATAAATTAGTTAAAGACCATCGCACTAAATTTGAGACTAGTGACACGGATGTCGTGCTTGACGGCAAGTTGGAGCCATTTATGGAATCTTATTTGCGTTGGATTTTGGAGCAGGAAAGAAAAGCCGAAACGACATCAAGAATATAGAATATGGAATTTAGAATATAGATAGAAACTAATAATGCAGATTCGGTTTCAGCGGTTCCGATATTCTATATTCTATATTCTATATTCTGGGTGGCTACGCCACCTGTCTCCTTCCTGGCAGTTCTTTTTTATTTGTCTGGGTTTAGTTATTGGCATAGCGTTGGGGAATTTTATTTCTCCGCCGCTCGTTTATCTTTACATTGGCGGGTGGGGGTTGGTAATTGTGGCCATCCTGTGTTATCGGCGCCATCTATTGGCATGTTTTGGTTCCTTGGTTATGTTAGCGTTGATTATAGGCGTGGCGCGTTCGGAAATTTTTCATAATTTATCGTCGTCTGAATCAATTAACCAATTAGTCGGCCAAAAACATTTATTACAAGGGCAAGTGGTTGGTGTTCCGGCGCGTCAAAATCGTTCAATTCGCTATGATTTGAAACTTGATTTAGTTGATGAAGTAATATCATCGGCAAGCGGTAGAACCATTGCAGTGGTCGCGCGTCCGTTTCCCGAAGTAATGGCGGGTGACAGGCTGAAACTAACTTGTGAAATCACCGCGGACAAGAATGCCGCGCAGCCGACGGTTATTTGTTTGTTTCCAGAAACAATCATTCAGCCGCATTTATCTCGTAATCTTGTTTCAATTTTGGGGGTTATTAAAGAATCATACGTCCGGTCGCTCACGAGAATCATGCCCGAGCCAGCCGTTGGGTTTGTCACTGGCCTGCTTATTGGTGGGCGTTCCGGCCTTAATCAAGAGTGGCGGGATGCGCTAAATATCACGGGGACAGCACATCTTGTTGCCCTGTCCGGCTTCAATGTGACTATAATTGCCTCATTCTTGTTGATTGTTTTAAAAACCATTACTGCACCACGTCGTTGGCGCACAGTGATTGTGGGAGCAATTCTTTTTTTGTTTGTCACCATGGTTGGCGCTGAAGCCTCTATTGTCCGAGCCGCTATTATGGGGATGCTGGTGGTGATTGCAAATCAATCCGGACGAGCATCCAGTTCACGCAATGCCCTTATGCTGGCGGCCGTGGTGATGTTGTTAATTGAGCCGACCTTGCTTGTTCAAGATATTGGTTTTCAGCTTTCATTTTTAGCCACTCTTGGCATGCTTTATCTTTATCCATTGCTTAATCGTCTGGCTCAGCGCTGGCCCAATCTTCTCGGTTTCAAAGCCGCACTACTCATGGCTGTGTCCGCCGAAATATTCGTGACCCCGCTTATTCTTTATTATTTTGGTCGTCTTTCACTAGTTGCTCCCGCAGTGAATATGTTGGTGGTGCCGCCCATTGCGTTTATTATGTTTTTCGGTTTTTTGGGCGGTTTGGTCGGTCTTATAGTGACGCCACTTGGTCAGATTATAGGATTTAGCGGATGGGTTGGGGCAATCTATGTTCTGAAGGTCATTGATATAGCTTCGCGTCTGCCAGTCGCTTCCGTTGAGATGTCTATTAGTTTATGGTTCTTGGTAGTTTATTACTTGATTCTGGGCGGGTGGCTGGTTTGGTATAATTATAATGTAAGATTTTTATTTCCTCGCGTTGCGATCGGTAATTCTCAAAGCAATAAATCCCGTTAGAAATTCCCGTGGGAATTACCTCAAACAGAGCAACCCGCGCCGCAAGCGGCGGGGTATTATTTCTAACGGGATAAAAATAGTTTTTGACATAAAGGATGGGCTGCGTGTATAATAATTCCTACCGCTCTACTAGGGATTAACAGTTTATCCACCTTTTTATTAACCAGTATTTATAGTTAAATGAGGGGTTTTTTACAGGTTTCATCGCGAAGCCACTATGGACTTCGCTTAATGACACAAATAGCCAATGCCAATGGCGAGTTTATTTCTCTCCACACCATTGCTAGGCGTGAGAATTTGTCGTTCGGGTATTTAGAAGAGTTGGCTGGTCAGCTGCGAAGGCACCGTTTGATTGTTGCTGCGCGAGGTGCCCGTGGTGGTTATAAATTGGCAAAACCTTCCGAGAAAATAAGTATTTCAGATATCGTTGCCGCTCTTGAAGGACACACAAAGACACTGGCCTGTGTTGGCAATAATTCTAACTATCGTTGCCCGATGCAATTACGCTGTCCGTCTAAATTTGTTTGGCAGAAACTTAATGATCAAATTAACAAAACATTATCATCAATGACGTTGGTTGATTTAGGTGGAGCGAAACTGAAAGCAAAGTAAAAATTATGTTGCCAGAAATCAAACAAAAGAAAGAAGCTTATCTTGATCACGCGGCCGCCACCTACTTGGCGCCAGAGGTAGAAGCGGTCATGGCGCCGTTTGGTCAAAAACTTTTTGGCAATCCTTCATCAATTCATGATTCTGGCCGAGCGGCGAAAGCCGCCATAGCCGAAGCCCGTTCTCAAATTGCCAAAATACTTAATGCCGTTCCAGAAGAAATAATTTTTACCGCCAGCGGCACCATGAGCGACAATTTGGCTATTCTTGGCTTGGCGCGGGCCAATAAAAGTAAAGGCAGGCACCTCATTGCCACGGCCATTGAGCATCATGCGGTTTTAAAACCATTTGAATATTTATCCCAAAAAGAAGGATTTGAAGTTACTATTTTGTCAGTTGACCATGACGGTCTCGTTCGGCTGGAGGATTTGGAAAAAGCCATTCGGCCGGAAACTATTTTAGTTTCTGTAATGTATGCCAATAACGAAATAGGTACGATTCAGCCGATCGCCGAGATCGGAGAGCTCGTGAGACGTCTGAACAAGATTCGGGCGCCTCACCAGTTGCCGCGTATCTACTTTCACACTGATGCGTGTCAGGCGGCTGGGGCGTTGTCACTTGATGTGAAAGACCTCGGTGTTGACCTTTTGACCTTAAATGGCAGTAAAATTTATGGTCCTAAGGGCTCGGGAGTTTTGTTCGTGGCCCGGGGCGTTCAGCTTGAACCGCTCATCCTGGGCGGCGGGCAGGAACGCAGTTTGGTTGCCGGCACGGAAAATGTTGCCGGCATAGTAGGTTTGGCAACCGCCTTGGCATTAGCGCAAAAAAATCGTGAGACAGAAAACCAGCGTTTAATAAACCTTCGCGACAAACTCATTGCTGGCGTTCTTCAGCGCATTCCCAAAAGCCGTTTGAATGGGCATCCAACCAAGCGTCTGCCAAACAATGCCAATGTCACTATTCTTGATGTGGAGGGTGAGGCCATGCTTCTTTATCTTAATGAGTATGGTATATATGCCGCCACTGGCTCGGCTTGCGATTCAGCCACACTTGATCCCTCGCACGTTATCTTGGCCTTAGGACTTCCTTATGAATTTGCGCATGGCAGTATGCGCTTCGCACTTGGCCGCCGTACCACGAGCGAAGACATTGATTATGTTTTGGAGATTTTGCCAGCCATTGTGAAAACTTTGCGCGAAGTGTCGCCAGTGAAGCTGGAAATGGATCCAGCACTAAATAAGCACGCGAAGATTCTTCAGCACGCCCCCACACTCACTATCACCACTTACCCCCTGACCCGGAGAAATAAGTGAACACTCTTGCAACGGGTATCATCACTGTGTTTGTTGAGGGAGAGTGAGTGTGGGGGCACGCACCAGCCTTGAAAGTTAATTCCTAAATCCTAAGCGCTAATTTAAATGAATAAAGAATAATGAATGGTGAATAGTGAGAAAAATATGGAATATAGGACAATCATAATTCCTGATTCATGACTCATGATTCACATTAAATATTGTTTACCCCGTTAGAAATATAATCAATGGTTACTACGATGGAAATAAGGTTGTTTCGCGTCAAGTACATATTATATGAGTGTATTACAATCTAATTTCTAACGGGGTTTAGAAATTAGATATTAGATATTAGAAATTTATGTTCATGAATTCAGCTTCAGTAAAATCTACCGAAATCGGTACTGCCGACGTACGCGATCACAAAGGGCGCGGTTGGGTTTACAGTGACACAGTTAAAGAGCATTTTTTCAATCCTCGCAACCTAATGTTGGAAGAGGTAGATGAAACAGAGTATAATGCAGTTGGCCGAGTCGGCTCTCCGGCTTGTGGAGACGAAATGAAAATGTGGCTGAAGGTTGATCTGTCTGCCGATAAGATTATTGAGTGCAAGTGGCGCACTTTTGGCTGTGGTTCAGCCATCGCCGCTACTTCAATGCTCTCGGTTATGGTCACTGAAAATAGTGGCATGCAGACCGAAGCGGCGTTAAAAATAACGCCGCGTGATATTATGGAGAGATTGGATGGTTTGCCTAATCGCAAGATTCATTGTTCGGTTTTGGGAGATAAAGCTCTGCGAGCGGCTTTGAATTATTACTTCAGAAATAGCGGGCAGTTTCATCGGGTTATTGTGGAGGGCGCGCGAGTCATTGATTCACAAACAAACGTCACAGATCGCGACATAGAAGAAGCTGTGCTGGATGGAGCAGATACCTTGGAAAAAGTTCAGCAGAAAACCAAAGCAGGGATTGGCAATCCGGACGTTGTCGCTGAAGTGGAGCAGTTGATCAGGTTTTATAAGGAGAAATACTATGGATAATTCAAAAGTCAAAATGCAAAATTCAAAACTTTTGGCTTTTGACTTGAAATTTTGAACTATGAATTTTAACTTTTAACTTCAAAATATATGTACGAACCAAAACCATTACCATTCAAGAAAGCTCTGATCGGTATTTCCGAAAAGACGCTGGCCATTCATCACGACAAGCTCTATCAGGGCTATGTCAATAAGAAAAATGAAATCGGCGACAAGCTTTACGAGTTCAGTCATGGCAAAAAAGATCTTTCTCTGGCAAATCAAAGCTACTCTGAACTGCGGGCGCTTAAAGACGGGGAAACGTTTGCCGTTAACGGCGTGTACCTTCATGAGTATTACTTCAATGTGCTCGGCGGTAACGGTGAGCCTTCGGGGAAGCTTGCCGAGGCGTTGACAGAGAAGTATGGATCCATGGTAAACTTTTTATCATACTTTAGAGCGTGTGGCCTGGCCGCTCGCGGCTGGGTAGTACTCGCTTGGGATACACATGAAGCAACGTTGCGTGTGTACACCGGTGACGCCCATAATCAGGGCGGCGTGTGGGGCGCCATTCCCATTATTGTTTTGGATGTTTATGAACACGCTTACTTTATTGATTACGGTTCTGATCGGGCCAAATACATTAATGACTACTTTGCAAATCTAAATTGGGAAGCGGCCAACGCCGTTTATGAAATGGCTCGTCAAATAAAACGATGAAAATTTTCCTACTTACTACCCACTACATACTACTTACTTCATTCTCCGCCCGAGGCGGATCAGCCGTGGGCTGATAAATTCAATATTCTATATTCTTCAATTATATGCTTCATCTAAATAAACCAGCTCCGGATTTCCGGAACATCGTCGCTTGCCATAAGGGTGAGTTTACCAAAGTGAACCTTGTAGACTACAAAGGAAAATGGTTGGTGCTATTCTTCTATCCGCGTGATTTTACGTTTGTTTGTCCAACAGAGCTTCGCGGCTTTGCGAAACACGAGAGCGAATTTAAGGCGCTCAACTGCGTAATTCTCGCCGCCTCCACTGATTCAGAGTGGTCGCACAAGGCTTGGTTTGAACGTGATCTTGCCGAAGTTGCCTATCCAATTTTGGCTGATACTACGCAGCGTATGGCGCGAGATTACGGCGTATTAAACGAAGATGACGGTTCGGCAGAGAGGGGACTCTTTATTATTGATCCAGATGGCAGCGTGAAATACATTGTTATTTCCGCCGGTTCAGTTGGCCGTTCGGTCAAAGAAACCCTGCGTGTGCTGAAGGCCATACAATCAGGCGAACTTTGTCCGGTGGACTGGGAAGAGGGACAAAAAACGCTTGGCAAAGTGTGATTAAAAAAACGCGCCTCGCTGGTGGCGGGGCGCATTTTAGATCTACCCTCCTCTAAGTTGTGTTAGTCAGCCGGTTGGGTATGGTGACTAGAGATACCTATCAACCTCCCATGGCGTCACTTCATACATGAACTGACGCCATTCCAGTTTTTTGGCCTCCAGGTAGCGATCTCTGGCCACGCCGAAGATGCTTAGGATCACCTCGTCACTCTCCAGCGCTTCAATGGCGCCGCGCAGGTCACCCGGCAAAGTGGCGATGTTTTGCTTGGCGAGCGATTCTTGGCTCATGTGGTAAACATCTTCCTCTACTGCTTTGGGCGGAGCATCGCCCTGTTTGATTCCGTCCAGGCCGGCGGCGAGCAGTGCGGCGAAAGCGAGGTAGGGGTTGCATGATGGATCAGGAGCGCGGTATTCCAGGCGAGCCCCTTGGGCTACCCTCTCTTTGGATGAGTGGGGGATTCTGATGAGCGAAGAGCGGTTGGTCTGCCCCCAGCAGATATACACCGGCGCCTCAAAGCCAGAAACCAGCCGTTTGTAGGAGTTGACAGTGGGGGAGACAATCGCGCTCAAGGCCTTGGCGTGTGCGAGTTGTCCGGCCAAAAAATGCATGGCGATTTTGGACAGGCCATGTTCTCCTTGGGCGGCATAGAAGACGTTGCCTCCATTCTTCCACAAGCTTTGGTGCACGTGCAAACCATTGCCCGCAAAGCCAGTCAAGGGTTTCGGCATCCAGGTGGCTTTGAGCTCCGTGCCAGAGGTGTAGGCCTTGAGGGCGAGTTTGGTGGTCAGGAGATTGTCGGCGGCGACGAGAGCATTGGCGTAGCGTACGTCAATTTCGTGCTGGCCGCGGCCAACTTCATGATGATACATCTCGCTCTGGATGCCAAAGGCCATGAGGGCTTCCATTGTTTTCTCGATGACGTTGATGGCGCGGGATTGCGGGGTATAGTCAAAGTACCCCTTATGGTCATGCGGCTGTAGTTTGGGCAGAGCCGAGCGCTCCAAGAGGTAAAACTCCAGCTCGGCTCCGACACAGTAGTCATCAAAGCCCTTTTCCTTCGCTCTCCGCAAAACCTGTTGGAGGATGTAGCGAGGGTCGGCTTGCAGCGGTTCGCCAGACATCATGAAAACATTGCAGATGAGTCGTGCGGTTTTTCTTTCAGTGTTCCACGGGACAATGGCAAAGGTGTTGAGATCAGGTCGGAGCAACATGTCGCTTTCGGCGATTCGGGCAAACCCTTCAACCGAAGAGCCGTCAAACCAGATGCCGCTGTCCAAGATGTCATCCAGCTTTTCCGCGCTCACCGTGACGATCTTGGGCTGTCCCAAGAGATCCGAGAATTGCAGACTGATGAAAGCTACGCCCTCCTTTTTCACGACTGCTTGAATCCGCCTTGCTTGAGTCTCGTCATCTTTCTTTCTTGCGGCCATTGGGTCCCTCCATTTGGTTTTTCTTGTTAAGTTGAGAATTTACGGTCCGTAATTATACCCGCCGCATCTTATCATAGAATAATATTTGGGTAAACCTTGCAAAAAGTTGGTGAATATGCTATAATACGTACATAAAGCGCTAAAATTAGCGCAATTTAGTCAAAATAAATAATCAAAATAAAAACATATGGAGCAACTTCCAAAGAGGGAAAAGTTTGAAATTGACGTTTTTGCGGCGTCTATGGCGTCGCTCGTTGTGGTGGCAGCTTTAGCTGTCATTTTTACGTTTCCGGGATGGAACGGACCGATTAAAAAATTAACGGTGCGCGCGGCAAGCACCGTGACCGTTACCCACGGGCAAATTAATAGTAGTTTTCCAGGTGTGCCCATACCTGCGAGCTCACCAGCCATCGCGATTTTAAAAATTAGTACCACTGCTTCGCAAGCTAGTCAGACTCTGACTTCGGCAACAGTGAATTTTAGTGGTACAGGGTTTGCCACCACTGATTTGCTGGCAATAGCAACTGACGCGACCTCTGGCGTGGCGCTCTATACTGACAGCGGAGTGGCCGGCACTTTTGAGGATGGCATTGATCCGATTGTGACTTTGGCCGCTTCTCCAAATTGGACTCCAAGTACCACTAACATAACTTTGACGACCGATGTCAATGATACCGATCGCAACCTCCCCAATGGCACTGCTAAGATATTTTATATTGTAATAAAAACCGCGGCTGGCATTAGCAACAACGATGAAATCCGAGCGGTAGTCCCAGCCAGCGGCGTAGTAACTTCTGACGGTAATGGGCCGGCAGCGGAAGCCCCTTCTCCTATGAACTTCCTCCGCGCGGATACTGCCGTAGTGGCAATCACAAGCGTATCAGGTTACGCTGGGGCCAGCACTTTAACCGTGCGTTTTAATAAACCCGTTAGAAAATACGGAGTAGGCGGCGCCATTGCTTTGGCCGACAGCCCATTTACTTTCAGTGATCTTGGTACAACCGGCGGGACAACCATTAGTGCTATTAGTCATACCGAGGGTCAAGATTTTGCCATCGTTACTTTAAGCGACAATTTGGACAGTGGTGATGTTGACGGATCGCCTTCAACCTTAGCCGCTGGTTCAAACAAGATTGCTGACTTTGGAGGCACGGCGGTGGGTACTGGTGCGGTACCTGTTACTAGCGCGCTCGCTATTAGCACTCCGACTATCCCAACAGCAAGTGTCGGCACAACGTACGCGGTTGGTTCGCCTCTCGTGACGTTTGCTGCCGCAGGCGGCACTCCGTCATCTGGGAATTATAAATGGAGCGTCAGCTCGGCCGATGCTACTCTGCTGGCGAGTTTAGGATTTACTAGTCTCACGGCTACGCCAACCGACAATCAGACCGGTAAATTGTTTGGCACAAGCGCCGTGGCCAACCCTGGGAGCTACCAATTTACGTTGACCGTGACGGACTTTGCGGGAACTCCCGCCACAGCCACTAGGATGTTTACATTGAACATAGCATCCGCGGGCGGCGGCGTGCCGGGCATTATGAATGTTAGTCCGGGCGGCGGGCCGCAAGGAGCGACCAGTATGTCAGTGACTATCACGGGTTCGAATACAACTTTTAGCGGCTCAAGCAGAGTGCAGTTTTTATCCAGCGGTACTGAAGATACCAATATTTGCTCGGCGGGCGGTTGTGTTCCTACAAGCTCCAGCTCAACTAGCATAACTATATCAGTGAGTATTGCCGGTGGCGCAAGTGTTGGTAACCGCGATGTCAAAGTGACCACTGGCGCTCAAATAGTCACTATGCCCAATGGCTTTAACGTCTTCGCGGCCGGCGGCAGTGGCCTTAATCTTTTGATGCCCGGCGAGAACGCTACCAACGTGCCTCTTCCTCCAGGCCTTGGATTTAGCCCTTCAACAAACGTGAGCGTTAACAGCTATCGCGTCATAGTTAAATCCACTTCCAATTTTGCCGGCACGGCACTTTGGGACTACACTTTCCCTAAACCGGCTGATGGCCAGAACACCAACGGTTCTCACTGCGACGTCACGACTTGCAACTTGATGTATGGGCAGGGGACATTCCGTATCATTACGCAGGCAACCCCCTTGGCGCCAAATACTACTTACTATTGGCAAGTGAAAACTTATAGCGAAACAGTAGCCAATGTTTCTGATGTGGCTACTCCGCTTGAGCAGACGCCAGTCAGGGGCTTTACGACCGTATCTTCAATTTCTGATGTCACGCCGCCAATGGTTATGCACCGGCCAGTTTTCCAAGCCACAGCTATCGCCAATTTAGATATCTATGCTCGGGTGAACGACAACATGGCTACCGCGACCTCTACGCCAGCCCTCACAACCAAGATATTTTACTGCGCGGGCGCGGCTTGCGATCCCACCACCGAAGGAGCGGCGCCAACGGCTGTTGGCAATGGTTACTTTAGATACCGTATTCCGTCAGCCACGATTAGCACCGCTGGTACAATCGTACGCTACTACTTGCAGGCAAGTGATGGCACAAACACTACTAACTTTAAGCAACCTGACGGCACAACGCCATTTCAATTGACCTCGGTCACGGCTGGAGCAAGCACGATCGCTGGTTCGGTGCAAGACGGCACTGGCACTTGTTCGGCTGGCGTGCAATTAGCCGCTGTTTTTGCCGAAGGTACTGGCTTTAGCACATCCACTGATGCGAGTTGCGCCTATACTTTAACCGGATTAACTGCCGGCACTTATGACATCGTGGCGGTCAGGGAAGGTTATTCTGACCGGATGATTAACGGTATTCCAGCCGGCTCCACTAGTATTAATTTCCAGCTTGGCCAAGGGTCATTTGGCGGATTTGGCGGTGACACTACCAGAGCTCGCGTGAAGTTTACTGGTCCAATGGATGGGATGATGAATATGCCTGGCAGCGATTCCAACTTCAAGATTTTCGTTGTGCTCAGCAAAACCATGAGCCAATCAACCATTACAGCCACTAACCTCACCATAAACGAAGTGAATATCTCCACTGGCGCTTTGAGCGATATTACCTCAACTAAGGGTTCATGGACTTATTATTCAACGGCGCCAGTTGGCGTTCCAATGCTTCCGCCAGAAGCCAATATGGCTGTTTGGTCGCTGTCACAAAGCGGCTGTAGCGGGGCTCCGTGTACTTTAGGCGACAATAAGACCATTGCCGTTAAAGTTAGCGCTAATGTGACTGACACGGCTGGTAACCCAATTCAGGGCAATCAACCAGACGGCGGATATGCCTTCACCTTTACCACTGGTTCCACCGCCAACTTTAGCGGTTTCAATAGCACCACTGGTACGTTTTCTGGCGGCGGCACCTTTGGCTCTGGCCAATTCGTTCCGCCGTACGTTCTTGGCACGACTCCCACGCCGGGCGCGATTGACGTGCCTCGTAACAGTAAAGTAGTTATTAACTTCTCCGAACCAATGGCTGATGACGGCGGCGGCTATCTCTTGAAAGATAATGTTCAGCTTTTCACTGTTTCCGGCACAATTGAAGCCAATGTTTCTTCAAGCGCCATTAGCACCGTTGCCCTTGACACAACTAAGAAGAACGCCACCGTCACACTGCTCAATTCCTACAATAGCGGAACCTTTGCGGCGAGTACCAGTTATCGCTTGAAAGTTTTGGGAGGCGCTAGGGCAGGAACTATGATCACACTTGGTCCGCCCGATCAAATTGCAACTTCCATGTTCCGAGCTGACTTTAAGACAAGCGCTACCACTGATGACGTAGCGCCAACAATCATGGGTTCTTACCCAGACAATAGCGCTTCCAATGTTCCAGTTAACGTTGGGGCTGTTAGCGTGGGATTCAGTAAAGACATGAACTCTTCAACCATCAGTACGAGCACATTCTATCTCTCCATTGGTTCAACCGCGATTAATGGCACAGTTGAGTATGATCCTATCGGCCGCCAAGCCATGTTTATACCGCAATCGGCCTTAACGCCAAACACCACCTACACGCTTAATTTGACAGCTAGCATTCAGGGATTAAATGGAGTGGCTATTGCGGCCGTCACTCGCACCTTCACGACTGGCGCGGCAGATTCAGCCGCTCCCAATGTCGCGTTCGTTAACGCCGATGATTACAATTTGGCGATTTCTTTCTCTGAACCGATGAACGCGGCCAAAGTGACGGATACCATCAACTACGCCGCCAGTGTCTTAAAGCCCGGTAACTACACGATTAAATACGCTACTCCTCCGGACGATTCAGCGAGTGGCACGACCATTACCATCCCAACGGACCCCAATAGCCCACCCACAGCCAGCTTCGCTTATGATGCCGCCACGAACACAGTGACTATTAGTGGTTATCACAGCACGGCGGTGACTGGTCTAATTGGCAAAGAAATTTACGTTTCCGTGGCCAATGTCAAAGACCTCTCTGGCAACGCCATAAGCGGCACCACCACTGGGAAGTCACCAATCGGCAATAGCGCGACAACCAAAGGCGCTCTTGGTCCGGGATCATCTGGTGGAGATATGTTTGGCACGCAGGGCGGATTTACACCCACCAATTTTTCGAGCACTACCTTCGGCTTTGCCCCACCAGCAGAGGTGAGGCCATTCAACATGATGGCTGGGCAAACAACCATCTATGGTGTGCGTATCCCTATCTCGGCGCAGATTCCGGCGAGCGGTGCTGTTGTTCTGACTTTCCCAACTGGTTTTGACGTGAGCTCGGCAAGGCAGGATGTTAATAGCCCAATGCGCACTGACCTTAATGGGCCCGGTACCGGCGCAATCACCTTTAAGTGCGCCGCGGTCGGCGCGCCAACCGGCGCGTCATGCGCGGGCACGGCCAACAGCGACGATACTGGCGCGGCTCAAGGGGGGTTAGCTGGCGACGGTGTTGTTGTGAACACTTCATCTCGCACAGTCACTGTTTATCTCTCGGCCGCCACCAATACCGCAGGCCATGATTTCCTGACGATTGACATTGCCGGCATTAAGAATTCCACGGTGCCCAAAGACTTTAACACCACTGGCTACATGGTGGATATAAAAACCAAGAATGGTGCGACCACGCTTGAGTCAATGACCTCACAGCCGTTCTTTATTCAGGGTATTAGCGGTGAATCATACACCCTGACCGGCACCATTACTGCTACTGGCGCTGGCGCTGGCACAATGAGCGTCTATCTAATGTCGCCAATGACTGGCCCCAGGGATACGACCTCCACAACTTTTGCCGGCGGATCTGCCACTTACACCTTCACTAATCTCCAAGCTGGCGACTATATGCTCTTTACTGATCAGATGATTACCCTTGGCGCAACCGAGTACACCGGTAAGACCATGCCCGAGCGTATCATAATCAACGAAACAGCGGATACCGCGAACAGTGGCGCGAACGACAACTCTATTCCCTATAACTTCACGATTGCTAACGCCTCGACCGGCGGCACAAATATCACGGTGAATATCGCTAATGGGGTTGGCGAAGCCATGGACATTTTCGCCGGTTCTCCGAGCGGATTCAAGGCGAAACAGGTGTCTGTGACGACGAACCCGCAGGCCTTTACCATCAATTTGACTGACGGCACATGGTTTGTCGGGGTAGGGCCGCAGATGCCTAAGGGCATGATGGCTGGCCCGCCGCCCACGCCAAATTACCTGCCGCCAAAGCCCAAAGATGTGCGGGTGACGAATCCTACTTGCACGGTTGACGGTACGGCCGGGTGCAGTATCACCTTTACGCTCTCAACCGCCTCGAAGCAAATTAGGGGTGTCGTGAAGGATGGCGCTGGCAAAGTAATGGCTAATGCTGAGGTGTACGCTTATTCTCCCAACGGCGGTTTTGGCACGCGTACGCAGGCGGATTCAGCGGGAGCTTTCACGCTAGGTGTTACGGACGGCAGTTATATTGTTGGCTCGTTTGTCCCGGGCATGCCGCCATCCAAAGAAGTGTCGGTGGTTGTAACTACTGACGCTACGACTTATCTATTGATTGACGGCGCGACTACGGCTATTACGCCGACGGCCGCGGCCACCTCATTCATCTTGAAAGTGGCTAAGCCCGACTACACCATTTCCGGAAAAGTGACTGACGGCACGAACGTGGCGCAGGGCGCTAATGTGTATGCTTATCGTAATGACGGTCCAGGATACGCTAACGCCAATACTGATTCTTCCGGCAACTACACGTTGTATGTTTCAAACGGCACCTGGAAAGTGGGGACATTCCTGCCGCAATACGGCAACTTGGCGGAATTAACCGTCACCATCAATGGCGTTAGCGCCACTAACCAGAACTTCTCGCCGACCGCCACTGGTACGTTCCGTGCCGTATCAGGTACGGTAACTTCTGGCGGGGTAGCGGTGCAGGGCGCGTTTGTCCGGCTCTCTGGTAATGGAATGTTTAACGAAACAATTACCGGCGCTGATGGCATATACAGCTTCAAGGTGCCTGTCGGCAGCGGTTATATTATTCGCGCCTTTATTCCAAATGTTGGCGAAAGCGCGCCTCTGGCCGCCTTTGATGTGGCTGGCAGTGATGTCACAGGTAAAGATATTACAGTGACCACGCCGCGCACTGTCACTGTCACATTCTCGGCAAGCGTTACCAAAGCATTCATTGATCTTTTCAGCTCCAACGGAGTAGGTAATCGCGTGGAAATAAACAACACTACCACGGGGACGCTCCAGGTGCCCGATTCCTTGCCCAACAGTGGCTATAATGTTCGCGTTGGTATGCCGGGCACAGCCATTGGCCTCACTGATATTGCCGGCACGGGCGGCACAGTTTACAGCTCTACGACTGGCGTAGTTACCGTTGACAGCAATGAAGCGTTAACCGTAACCGTGCCGACTCTGCGTGCCGTGACCGGCACAGTAACTGACGGCACGAATAATCTCGCTGACGCATGGGTGGAAGTGGTGAGCAATGCAAACGGCGTGCACTTTGGCACGAAGACCGCTACTAATGGAAGCTTTACCCTTAACATGGCTGATGGCACATACAAAGTTAACGCTATGAAGCCGGGCTTTTTCCGTGAACCAAGCAACTTAATTGTGAACGATACTACCGCGGCGCAGACTCTGACCGTGAGCGCGGCTTCAACAACCATTGCTGGTCGGGTATTCATTGGTTCAAATGGCGCGGCCAACGCCTTTATCAGGGCGGAAAAGCAGGGCGGCGGATTTGCCGGAGCGCAGGCCGATGCCACTGGTAACTACACTCTTTACGTAAACTCTGGCGTCTGGCGCGTGATGGCAGTGGCCGACGGGTATGCCGAAGCCGCTTACGCCCAAAATCCGATTGATGTGACCGGTGGATCGGTCAGCAGTAAAGATATTACTGTAAGCACGGCTGTTAGTTTAGCCGCGCCAAAGACAAAACCAATCACACCGGCGAGCGGCGGCACTCTTGAGGACACTACCGCTGGGGTGAAATTAACCATTCCGGCAAATGCCCTAGGCACCTCTACTTCGGCCGGTAATGTGCAAGCCAAAGAAACCAACAATGTTCGCGAAACCAGCTCAGCTAAGCCCCTAAAGAGTTTTGACAGTTCCACAGGTTCATATGTCAACATGGCTAAAGAAATTAAGGCCACTGATTCAAGCGGCAATCCCATCACCACTCTTAATGGTTCTATTACCGTGGAAATGACCTACACTCTTGCGGAATTGGCAGCCACGGCCTCTGGCAGTGATACTTCAATCAACACCCAAGCTGAAGCAGACACCTTGAAGATGGCCTACTGGGATGAGACCACTTCAAACTGGGTGACTAAGCCAACAACGATTACTTACAAAAATTCAAGCGGTAATATTATTACTGATATGACGACCATTGATACGACTTCTGAATTCAGCACTAATGTTGCCACCGCCACAATTTCGGCCGCTACTGACCACTTCTCCCTTTACGCGCCGGTTGTTTCGGCTGACGGCGCGCCCACATCCGCACCCTCGGGGTTAGCCAGAACCAGCGGCACGACCACTTCCATAACTATGGGCTGGACGCAAGTTAGTGGAGCGACAGGATATACCATTTATCGCAGCGGGACTTCAGGTGGAACATTCACACGAGTTACAGACGCTGATCCAACTGTATCTAGCGGTTCAACCGTCACTTATACTAATACCGCTCTTACCGCCGGCACCACCTACTACTACAAGATTACGGCTTTGAATGCCGTGGGTGAATCACTGGCTTCCAGCGAGGTCAGCATGGCGACATCCGCGGTCTCTAGCGGCGCGTCATCAGGCGGTGGCATATATACACCAGCGCCAACACAAACAACACCGACTACTACTAAACAGCCGACTACCACAGACACCACGTCAAAGACACCAGTTGCTAGCGAACCAGTGGCTGCTCCGGTTGAAGCATCACCGATTACGCAAATTATTAGTGAAGCTACAAACATAGCCACGGCAAACGCAGAGACAATTGCCAAAGAAGCTGGCAAATCACGCGACCTTGGATTGGAACAGCGTTACGAGTCTACCATTGTCGCGCGAATTATAGTGGCCAACACTCCAGCCGCCACAAAAGCAAAAGTTTTGAACTTCGTGACCTATGGCACGAGCACAACTCAAGTTCTTGGCGCCGGTGAGCGCGGCGGTGTGGTGAACAGCTTCCGTGCCGCTTACGGCAAGGTGCCGACTAATGAAGCAGATTGGCAGGATGTTATCAAGATTGCTAATGGCCGCTGGCCATCAGCCTTGAGCGCGACGAGAGAAAAAGCAGTATCTGTCACTTTCAAGAAGATATATCTTCGCGATCCAAACCGCACTAACGCGCGCGATGACGCGGCAGTCACGGTCATGGCCTATGGCTTAAGATCAGCCGTACGTAATCTTGATTCGGAAAAGGCCGCTATCAATAGCTACAAAGCTATCTTCAAGAAAGTGCCTACTTTAGCGGCTGATTGGGACGCGGTCAGAGCTATTTCCTACTCTGGGGCAAAAAGATAAGTCTAGTGTGTTAATTTCGTCCACAGCCCCGCACTGCGGGGCTGTGGACTATAGGGGGTTAATTGGGTCGGTAAATTGTGATATAATATATGCAGGAAAGCGTAATTAGATTATTTAAGATGGGTTGTCATCTTTTTAATAGACAATATTAACATTATGGATCAGGTCAAAAATTCTTACCGTTATTTTATAGCGATTTTAGCCGTCATTGGTTTGGGCATAATGACATATTTAACCTATATTCATTATGCCAACGTTAAATCATTTTGTGATCTCTCGGCCGAAGTTTCCTGCGATGTGGTAACCACTAGCATTTATTCGGAGGTATTCGGCATTCCGGTTTCGGTTTTGGGCCTTCTTTATTTTACTACTATTTTAGTTGTTAGTTTGACCAAAAAGAGCTTGCCAATTTTTCAATCGCTGTTTTTTCTTACTGTTTTTGTACTCATTCCGTCGCTGTATTTGACCCTGACAGAAATTTTATTTATTAAATCATTTTGCATTTTGTGTGAAACGTCTAAGGCCTTAATGCTCGCGATTCTTGTTACTTTGTTTATCGCTGTTAGAAACTACACCAAAGATATTGGTCGGCTGGTGATCCCTATTGTTATTGCTGGCGCAGTTGTCTCGGGCGTATTATTTTTTGCCCAAACCGGCACGGTGGTAAAGAAAGATTATTCCGGCTTGGTCAATCGTCTAAATGAAACCGGCTGGGTTTATTATAAGTCTTACACTTGCTCAAATTGCCGGCGGCAAGAAAAACTTTTGGGCGACGCCTATAAAAAATTAAATGCCGTGGAGTGCCATCCGGACGGCCCAAATGGCAATCCGGAATTATGTCTTAAGAATAATATTACCGGTACGCCAACCTGGATTTTAGAGCGTGATGGAGTTGAGGTGAGGCGAGTGGTGGGATTGCAAACTATTGAAGCACTTATGGAAATGTCTGGTTCTACAGAATGAACTGTTAATTTATATAATCATTATTAAGGTAACTATATTTTTATGAGTGATCAGCTTACCATCGGCATTGTTCTTGGGGCCGCCCTCATAGACAGCATCAACCCTTGCGTTTTTGGCGTTCTGATTTTTTTGGTGGCTTTCATGACCAAGCTTTTCAAAAGTCCGCGACGGATGCTCTTGGGGGGGTTGCTGTACAGCGCCGTTGTTTATATTACTTATTTGTTGATAGGTTTTGGCATTTTGAAGTTGGCCTTAAATACGGGCCTAGCCACTACTTTTTATTGGGTGGCGGCTTTAATTGCGATTATTGCCGGTCTTTTGGAAATCAAAGATTATTTTTGGTACGGCCGCGGCTTTACTCTGCAGATTGTGCCGGGCGGAGCCGAGAGAATAAAATATTACACGAACAAAATTGAGGGGATGGAGGGGCGGCATCCGGCCCTGCTTTTTTTAACCATTGTCGGGCTTGGTATTTTTGTGGTGTTGGTTGAGTTGCCCTGCACGGGCGCGCCATACCTTGCCATTTTGGGGCTTCTTTCCCAAGGAGAGTTTGCGGCGGCCGTGCCCTTGCTCCTTCTTTATAACTTGATTTTCATTCTGCCGCTTCTTGTTATCATTGGCATATCTTATTTTGGTACCTCTTCAGAGAGGCTGGAGGCTTGGCGCCAAGAGCATCGCGGTCTAATGCGCCTGGGCATTGGCCTGTTCATGCTTATTTTAGGTCTTTACATGATTTATTCTCTTAACCCCATCTTTTAAAGAGCCAATGAATGACAGGGGTCGGCCACCCCTAGTTTCAATGCAAGGGTTTATGTTTTTTTAATAATATTGACTCTCATTATTTATGAATAATAATAAAACCGTAGAGTGGATTTTGCGCATCGCCATAGCCGGAGAATTTCTGGGACACGGTATGTTCGCACTGCAAGGGAAAGAGGGGTGGTTTAAATACTTTCAGGCGGTTGGTATCACAGGAGAGCAAACGATTGTGACACTTCTGCTGATTGTTGGTGTTATTGACGTCGCCTTAGCGCTTCTTATTTTAATACGGCCGATTCCGATTGCGCTTTTGTATATGGCGCTGTGGGGGCTTTGGACGGCCATGATTCGCTGGCCGATTGGGCCCGATCCGGTGTGGGATTTTGTGGAGCGATGGGCCAACTGGGGAGCGCCATTAGCATTACTTGTCTTGCTCGGCTGGCCTAAATCGCTAAAGGAGTGGCTGAAATAATATGACTCAAGCTCAAAAAATTTCCTTATTTCTCTTGCGTGTTGTTCTGGGCTGGATGTATCTTTATGCCGGTATAACGAAAATTATTAACCCTAATTGGTCGGCGGCCGGATATCTTAGGGGGGCAAAGACCTTTCCTGTCTTCTACCAGTGGTTGGTGAGTCCGAGCTTGTTACCCATTACCAATTTTGTAAATGAGTGGGGGTTGACATTGCTTGGCCTGTCGTTGATTCTTGGATTATTCGTGCGTTTAAGTTCGTCCCTTGGCGCAATTATGATGCTCTTGTACTATTTGCCCATATTGACCTTTCCTTATATTAAAGACAATTCATATTTGGTTGATCAGCACATTATCTACGCGTCGGCTCTTTTAGTTTTAGGAAGCTTTAGGTCTGGACGTATTTGGGGTCTTGAGGAGTGGTGTGCCAGTTTGCCCATTTGTTCTCGTTATCCAAAACTGCGGAATTGGCTTGGATAATTCTGTGACTATAAATTTAGCGCAGCAAAAGGGTTTAAATCCTTTAATTAGAATTATCATTATTAGACATGGCGCTCGCGTATGAAACGTTTGTCTGTAGTACACGTCTCAAGCGAGGTGTCTCCTTTTACCAAGACCGGCGGCCTGGGGGACGTAGCCAGATCACTGCCACGCGCGCTTTGCGATTTGGGTCACGATATTAACGTTTTTACTCCTTATTACGCCAAACTTGATTATTCGGCGCATAATTTAGAAGAGATAGTTTCTGATCTTGAGGTGGCGTTGCCGAATGGTGAATCGGTAACGGCGAAAATTTGGCGCGGCTGGCTGCAGCCAAATCTGCCGGTTTATTTAATAGGCGATGATGATTATTTTGGCCGTCGGCGCGGTATTTACGGCGATCATGAAGATAATCAAAGATTTTATGTGTTTGACGTAGCCGTGCTGGCAGCGATTGATCGTCTGGGGTTAGGGCCGGATATTATACATTGCCACGACTGGCACACCGGTTTTATTCCTTATTTATTGCGTAATGGATATCACAGTAAATACCCCAATACGCGCACCGTCTTTACGATTCATAACTTATCGTTTCAGTTCGGTCATAACTGGTGGGAGGTGTCGCCCGACTATCGTGATAACGGCCGAGGCGCCTTACCGGATTGGTGGGACGTGGAAGCATGGGAAAAATTAAATTTTGCCAAACGCGCCATTATGGCGGCTGACATTATTACTACCGTATCCGAGCAATATGCTGATGAAATATTAACCAAGGACTTTGGCGAAGATCTGCATCGTTTGCTGATTAATCGCCGGGGTCATCTCTTTGGCATCGTGAACGGTTTAGATTATCAAGACTACAATCCGGCCACTGATCCAGGGCTGGCCGCCAACTATGATTTGGAGCATCTTGAGCGCAAGGGTGAAAACAAGCGCTATCTTCAGCGTCATTACGGTCTGCCGGAATCGTCACGCACCCCGCTGGTTGGCATGGTCGCCCGGCTGTCAGAGCAAAAGGGTTTTGATTTGATTCTGGAAATTATTGATTCACTATTGCGGCTTGATTTGCAATTGGTGATTTTTGGCGGGGGAGACGCTCATTACGCGCAGGCCATTCGTCGGGCCAGCCGGCGATACCGCGCCAGGTTTGCCGCTCATCTTGAGTTTGATGTTGAACATGCTACTCTGCACTACGCCGGCTCTGATGTTTTTTTAATGCCCTCAAGATTTGAGCCCTGCGGTCTGGGTCAGCTCATCAGCTTGCGTTATGGCTCGGTGCCGGTGGTGCACGCCACCGGCGGCTTGGTTGATACGATTGAAGATTATAATCCGCGCACCGGCAAGGGCAATGGTTTTGTTTTTAAGGCCTATGACAGTCGTGATTTACTTATGACCATTACCCGGGCCGTGGAAAATTTTAAATATCAAGACGCTTGGCGAGCTTTGATGGAGAGAGGAATGCGGCAATCGTTTTCTTGGGCTGTGCCGGCAAAAAAATATGTGGCCGTTTACCGCAAGAGCTTGCGTCAGCCATTAATCTAGTGTATATGCGTAAACTTGTTTGGGCAAACTTCCTCCATATCTACCAGCCGGCCGAGCAGCAGCCGGACATTCTAGAGGCAGTCGTGGCGCAGAGCTACCGGCCGATCTTACGGGGGATAAAAAAACACAAAAAAGTCAGGCTGACTTTAAATATCAACGGAGCACTTTTAGAGCTTTTGGATAAATATCAATATAAAGATCTAATTGATATGTTGAGGGAACTTGTTAAAGAAGGCCGCATAGAGCTGACCTCTTCGGCTAAATACCACGCCCTTTTGCCCTTTCTTGAAGAAAAAGAAATTATCAGACAAATAGAAGCCAACAACGAGACACTTCATTTTTATTTTAATCATGGCTTTCGTCCCATCGGTTTTTTCCCGCCGGAGATGGCTTATGACGAACGACTTCCTAAAATCGTTGAATCTTTGGGCTTTAAATGGATGATTTTGGACGAAATTGCCAAATCAGGCAGAACTCAAACAGTTGATTATCATAAACTGCATAAAATAGAAGGCACTAATCTACTAGTTTTTTTTAGAGAAAGGCGCCCCAGCAATTTGATTATGAGCGCTGTAGTGCGATCATACGATTCATTGAAAGAAGCAATGAGAGAAGACTTTGCCAGCGACAGGTATCTTATAACGGGAATGGATGGCGAAACCTTTGGGCATCATCGGCCGGGTCTTGAGAAGATGCTGTTTGAAATCTTTGCCTCTAAAGGGTTTGATTTAGTGACCATCTCGGATTTAGTAAAGCATTGCCACGAAACCGTTTCCGTGGTTCCCGTTCCTTCCACCTGGGCCAGTAGCCCCGATGATATTGAAAAAGGCATTCAATTTTTATCGTGGTCTGATCCGGAAAATATTTTGCATCAATGGCAATGGGAGCTGACTAATTCTGTCTTAGAAGAAGTGCACGCTCTTGATTCACACTCCCTCGCCTTTCCAGAGGTGCGACACATGATGGATATTTGTTTAGCTTCGGATCACTTTTGGTGGGCTTCGGCCAAACCTTGGTGGAGTTTAGAGATGATCGAAGTGGGAGTCTATCGCTTATTGGAAACCATTCGGCTTATTCCAAACATTTCCGAAGAAAAATTGAGAATGGCTGCTGATTATTATGAAAGAATTATCTCCACCGCCTTTCAGTGGCAAAGAAGTGGCAAAATCAGGCGTATGATGCGCGAAAGAAATGCCGCTTACAAGATACCGTTTAAGGATCGTACATGGAGACTGGGAGGCGAGGGAGGTGCCACCTATTTGGCATTCTTAGATATGATGAGGATGCTCGAAAAGGAAGCGGCAGCGAAGGGTGAATATGAGAAGGCTATTCTATGGCGAGATGCTGTCTGGCGACTCGAACATAAAACTGATATCTATGAAGCGATTAATGCCATCGATCTCTTAAGAAAAGAGATGCCCAACGAAGAGATAGAGAAAATTATTGAAAAATACAGATCCGATTATAGACGCATCCGCGGCGGCCAGCCGGAACAGCGAGGTGCATGAGGTTATATGAAAATTAAAGTACTTTTTGTGGCTTCTGAAGTCACCCCTTTAGCAAAAGTAGGCGGCTTGGGTGACGTGGTGGGGGCTTTACCTAAGGCCTTGAGTAAGTTCGGCGTTGATGTTCGTGTTATTACAGGTTATTACGGGACGCACGATGAAAAGATCTATCCTACCAAAATTACAGGCAAAATGTTTGTGCCATGGAATAATGAACAGTTGTCCGTCAATATCAGAAAAACCATAATTCCCAAAAGCCGCGTGCCAGTTTATTTAATTGATCAGCCGCGGGTGGTGGGCACTGGCGGCGTTTATGACAGCCCGACGGCCATAGCGGGAAGCGAGGCAGAAGTGGAACGGTTTTTATTTATTTCAAAAGCGGCCGTACTTCTGCCAGAGATAATAAAATTTAAACCAGATATCTGGCATCTACATGATTGGCACGCCGCACCCGTGACTTTATTTCTTGACTCAACGCACGCGCCGGTTCTTTTAACAATTCATAACCTGGCAAATCAGGGGTGGGCTTCTTTGGCTACTATGATACGTGCCGGTTTATCCGTTAGTGGAGCTAAAAATTTTAATTTATTTAGAGCTGGTCTAGAAAAGGCCGATTATCTTTCCACGGTTAGCCCTACTTACGCTCTGGAAATTCAGTCTGCGCCCTGCGGCGAAGGGTTGGAGGACATATTACGGCGTCGGCAACGAGAACTTACAGGTATTGTTAATGGTATTGATACGCAAGTTTTTAATCCAGCGACCGATCGCTGTATAGTAAGGCGCTACGACGCGCATCACCTTGAGCGTAAATTTTTAAATACCACTGCCCTGCGTCGGTTCGGAGGGCTAGAAAATATTCTTGTCCCGGTGTTTGGGATAGTATCAAGATTCACGAATCAAAAAGGCGTAGATATTTTAGTTGAAGCCATAGAACCGTTCATAAAAGATAAGCGCTTGCAATTCGTATTTTTGGGGCAGGGAGAGAAAAATTTGGAAGAATTATGCTTAGACTTAGCAAAACGTTACCCGCAATTTTGTTATGGCAAAATAGGTTTTGATGCGGTTTTAGCGCAAAAAATATATGCAGGCAGTGATTTTTTTCTGATGCCCTCGCGCTTTGAGCCATGTGGTCTAGGCCAGCTTATTGCTATGCGTTACGGCACCATCCCCATTGTTAGGGCGACCGGCGGCCTTAAAGATACGGTTACTGACATTAGCGAGCCGGGTGGGAGCGGTTTAGTTTTTGACGACTTTAACTCTCGGGCACTTCAAAAAATTATTGACCACGCCCTCGCTCTTTATAGCAATCGTGCTAAAATAAAGACAGTGCGGCGTCGAGCCATGCGACATGATTTTTCATGGGAAGCGTCTGCCAAAGAATATTTAAAGCTATATAAGCATCTAATGAAATGAAATCAGAACTGCGAAAAGATTATATTCTAGATAAGTATGTGATTATTGCGCCGCGCCGCGGTAGCCGTCCCGAGACTCATGATATTAACTACGAGTCCTCCCCGGGTCATTTAACGGTTGAACCTAAAGATTGTGGTCTTTGTTTCCCGCATCTTGATTTAAAGAAGAAACTTTTCATCTGGGGGGGTAGGAAAAATTGGCGGATGATTACTTTGCCTAATAAATATCCGGCCGTTACTTTAGACAATCCTAAAGCTTATGGCTGGCAGGAAGTGGTTGTGGAGACGCAGAATCATAATTTGCAACTGGAAGAATTACCACAAAACCACATTACAAAACTTTTGGAAGTTTACGCCATCCGCACCAAAAGCATTATGGCTAATTCTAAAATTGAATATATTTTGATTTTTAAAAACAACGGCGGTAAGGCTGGCGCGACCATTCAGCACTCTCACTCGCAGATTTTTGCCACCGGTTTTGTGCCCCAGCATTACATGGATAAATCCCAGCGCGTGCAAGCGTATAAACTTAAAACCGGGCATTGTATCTACTGCGATGTTATTGCCAAAGAACGGCGCGGTCCGCGGCTTGTATATGAAGACAAAAAAGTAGTTGCCTTTACGCCATACGCTTCAGTATACAATTATGAGCTTTGGCTTATGCCTAAGCGGCATGTTGATAATATTACTGATTTAACTTTAGCTGAACGACAATCGCTTGCCCGAATGATGAAGCAGTCTATTAACAAGATAGTTCATAATCTTCAACTTGCTTACAATTATTATTTTCATCAGATAGTTCACGACACCGACGAACATTTGTATATCAAAATTACGCCGCGCGGCAGTACTTGGGCTGGGGTGGAAATTGCTTCGGGTATTATTATCAATCCAGTGCCGCCCGAGAAAGCCGCTATTTTTTATCGGCGTTGACCCCGTTAGAAGGCCCACTTAACTATGGAATGACTAATCATGCCCACTCTTGCCGCAAACAAAAATAGCTCATATTAAATTGATGGCCTTCTAACGGGGTTATGTTTTTAATTGTTCATGCTACTGTTGGCGCGGCTATTGGTGAGAGGCTAGAGCCGCCAGCCTTCTCTTTTTGGGCAGGATTTTTGTCGCATTTTGTCGCGGATATAATTCCGCATGGCGACGAAAGATCTGGACGACTGCTTTTTTGCCCAGAACGACTTCATTGGCTCGTGATTCTGGCAATAATTGACGGTCTGGCGGCCATGTCTTTAATAGCAGTTTTGTGGTTAGGCGGCTTTTTTAATAACGCTATTGGCGCCATGGCCGGTGCGCTTGGCGCTATTATGCCCGATGTGCTGGCCGGTTTTTCCGAGCTTTCTCACGGCAAATTATGGCCGCATTTTGCGCGCTTTCACGAGCGAAACCACAAACTCATTAATTACGAGATACCACTCGTTGCTGGAGGCGTGGTGCAATTTGGCTTTTTCTTGGTCACTATCTATTTATCCCGTTAGAAATAACACTCCGCCACTCTGCGGCGTGGGTTACCGCTCGGGACCATTCACGTGGAGGTCGCAATACCTCGCGGGAATTTCTAACGGGATTTATTAAAACCAGTTCCCTTTTGATCATTAATTGAATTTAAGATTTCGTTTAAGTTTAGCTTCTTCGCCCTTTGGCCCAATGACCGCTAGGTTCAATCTGTTCGCTTTGAAAATTGTTTTGGCTACGCTTTGCACTTCGCTTACCGTCACCGCTTCAACGCGTTTTAAAATTTCGTCAATGGCTAAGGCTCGGCCATAAAGCATGGCTTGATCGCCGACAAAACCAGCCAGAGCGCTTGACGACTCCAGTCCAATTACTGATTTACCCTTGATGTAGTCTTTGGCTTTCTTGAGTTCATCCGGTTTAACTCGGAATTTCCGTACAGTATCATATTCTTGCATAATCACAGATATAGCTCTGTCCACGTCCTTATTTGGCACCCCCGCTTGGGTTGACAAATATCCGGTGTCGGTGTAGTGATGAGCGCGGGTGGCCACATAATAAGCTAAACCGTGCTCTTCTCTTAGAGACATAAATAATCGCGAGCTCATATTGCCGCCAAGAATCGTGGCCAAAATCCCTAAAGCGTAACGGCGTTTGTCATAAGTATTAAAAGCTCTAACGCCAAGTTCCAGATGAGTTTGATCAGTGTCTTTGGCAAATAGCTTGAAGCCGATATTTTTTTGCTGTTCATGTACCTTAGGTTTATTTGGCGCTCGGCCAGTTTTGAGGGTGGGGAAATAGCGGCTTATTAGTTTTTTTGTTTTAGTTTCATTGATATTTCCAGTCACTACCACAATAGTTTCTTTTGCCACATAGCGTTCAGCAAGATATTTTGTGAAGTCGGGCTTCGTGAATTTGGAAATTATTTCTTTTGTTCCGGCAATGTCCCAGCCAGCCGGCTGATCTCCATAGAGTAAATTTTCAAACACATCGCTGATATAAGACGTTGGCGTATCATAATACATGCTGATCTCTTGGGCGATTACTCCTTTTTCTTTTTCAATTTCTTCTTCTTTAAGCAGGGGATTCAAGAGCATATCAGACACCCAGTCAATGGCGAGCTCCAAGTGCTTGGCATCAACTTTAGCATAGTAACCGGTGCGTTCTTTGTCAGTAAAAGCATTGTATTCGCCGCCCACCCGATCCAAAGTTTCCGCGACAGCCAATGGCGTTGGCCGGTTGGTCGTACCTTTAAAAAACATATGCTCTAGAAAGTGCGACAGACCATTCATACGTTTCGTTTCATATTTTGATCCGGCACGGACAAGTACGAGTACGGTTGCCGTTTCCGTGCTGGGCATCGGCACAATATAAAGAGTGAGTCCGTTTGAGAGTTTAGTGTGGGGGTAAGCCATAAGTTGTAAGTCTTAAGCTGTAAGTTTTTCTTTAAGGTATGATGGCAAATCGGTTGCTACTATTCGCTCCTGCTTCATCGTGTCTCTATCGCGTACGGTGACAGTATTATCTTCAAGCGTGTCAAAGTCAACGGTGACGCAATATGGCGTGCCGATTTCGTCTTGTGAATAATAGCGCTTGCCTATGTTGCCGCGATCATCCCAAGCGATTGGAGTCAGTGAGTAGCTTGTAGTAAGTAGTTTGTAGATATCTCGAGCTTTTTTGATGAGTTCGGGTTTGTTGGCTAAAAGCGGGAATACGGCCACTTTGTATGGCGCTAGCCATGGCTTGAGGCGCAAGACTATGCGATCCTTTTGTGTGTCGTCGTAGGCTTCCAGAAGTGCCACGAGCACTGTGCGGTCCACGCCCCAAGTTGGCTCAATGACATGCGGGAGAAATTTCTCACCAGTGTCCGGGTCAGCGTAGGTTAAGTCTTCTCCGCTTGCTGTTGCATGGTTTTTAAGGTCAAAGTCGCCACGGTAAGCAAGGCCGTAAAGTTCTTTCTGGCCAAATGGATAGTCATATTCAATGTCAACGGTACGCTTGGAGTAGTGTGCTCGTTCGCCATCTGGAATATCCACATAGTGGAGATGTTTTTCAGAAACTCCTAGGTGCTTTAACCAAGATTTCATTTCTTGAAGCCAATAATCAAAGTGCTTTTGCCACTCCGCGTCTTTTTTGGGTGGAGGAACGAAGTACTCAATTTCCATTTGTTCAAACTCGCGCGTGCGGAAAATGAAGTTGCCGGGCGTGATTTCGTTCCTAAAGGCTTTACCCGTCTGGGCAATGCCAAAAGGGAGTTTGGCTCGCGTCGTTTGTATCACGTTTTTAAAATTTACGAACATTGCCTGCGCCGTTTCTGGACGAAAATACACGATGTTGGCCTTGTCTTCAGCCGGGCCTAGAAACGTTTTCAGCATCAAATTGAATTGCGAGGGGGCGGTGAATGTGCCGATCGTCTCGCAGTTTGGGCAGGATTTTTTTAAATCAATATCATCTGCTCTAAATCGTTCATGGCAATTCTTACATTCCACTAGTGGGTCTTGGAAGTTTTTTAAGTGCCCACTCGCTTCCCAAACCTTTGGATTCATAAGAAGTGCGGCGTCAAGACCGACGATATCGTCACGGCCATGCACAAATCTCTTCCACCATTCTTGTTTTATGTTGTTTTTGAGCTCCACTCCCAAGGGGCCATAATCCCAAGAGTTCGCCAGCCCCCCATAAATTTCAGAACCCGGATACACGAAGCCGCGACGCTTCGCGAGAGAAACAATTTTATCCATGAGATCGGCCATACTATAAATTCAGAAATTTAGGAGGGCCAGCCCGCCATAAATTTCAGAACCGGGGAAAATGAACCCCCGGCGTTTGCAGAGTGCGACAATGGTTTCTAAATGGTCAGCCACACTAGTGATGGAATGGTGAATAAAGAATCAGGAATAATGAATGTTGAAAATAATCAAACCAAATTCATAATTCCGTATTCAAAATTCTAGCGTGAATTCGGCTTAGCTTCCGATCGGTTTCTTGACGAGAGTAAGTCATTTATCACTACCATAGCTGCCGTGGCTATGGGTATGGCTAAGAGCGCTCCAGCTATGCCAGCCAGCCTCGCCCCAATCAAGAAAACCATAATGGAAACTACTGGTGAGAGGCCAAGAGCCTTTTCCATAATCTTTGGTACAATGATGTTGTTTTCAAAAAGCTGCATCAGATAATAAGCGGCGATAACAGTAAGAATCATCAACGGTGAGATAGAGGAGGCAATAATCACTGCTGGCACAGCCCCTAGTAGCGGTCCAAGGTATGGTATGAATTCGGTTAGCCCCGCTATCATCGCGAGAACGAGAGCATAGGGCATGCCGATAGCTAAAAGGATAAGATAAGTCACGGCGCCAATAATAGCCATCAATGTCACTTGGGCGCGCAACCATATGCCCATTTGTTTTTGTAGGCGAGTGATGAGATTAGTAAAATAGGCCTGATGTTGTTTGGGAGCGATCATGGCGATTCGTTTAATGGCGCCCTCATCCACCACCAGATAATAAGTAATAAATAGCACTAAAATGAATGAGGCAATCCCTCCAAAAATACTAGACACAACCGAGAAGGCGCCAGTGGTTGCGCTCGTCACGGCGTTAGAGAGACTTTGTAGTGGTGCGCCGTTACTGCCAGTTTGCTGATTCACATTGATTAGCCACTCATTAATTTGTGTGTAGTAGTGGGGAAAGGCTTGAGCGATTTGTCCGATCTCATCAATGAGGGGCGGAGCGATAAGCACAATCGCTGAACTGATGACGGCTATGAGAATGGCGTAAATAGTCAACATGCAGACTGCCCGGGGTATATGGTATTTTTTTTGCAGGGTATCAACCCAAGGATCAAGAGCGGCGGCAAAAAGGAGTGAAGCGATCAGAAGAATGAGTACATCGGCAATGAGATACAATGCCCATAACAACAGCAATATTAAGGCCACCTTGACAAGCGTCAGAGTGGACACGGTAACCATGTGCGGTGTGACACCTTTAGTCATATTCATTAGTGCTATATACTGTTTTTAGTATAACCTAATTTAAGATAAAGCTCAAAAGCCGTTTTATGCCGGTTATTATGGAAAACAAACAAGCCCGTTGGCGCTATCATATTCTTGCCACCTGGGAGGCGGGGATTGTGCTTACTGGACAAGAGGTTAAGTCTCTAAAAACCGGTCATGGTGACATCAGAAATGCGTATATTTCAGTGCGTCCGGCGGCCAGTCATGGCAAGCGTCGCCAGAGATTTGAGGCGTTGTTAATTAATGCTCACATACCGCCATACACCAAAGCCGGACCCTTGCCCAGCTACGATCCTTTGAGGCCTCGTCGGCTTTTATTTCATGGCCATGAACTCATGGCCATGATGGGGAAGATTCAAACTGCCGGCTTGACACTAGTGCCGCTTCGCGTGTATACTCTCAACCGTCGCTTGAAGATCTTGGTGGGGTTGGCCCGTGGCAAATCCACTATTGATAAGCGAGCGACAATCCGTCGTCGGGAGACAGAGCGTGAGCTTCGGCGATACGTCCTCAAGAGAAAAAGGTAGCCCCGACGTTATGGTCGGGGCGCTCACTTCGTTCGCGGGGATGATTGGATTCGATGGAGAGTTCTTTTCAAGAAAGGCAGGTAGAGCGCGAGATCGCTCTTTAATATCTCTCAAAAAAATAATTGCCAATACACTGGCTAGCAAGATCAGAAACGCTTTTGCGTCTTTGACTCTTGTACCTGTTCTTGCCTAACTAAGGCGAGAGCCATCCCACTCCTTTTGCTAGGGGAAGGAGAAATGGGGTGTCATATAACCTTAGCGCGCCGTTTAGCTAGTTTCCGGCGAGGCGGCGCTATCAAAGGGAACTCGATCATTGGTTGGCGCTTCGGACAATTAGTGATTTAAATTATCCCGCAAGCTAATCCTGTAGTCTTTCTTGTTACCCACTCTTCAGACAGGGGTTCAATTCCCCTCATCTCCACCATGTACCACTCGCTTTGCTCGGGCTGCGCCCTGCATTTTGCGGTGCAGGGTACATGGCATCGCCATAGCGTCAGCAAGGCGAGTGGTACATGCCCTGTACCGGAGCAACGCGACTGGTTCAGGGTAATCAAATAACAGATGAAATTCTATTATGTATACATTCTTCGCAGTCTTAGAGATGAACGATTTTACGCGGGATTCTCAGAGAATTTGCGGCGGCGTATAGATGATCACAATAGCGGTAAAAATGCATCAACAAAGTATCGCCGGCCACTAGAACTTGTTTTTTATGAAGCGTTTTTGAACAAAGCTGATGCCATGAAGCGCGAGCGATACTTTAAGACAACGAAGGGTAAGGCGGTTCTAAAAAGTATGCTCATTCATTTTCTTCAAACAAAAACAAAACATAATTATTAATATTAAGCGGCAATAAGATCTTCACTGGTTTACATATTTCGCAAAAAGCACCTTTTATGATCTCTTTTTTACCGTCTTTCTGCGGGTAATCTCGTAGCCAGACGACCACCCACTTAATCAATTTAATCTAAATTTCCCTTGCGCAAAACTTTTAGACCTTATTTTCGTCCGCCAACAGTTCCACAGTTTCGTGTTAATCGCGAAATTCGTGTTCCCGAAGTTCGTTTGATAGATGAAAACGGGATTAATGCGGGTATTGTTCCGATAGAGGATGCCCTAAAGCGAGCCGAAGAAGCTGGGCTTGATTTGGTGGAAGTTTATCCCTCGGCGTCGCCGCCAGTTGCCAAAATTTTGAATTTTCATCAGTTGAAGTATAAACAGGGCAAGGAGATTCAAAAACAAAAGGCTCGGCAGAAGAAGCAGGAAATAAAAGGCATCCGTTTGTCTCTTAGGATCAGCCAGCACGATCAGGATATGCGCCTTGAACAGGCCGTGAAGTTTCTGAAAGAAGGGAATAAGTTACGCATTGAATTACCCCTGCGAGGTCGCGAGAATCAGCACCAAGATATTGCCCGCTCCATTATGGAATCATTCATTGAGCAGTTAAAAACCCGCCATTCATTAAGCATTGAACAGCCATTACAAAGACAAGGTGGCAAACTTTCATTAATTTGCCTGCCCCGTTAGAAAGCCGTCTTAATGCCTTGGCTCTATCTCTCTAATCACCAACGCTACTATGATTATTTATCTAACCGCTTATCTTATCAGCCCCGCAGTAGCGGGGCTGGGAAGGCTTTCTAACGGGGACTGCCCCGTTAATTTTAGATATTAAGTTATATGAAACTAAAAACTAGAAAAAGCATTGCTAAGAGATTTAAATTAAGCGGCAAGAAGCCAAACCGTTGGGGTAAGGCGCCTAAGCTAATTCGTAAATCCGCCGGTCAAGATCATTTCAATGCCCGCGAGTCAAGCAAGACAACGACCAAGAAACGTCGTCGTCACAGCGCTTTTGCGTCTGATCAAAAAAATATCCGTCGTTTCATGCCCCGTTAGAAGTCCGTTTAGCTAATATTAATTATTCTTATTACCACCAACGTATTTATGTTAATTTACTCAACAGTTAATTTAATCAGAAAAAATGTTATGAACATTTTTTCTGGGAAGGCTTTCTAACGGGGTATGCCCAGAGTTAAACGCGGCATGATGCATGCCAAAAGGCGCAAGAACATTTTGAAGCGGGCCAAGGGCTACATGTGGGGCCGCAAGAATCGGATCAAGCTAGCCAAGGTGGCCGTGGTCAAAGCCGGTGTTTATGCTTATCGTGATAGGCAAAAGAAAAAGGGGGAATTCCGGCGCTTGTGGCAGATACGTATTGGCGCGGCCGTCAGACCCTACGGTTTGTCTTATTCTCGTTTCATTAATATATTGAAAAGGAAGAATATTGAGCTGGATAGAAAGATTTTGGCCGAGCTAGCGGCTGAACATTCGGTTATATTCAAGGCCTTGATGAAAAAGGTGTTAAGTCAGTGATCGTAGCTCGTTTGACCCCGCACAGTTCGGGCGCGTGGTGCTGGCCCCGTACCGTCCCGACATCAGGCGGGACTGGTGCGTGGGTAGCCCGGTCTAACCCCATATCAATCCCGCTACACGGGATGATACGGGGCACGGCACGTCTCCCTGTCATGGAGAACCCGCGCACTGATTTGCCGCAGGCAAATAGTACGGGGCAAGGATCGCTTTTATGTTATGTATTAGTTTTGTTACAATTTGATATATTAGTTTTCTGTCTCTTTCCGCGGGCGCGTGGTGTAGCCCGGTTAACACGTCTCCCTGTCACGGAGAAGATCGCCGGTTCAAATCCGGTCGCGCCCGCAGAGTGAGGCAGAGTAGATTAGTCGTCGCCGGCTGTGCTCCGTAGTTCCGCCGTAGGCGGATACTATGGGGTTCAAATCCGGTCGCGCCCGCCTTGTGCGGGGTCATGTGTATGTTGCCTGGACGGTTCAGGGTAGAGATAATTCCATAAGTTTAAAAAATGAGGGCCGGAAGCTAATGAGCTTCCGGCCCTTGTTGAATGACCGCTGTGAGGGGGTCAGACACCGCCATTCCTTTGGCGGTATCTGTCCCACATTTCCAGACGGTTGAGAGCGTTCACAAATGCCAAGGCGCTGGCAGTAACCACGTCCGTGTGGACGCCGTGTCCGTCCATGCTCATTTCTCCCACCCGAATGCGGCATGAGATTTGACCTTGCGCTTCAGCGCCGCCGGTCATTTTACTGCCGCCGTAGCGCTCAAGCTTGAACGGGTGCCCCGTCAGTTTCCCAATGGCCAAAGCGCAAGCATCCACCATGCCGTCACCTTCTGCCTTGAGGGTTTTAGGTTTACCATCAACGCGAATAGTGACAGTCGCTCGGGCTCGTGTTAGATGATGCCGTCGGTGCTGTTTGTCTGATAAGTTTATGACGGCGCTCGGGGCCACTCTTACCAGTTCATAGCGTTCTTGTGTTTCAAGCACCAGCTTGGCGATGAGAACACGGAGATCATCTTCGTAAATGCTTTTTTTCAAATCCGCTAGTTCCTTGAAGCGCGCGAACGCCTTGTCAATATCCACATCCGGCCGAAGAAGACCCAGTGTTTTCAAGCGATCCACAAAACCACTTCGCCCCGAGTGTTTGCCCATCACCAGCTTATTGCTGGCCATGCCCACATCTCGCGGTCGCATGATCTCATAGGTACGCTTCTCTTTCAGCACTCCATCCTGATGAATGCCGGCTTCGTGGGCAAAGGCGTTGTCACCGACGATTGGTTTGTTGATGGGCACGGTGAGCCCCGTGATATGCGAAAGCAGGCGGCTCGTTGGATAGATTTCTCTGGTGGCGATGTTGGTTGCAAGGCCAAAGAAATCGCGCCGCGTTTTCATGGCCATGACCACTTCTTCCGATGAGCAGTTGCCGGCGCGCTCGCCAATGCCATTGATGGTGCACTCAATTTGTCGCGCGCCGTTCTTGACAGCGGAGAGCGAGTTGGCCACCGCCAGCCCAAGATCGTTGTGGCAATGCGCGCTCCAGCACACCCTCTGGCCGCCCGGCGTGTGGCTGATGAGATAGCGAAACAGCGCGCCAAACTCTTCAGGAACCGCATAGCCGGTGGTATCTGGCACGTTCAAGGTCGTGGCGCCGGCCTTGATGACCTCGCCGAAGACTTGCACCAGATAGTCCGGATCACTGCGCGAGGCATCTTCAGCCGAGAATTCTATGTAGTCAATGAATCGCCCCGCAAATTCAACCGCTCGGCATGCGGCATCCAGCACCTCGTTTGGGCTCATCCCGAGCTTCTTTCTCATGTGCAGTTTTGAGGTAGCGATGAAAATGTGGATACCAGGGCGGCGGGCATTAGCCACGCTTTTCAAGGCATTCTCAATGTCTTTCGGCCTTGTGCGGGCAAGACTTAGAACAATCGGCCTCTTTACTGCTTCGGCCACGCGCTTTACCGCCTCAAAATCTCCGGGCGATGAAGCGGCAAAGCCGGCCTCAATCACGTCCACCCCCAATCGCTCCAGTTGGCGCGCCATCAGCACCTTCTCGCCCGTGTTCATGGTGGCACCGGGCGACTGCTCGCCGTCGCGAAGCGTGGTGTCAAAGATCTGCACCTTTTCTGCTGCTGTCATGTTGACTCCTCCTTTTTGCGTATTGGTTGTGTTGGGTTGTTTTTATCATCTACCACTTTCCAATTCCATAGAATTGGAAAGTGATGACGGTGCGTCCTTGTTAATTTCAATGTAGCGCGTTGTTAATGAACGTTTCCCTCCTAGTTTTTTCGTTTGGGCAAAGAGCCATAAACGAAGCCAGCCCTCGGTGGAGGGCTGGCTTATGAGTATCTAGAGTTATTTTAAAATTCAGCTACGCACAAGCGAACCTTCCACCCGAAGGGCTAAGCAAAAGGAGTCCCAAAAGCAGGTTGGCTTGTTGTATGGCTTGATGCATAAATTAAAGTATGGTTAAATGGTATGTTCTTTGATAATTGTTGTCAATGAAAATTTTTGACAAAATCGCCATAATATGTTATCATTATAATAAATATATGAAAAATCCCAAAAAATTAATGAAAACCGTAAAGAAGTCAGCAATACATAACATCACTAGGGCCAAAAACACGAAAGAGCCAGACGCCATAATGAGGATTTCTTTTTATTTAGCAGTATCTGATATGTCGCCGCAGGCAAAAAAGTCGTGGGCAACATTATTGCCGTATATGAGTAAGATCCAACTTGAGCGGCTGGCAAATGTTCTGGAGACGGAGTTTTTAAATGCAGCCACCAAGAGTATTGACGATGAATTTAAGAAAGAACTGAAGCAAGTCGCTACTACATACGTGGATTCTGCCGATGACGTTCCTGTGCGAGCTCCGGTGCTGAAGCGCGTTCGTCTTTCTGGCGAAAACAATGCTAAAACTCATTTAACCCCAGAACAGCAGGTTATATTATTGAGGGTACTTAAGGAGTATTTTCAACATCGCGTTCGGAACATTCGCATAAAACAATACAGCTCCGTGGCCAAAGTTATTGAGCGTTTAGATAAAGAACGGGTCGAAGAATTGCTTCGTTCCATAAAATCGTGAATATGGCAATCACAGATCATCGGCACAGAGCAAAACGGTTTCGGTCTTCGCATGGTTCGCCTCCCGACACGCCAGAGCAGCGTGCTTTAACAGATTTTTTGCATGGCAAGGAGAAGGAGGATGTAGCTACTCCACGGGTCGTCAATGATGCTGTCACAGATATTAAAAGAGTGTCTACAGAAGCGGTGGACGCAAGGGTTGAGCCTATAATTACTCATGAGGGGGTAAGGGGATCAATGCCAGCGGACGTGATTCATGATGACGAGGTTGTTGCTAAACTGGCGAAAGACATTCAGGATGTTGTTGACGCAGTTGCTAGCGGTGATGATGCGGCAGTTGCAGAAGCGAGAAATTTTGTCGCTGGCGATGCCACGGCAACCTCTGTGATAGATGGAATTACAGCCGAGGTGACTGGGCCGGAAAATCCTTACGAGCAAGGTGAGTGGAGTTTCAGTTACGATTCAGAAGGTGTTTACGCGACGTATCAACCAGCGGGCGAAATGCCTGCTGGCTTCATAGTTCGCTTCAATGAGAATCAAGAGGTTGCTGGAATAGATTGCGCTGATGGTTATTCTCTGCCGGATGGTCATGAAGAGCTTGTTAGGGCGGCAGTAGGGAAGGCTATTTCCAAAGAAATAACTCCAGGCGAATGGAAAGAATGGATTCAGGTCTACAAAGTAAGTTCGTCGCCATCGCCAGAGTCGCTACCTGATGCACTTACACAATCAGTTGATACTGCTCCGCCTTCCAGTGTCAACAAAGAACCGGCGACGCCAAGCAATCCTGGGAATGATCGGCGAGAGAGCGCTCGGACACGTTGGCCAGAGGTGACTAGTTGGAAGTTTGAAGGCGATGCCCGGCGAGGAGAGGTTGTACTTATAGGTCCGCTCGCCGATGGTTCTGGCGTTATTCGCGCACGACTAAAGCTTAATGCGAGGGTTGGCAAAGAAGTTACGTTGCGTAAGTATATAGGCGACAGGGCTTACGATTTTAGAAAAGAGGATGCAGATGAGCATGCTTTTTACAAACGTGCAGTTTTGCGAGCTATTGGCGATAAAACGGACGAGCTCGCGAGCGATCTCAGAGTTTTTGCCCATAAAGGCATTACTGATTTGGCAGGCGTTGTGCCCGAGAAATTTTCAGGGCAAGGTCCAGAACCGCCCGTGGCGGCACCAGTGCCAGCTGTTACAATAGAGCAAAGTATCGAGCGTCGAGCTGACGTTCTTACCTGGACGCGGGTCGGCGCTAACGAGCTGGGGTGTGAGTTACCAACCGGTCGTATTATTCATGTTAATGTGAAACTGAATAGGGTTGACGGAGAGTACGTGCCAGAGCATCCGTATGAGCCGAGCAAGATCAAAAAAGGATCAGCAACGCCGCTTCCTGATGGCCCGGAAAAGGACAGTATTCTTGCGAGTGTACGTTTAGAGTTAGAGCGGAGACGTCTAGACGGCCGTTATCCTTACGAGCGTCAGCCGGAAACGGCGGCAAAACCTCAACCCAGCGAGCAAGAAATTGGCATTGATCATCCAAAAGAAATTGGTGAGACAGTTGAGATAAAAGCTAATGTTTTTGGCGATTGGCATCCCGAATGGAAACCCAGAGAAGGAAGGGGTGGAGCCGATGGATCATATGTTTTCTTGGAGTCCGATGGCCCAGACGGTATGGGCGTACGGTGCGTCGTAGGCATTGCCCCCAATGGTACCGTTCGGCGCGTGGAATTGGAGGGGAGTCTTCCCAAAGAGCTCACTCTTCAGAATAGACTACGCGAAGCAGCACGAAGAGATGTTGAAAAACAACTTAGCGCCGGCACATTATCGCTGCGTGAATTAAAGCGACGGGTATCAGACGATCATGCCGTTCCTGAAATGGTTACACCAGAGGTGGCCAAGGCAATGGAAGAAGTATATGGTATTCGTAAACGAGAAATTACAGGGCCGGAACATCCGCCAAAGTCGGAACTGTCACCCGGTCCAGAAATCCCGTCGCCAATTCAGCCGCCGGAATTGACTGCTCGGCCCGACATTCCTTCAATAACGACGCCAGAGAATACCCCAGGTACTGGTGGAGAGTCCGTGGAGCCTCTACCGCGTCCACCCTCTGACCAAGCTGGTCGTAGTGTAATCCGCTCTACGGCGCGCGGTCTGTGGTCTGTTTTGGGGCCGATTCTTGGTGCGTCGGCTCCTGGCATAATCAAAAATTATGTGCAACAACGTTTCGCCGTTCGCGGCTTTCTTGGCCGAGGTGGGCTGGAAGAAGAGATGCAAAAACTTCTGCACACTGTCAAGGAGAAGAAAGAAACTCCGACGGCCAACGTTTCCGTGCGTGAGGCTTTGAAAAAGTTTCGTGAAGGGGTTGGGGACGCTCCGCTTGATCCAGATCAAAAAAATCATAGTATGACTCGTACTCGTCAAGAGGGCGCTATTATGCAACACGTCGCAGAGCCGGATCGTGCCGCTCTTAGACAAGAAATGGCAAAGGTTCTCTGGGAGCATCGTAAAATGCGCATGCGGGCCAAGCGTGGACGACTCGAAGGGCAACTTGGCGCCGAGGATACCTACGCGCGCGAGGGGAACCTCTCGTCGGCCGAGCACGCTCAAAATAGGCAAGAGCTTGAGCAGTTTAATGAGGAGCGTACGCGGCGTGAGTTTGAGAGGAGGGCGGAAGAGATGGACCGGGCGATAAGGGACTGCGTTAAGAATTACGCAACGACAAAGATAAATGGAATGCGGACGGTGAAGGAGAGTCTAAATACTGTTCTCGTTGCTTCGTCTGCGGTAGTGCCGATGGCGCTCGCCGGTCGTGGAGTGATGTATGGCGCAATGTCCGTTGCCGAGCGACACCAGCGGTTAAATCGGGAGTACCTTAATCGTAAAGCGGAGGCCGAGCGTAAGGCTGGTCGGGAGAATAGCCGCCGTCTATCGAAAGCGAAAGATGGAGAGCCTGTTGAACGCGTAACCCCAGCGTTAGTGGATCGGCCAGAATTTTGGGAAAACGTGATTAAGGGCGGGTTTTGGGAGACCATGAGCGATACAGCCAAGTTGACATCAATTGCCAAAACATTTGTTCATAAGGGTCGTTATCGGAATTGGTCAAAAGAGGAAAAGGCGCAGGGGTTACGTACTGCTCAAGCGCTGGGTAGTATTGCGCGTACAGTTGGCATTGGTAAATCTGCTTTAACGGTGGCGGTGGGATGGGATGCAGTGAAAGCAAGTTTTAGTATTGATCAAATTCTTGCTCACATGGAAGAGCATGATGGAATTTTAGGATCAACAGTAGGATCAGTCGCCGCTGGTTTCAAAGAAAACGTGGTTCGCACCTTTAGCCCAGCTATTTGGGCGAAGGATTGGGTAGTTGGTCATGGACGCGTCGGTGTTAATTTGTCAACAAGTGGGGGAGGTGGTGAACGGCAGATGGGTGGCGGTGGTGGTATATTAACTCCTGAAGCTGGAGACAGAAGCGTTGATATCACAAACGAGATGCATCTGCCCTCAAAGTGGACCGCTGGTATTACGCATGAAGGCGGGCACAGTATTGTTCATGTTTATGACGATCGTGGTGTCGTGCGTGTAATGGTTCCTGATACCGGAGGCTTAACCACTGAAGGGATAATACGTATTGCCGATGAGCGCGTAGCGGAAAATCATGCTCCTGCTGTTCCAGTAGAGGGGGCTGGCTCCAGGCCGTCAGAAGCATCTGCTCCTCCTCACATTCCG
>MGEK01000023.1 GCA_001791325.1 Candidatus Uhrbacteria bacterium RIFCSPLOWO2_01_FULL_47_25 | reverse complement strand
CATCTTAAACGCTCTTCTTTAATTGTTTTTGACATAGATATAGCCATTTCCCCATTGTAGGGGAAACCGCCATATGTGCTTGCACATTACCTTCGGGTCTTGATTTCTTTTGCGGTCAGTGGCATAATGTTGGCGTGATTATTCACAACCCCGCATAGCGGGGTAATTAATTATTAACCTAATATGGACCTAAATCCAGAAGTAGTTGCCACGGCCGCCAAGGGCTTCACCATTGCCATGGGCGGTGCGTTGCCAGCTTGGGCCATTGGCAAAATCGCTTCCAAGGCCATGGAAGCCATCGGCCGCAATCCCGAAGCGGCTGACAAGCTTTTTGTGCCCATGCTTTTGGCGCTGGCTTTTGCCGAAGCTATTGCCATCTACGCTTTGGTTATTGCTTTTCTTCTTTAAATTGGGCAAAGCGTCAAGGCCATGGGTATTATTACCGTCGCCCTTGCCGTCGAAACAGCGGCTGAAACTCCGGCTGGACTAGCTGGCGTGGCCGCTACTCTCGGACTGAACGGCAAACTTTTTTTAGCCCAGCTCATTAATTTTGGGCTGTTGGTTCTTATTTTGTGGCGACTGCTGTATAAGCCCTTGGTTCAATTCATGGAAGAGCGTTCAAAGCGTATCGTCGAGGGCTTAGATAATGCTAAGCGTTATGATGAAAAATTAAAAGAGCTTGAGAGTGAGCGGCAAAATGTTTTAGTTAAAGCCGACCGGGAGGCACAGAAAATTTTGGCTGTGGCTGATGACGAGGCTAAGCGCATTGGCGCCGAGGCCAAGATTGCGATTGATCGCACGGCGGCGGAAACAATTGCTCGGGCTAATCGCGAAATAGAACAGGCCAAAAAAGAAATGATTAGCGATATTCGGCGACAAGCAGCAGATCTAGTGGTATTGGCCGCGGAAAAGGTAATTCACGAACGCCTTGATGAGCCAACTGATCGTCGGTTGATTGATCAGGCCCTTAAAGAGGTTGGTTGAGATCCCCGCACCTTTCGGCGTTACGAACACCAGTATTAAACCACATTTTCCCCTATGATTAACTATAATACTTATTCAATAAAGCCAAACGTTAGGGCCGGCGTTCGTCATGAAGGCATAGACCTAACAGTGGCCGTAAGCGTTTCTTTTGGGCCAATCCAGCAAGAACCGGAAGCCAAAAGAACGCTAACGCCGTAAAGGTGCGGGGTATGGACGCACGCTCCACATTTTATGCTAAAGCTCTTCTGGATTCTTGGGAGAAAGCGCCCGAGAGCGAGCGCGGGCAAGTCGCCGACAGATTTGTTGAACTGTTGCGCGTTGAGCGCATGTTGCCGCTTGCTCCGAACATTCTTGATGCCATTGAGCGGCTACTTGCCGAGAGATTGAAAGAGCAAGCTGTCAGGGCCGAGTTTGCTCACGAGCCAACCAGCCGTCAGCGTGAATCATTGAAGCATTTTTGGGTGTCCGAGGTATGTGAATCTATGGCTGTCATTGGCGGTTTTAAAATTTCTGGTCGCCATAAAATAATTGACGCAAGCGTGGCAGGCGGGTTAGAGCAGATGCGGCAAGCATTGATTTTGGAATAATTTTATATGTCAACGACAGCTAGTCAGCTTCTTGAACAGTTAAAGAAAAAATTAGAAGGGTTTGAATTGAAGCCAACAGAGGCCGCGACTGGCACTATTTTAGAAGTTGGTGATGGCATTGCCATCATTGCTGGTCTCCCAGAAGTTATGTCTTCAGAGTTGTTGGAATTTCAAGCGGGCAGTGGTGAGAAAATTTTTGGAGTGGCTTTGAATTTGCTGGAAGATGTTATTGGCGCGGTGGTGCTCGGTGATGTTGAAAAATTAAAGGCGGGTGACATCGTAAAAGGTACGGGCCGCGTTTTGTCGGTGCCGACGGGCGATGGATTGGTTGGCCGCGTCGTGAATCCCTTGGGCGAGCCGGTTGACGGCAAGGGTGCGCTTAAAGGCGCGGTGAAACAATATCCAGTGGAAAAAATCGCGCCGGGCGTTATTTTGAGGCAATCAGTAGACACTCCTTTGCAAACCGGTCTCAAAGCCATTGACGCTATGATTCCAATAGGCCGCGGTCAGCGTGAACTCATCATCGGCGACCGCCAAACCGGCAAAACCGCTATTGCCATTGACACAATTTTGAATCAAAAAGGCGAGAACGTGATTTGTATTTATGTGGCTATCAGCCAAAAAGAATCTAAAATCAGAAAAATAGTGGCCGAACTGGAAGCGCGCGGTGCCATGGAATACACGACAGTAGTGCTAGCCGGCGCGTCTGATTCTGCGGCCCTGTCGTATCTAGCGCCCTACGCTGGATGTGCCATGGGCGAGTATTTTATGGATCAAGGCAAAGACGCGCTAGTTATTTATGACGATTTATCAAAACATGCGGTTGCTTATAGGCAAATTTCATTGTTGCTAAAACGTCCGCCCGGTCGTGAGGCCTATCCCGGAGATGTGTTTTATCTCCACTCACGTTTGCTGGAGCGCGCCGCCAAAATGAACAAAGAGCATGGTGGCGGTTCACTCACGGCCTTGCCAATTATTGAAACGCAAGCTGGCGATGTGTCGGCTTATATTCCGACGAACGTCATTTCTATTACTGACGGTCAAATTTATTTGGAATCAGATTTGTTCTATCAGGGCATCAGGCCAGCCCTGAACGTTGGTTTGTCAGTCTCGCGCGTTGGCTCCAAAGCGCAGATTAAAGCAATGAAGCAAGTGGCCGGAAAATTACGCCTTGACCTTGCCCAATATCGCGAGCTTGCCGCTTTCGCGCAATTTGGCTCTGATTTAGACGAGCGCACAAAACAACAGCTTGAACGAGGCAAAAGAGTAACTGAAATTTTGAAGCAGGATCAATTTCAACCAATGTCGGTCAGCGATCAAGTAGTAATTTTATTTGCCGCTGTTAATGGGCTTGTTGACCAAATTCCAGTAGAACAAATCAAAGAGTGGGAAATCGGATTCGTGAAATTTCTCCACACCTCGCACCGTAAGCTCGTGGAGTATATTAAAGAGAGAGGAGATCTCGACGATACGACAACCAAGGAGCTCACTGCGGCCATTCAAAAATGTACCGCTAGTTTTTTGGCAGGAAATAAATCGATATGATTGATTCTGGTCGGCCTCAAGATCAATTGAGGGAGGGAAGCTCAGATGCTATCGTTCCTGATAGCAGAGCAGTAGCTTCAATCCCCGATGGTGTTGATCGGTTTGAAATGCCGCTAGACAAATTAACAATGAAATTCGGCCTTAGAGAGATGTGGTATGACAGAGTGGATGTTAATGATAAGCCAGAAGAAAATCCTAAGTACGTCGAAGGCACCATTCTTTACTTTGACCCCGGACAGATTGATGCTTCAATCAAACGTCGCGATCTCACACCAGCAGAGATAAACCAGGTTGGCGTGCTGGCCAGAGAAATAGACAAGCTTTCAATTATTGTTAAGTATCTTCCAACAGCGATCGATTCCGCAGAGCAACTGCTGATATCATTGCGTCCCCATGCCGTAGAGGTGGGTGGCAATGAGCAGACCGACTCTATTGATAAGAATATCAATGTCTGGTTATCACAGCTGGGCATAATGATTGAACAGATGCAGACTGCCTTGGTTGAAAAACGAGCGGAAAGGAAGAAATTGATTAAAGAAGTAGGATTTATGGGAGCGGTACAGCTACGGAGTAAAACTGGTGGCCTTTCTCATCTCCGTCCCGCAAGGATCAAAGAAGACATTACAGAAGCTGATAGTTTGACCGCACAATAAATATGTCAGGTTCAACCAGAGAAATCAGACGACGCGTCCGCTCGGTAAAAAGCATCCGGCAGATTACGCGGGCGATGGAGCTCGTGGCTGCGGCTAAGATGCAGAGGGCGGTGGCGGCTGTTCAGAGTAGCCGCCGTTACGCTGATCTAGCCTGGGGTATGATTCACTCCATAACTGTGGGTATGGATTTTCGCAACCATCCATTATTGGCCTTGCGGCCGCGTCATCGTTTACTGTTAATTCTTTTGGCCTCCAATCGTGGTTTAGCTGGCGGATTTAATACTCGCGTCACCGAAGCTGCGCGGCAATATATGAGCGAGCAGAAAAGACAGACACCAGAGCTGGAGATTGAAACAATTTCTTTGGGCAAGAAAGGAAGAAATGACTTGCTTAAACACGGGCTGAAACTTGTCGCTGAATTTGAAAGAAGTGAACGCGCCATAACTTCAGCCGAGGTTGCGCCCTTGGCGAACATGATTTTCCAAGACTACGCGGCTGGTAAATATGATGTCGTGGCCGTTTGCTACACTGATTTTATTTCAATGCTTCGCCAAGAGCCAAGAGTGAAAGAAATTCTGCCGATATCTGCGCGCGATCATCAATTAGGACATTTGCGCAACGAAGAAGTTACAGATAATGAAGAGGCCATTGATCAACCCGAGGGTTATTGGCAGCATCTTTTTGAGCCGGATTTAGAATCCGTTTTAGGGGCGACAATTCCGCGACTACTTGACGCCCAGCTATATCAAGCCCTGCTTGAATCAGTGGCCTCCGAACACGCGGCGCGAATGATGGCCATGAGAAACGCTTCAGACGCGGCCGTTGACTTGATAGATGATTTGACCTTAACTTACAACCAGCTCCGCCAAAGCTCAATCACCCAAGAACTCTCTGAAATCAGCGCGGGCAGGTTGGCGTTGGGAGTGTAGTCTATATTGTGTTAAAGTAGCATTGTATGGATAGAGAAAGATCGAAAAGCAAGGAAGAAACTTTTGAGAGTTGGCTTACCGCATTCCAAGGACGATACTGGCTCAACTCAGATGCTATGCCGAAAGATGTTTTTGACGCCCTTCAGACTTATATTCACTATCGGGGTCATAGCCATCGCACAGAGGCTGGTGATGAGATGCAAAAAGCAGCTGATGATTTTAAGAGACTAACTGGCTATGAAATTAAAGACTTTTTGGATTATAAAGATAAACGCAGTGAATCGTTGAAGCTGAGTGAGTTTTTGGGAGACAAAAAAGAGAATACTTAAATCTGAAAATTATGACAGGTACAATCAAACAAATTATCGGGCCGGTGGTGGATGTGGAATTCACGGATAATCTGCCGGCAATTTTTCACGCGCTGGAAGTTGAGTCGCCCACTGGCGAACCAAGAGCGCGACTGGTGCTGGAAGTGCAACAACATTTATCTGGCCGATTAGTGCGCGCGGTGGCTATGTCGTCAACCGATGGTCTCCAGCGCGGCGCGAAAGTTACTGACACTGGTGGTCCTATTACGGTGCCCGTTGGCAAAGAGTCGCTTGGCCGAATGTATAATGTTATTGGTGAACCAATAGACGGTCTTGGTCCGACAAAAACAAAAGAACGCCTGCCTATACACCGACCTGCTCCGAGCTTCACAGATCAGTCAACCAAAACTGAAATTTTGGAAACTGGTATAAAAGTTATTGATTTAATCGCGCCAATCGTCAAGGGCGGTAAGGTTGGAATGTTTGGCGGTGCTGGTGTGGGGAAGACCGTTATTATTCAAGAGCTCATCAGAAACATCGCTCAAGAGCATGGCGGTTATTCTGTTTTTGCTGGGGTAGGAGAGAGGACACGCGAGGGAAATGATTTATATCATGATATGAAAGAATCAGGCGTGCTTCAAAAAACCGCGCTTGTTTTTGGCCAAATGAATGAACCGCCGGGCGCGCGCCTGCGCATTGGTCTCACGGGGCTCACCTTGGCCGAGTATTTCCGTGACGCCGAGGGCAAAGACGTGTTGTTATTTATTGACAACATCTTCCGTTTTACGCAAGCCGGCTCTGAAGTGTCTGCTTTGCTTGGACGCATTCCATCAGCCGTCGGATATCAGCCGACCTTGGCCACCGAGATGGGCGAGCTTCAAGAGCGCATAACTTCAACCAGTAAGGGCTCTGTCACTTCAGTACAAGCAGTTTATGTGCCGGCTGATGACCTCACCGACCCCGCCCCCGCCACAACCTTTGCTCATCTTGACTCAACCGTGGTGCTCGCTCGTTCTCTCGCGGAACTCGGTATTTATCCAGCCGTTGATCCTCTTGATTCAACTTCTACTATTCTTTCACCAAGCATAGTTGGCGAAGAACACTACCGTGTGGCCCGAGGCGTGCAAAAAGTTTTACAGCGCTATAAAGACCTACAGGATATCATTGCCATTCTTGGAATTGAGGAGCTCTCCGACGCCGACAAGCTTGCGGTCAGCCGCGCCCGGAAAATCCAGAGATTCCTCTCCCAACCATTCTTTGTGGCGGAAACTTTTACTGGTAGCGCCGGTAAATATGTCCCCCTCAAAGAGACTATTCGGGGGTTTGCGGAAATTTTGGACGGCAAGCATGACGATAAGCCAGAGCAAGCATTTTATATGAAAGGGAGTATTGACGAGGTTGAGGCGAGCTTTAAGCCGTAAGCTATAAGCCTTAAGCTTGTAGATGCGGCAATATCATTAATGGCTTATGGCTCAACTCCATTTCGAAATCACAACTCCCGAAAGAACAGTTTATAAAGAAGAGGTAGATCAAGTGACCGTGCCGACCAGCATGGGCGAGATTACCATTTTGCCAAATCATATTTCACTAGTGAGTCAGCTTGTCCCTGGGGCGTTGGTTGTGAAGCGCGGCAATGACATAACACATATGGCTGTCTCCGGCGGTTTTATTGAAGTGAGAAAAAACAATGAAGTAGTGGTGTTGGCTGATAGCGCTGAAAAAGCGGAAGAAATTGATATTAAACGCGCCGAAGAAGCCCGTGCGAGAGCGCGGCAACTCATGAATGGCAAGCGTCGCGATGAAGAAGCATTTGCCGATGCAGTGGCTGAACTTGAAAAATCTATGGCGCGCCTCAAGGTTGCTAAGCGCGCCCGCCATCGCGGGCACCATGGAGTTGGGTCGGAGGGGATACTGCAGGAATAATCTAACACAAATTAGTTCGTGTGCCGTTAAGATATTAGAAGCATACGGATTCAGCGGTGTTAAAATCTAGAACCTAGTGCGATATGAGGTTAACCGTGCTTTATAGAAAACTCGGCCCCGGATTCATCACTGGAGCTTCTGACGATGATCCGTCTGGTATCGCCACCTATTCACAAACAGGAGCGCAGTTTGGCTATCAACAGCTTTGGACCGCGCCATTCTCTTTTCCATTTATGGCAGTGATTCAGGAGATGGTCGGGAGAATTGGCCTTGTGACCGGCCGTGGCCTAGCCGCTATCATTAAGCAACATTATTCCAAAAAAGTTTTATATTTTACTGTTGGTCTGTTGCTTATTGCTAATGTTATCAATATTGGCGCCGATTTGGGTGCCATGGCGGCTGTTGTGCAGTTGGTGTTTGGTTTGCCGTTCGTGCTATGGCTTCTTATCATTACCATTTTGACGGTCTTGCTTGAGATTTTCGTTTCCTATCAAGTGTATGCTCGGTTTTTAAAATATCTCACCTTTTCATTGTTTGCTTATTTTATCACCGCTATTATTGTCAAACAAGATTGGGGGGCAGCGCTGTACGCCACGGTTATTCCACATATTGTTTTTAATGAGCAGTATCTCTTGAATATCGTTGCTATTTTAGGCACAACCATTTCGCCTTACCTTTTCTTTTGGCAGGCGAGTGAAGAAGTAGAAGAAGAAGTTGCTCATCATAAACTTAAAGAAATGGATCAAGGCAGGCCGCGAGTGGGTTTTAAAGATATTAAAGATATGCGTCTTGATACAGTGATGGGAATGTTTTTTTCAAACTTAGTTATGTTTTTCATTATTCTGACTACGGCCGCTACTTTGGGTGGACAAGGAATTACAGATATAGCCACGGCGGCGGAGGCCGCTGAGGCGCTCAGGCCATTGGCCGGCGATTTCACTTTTGTGCTTTTTGCTCTGGGGATTATTGGTACCGGCCTTTTGGCTATTCCGATTTTGGCTGGTTCAGCGTCATATGCGGTATCTGAAGCGTTGGGCTGGCGTTCTGGTCTTTACCGCAAATTAGTAAAAGCTCATGGTTTTTATGGCGTCATCATTATTGCGACGGTCGCTGGTCTCTTGGTCAATTTTTTATCAGTGCCGCCGTTTAAGATGTTATATTATACGGCGGTTCTTAACGGCTTAATCGCTCCGCCTCTTATGGTATTGATAATACTGATTGCCAAGAGGCGAGATATTATGGGGCATTACGTAAATTCGCGGTTTTCAAATGTTATGGGCTCTTTGGCGGCCGTGATTATGGCGGTTGCTGGCCTTGCCTTAATTTCTACCATTTTTATATAAAATATTTTTCAAAAGAGAATAATTAGGAAAAGGTTGCTGAGATATGTATAGGGAGCTTTTTTCGTGGCAAGCAGGCCTTAGACGAAGTGCGTGGAAAGAGGCTATATGCCTCGGGGTCGTGTTAGCCGTCGGGCAGGGATTAAGTCCATGGAGTTTTACCCAACGCACCAGTCCGCCCCGGGCGGACGGTGCGGGGTTTCGCTCCACCCCAAATTTTTGGGGAGGCCACCCCGCGGTGCGGGGTAAAGTCGTGGAGCTTCACTATCATACTTTCAAGTATAGTAACAGACGAATTATTGAAAAATATATCATCTAGGCAATGGGGTGCCATGCCATTGACGGGCGTGGAGATTTGTGTTAGGCTAGGGCGTTCGCATGGGCAGCAGCCATTGATTTTGAATTACTAAGATCGTGTGATAAAATATCAATAGTATTTATGACCATCACTCCAGAAAAATTGCGGCAATTACTGGTTCCACCGGGCTATGTATCAGAAGCGGATTTTACAGCGGCCTTAAGCGAAGCCAAGGATAAAAATCGTGATGTAGAGGAGGTACTAATTGATAAGGATTTAATAAAAGACGAGCAATTGGGAGAGGTTATCGCCGAGGCTTCGGGCTGGACTTTTATGAATCTTAGCCAAGAGCGTATTGACGATGATATTGTACGCCTGATTCCTGAATTGGTGGCAAAATCACAGGGCGTAGCTGCTATTGACAGAACCGCCGAAGGTATCCGTTTGGCCATGGTGCATCCGGACAACATTGAAACGAAGCATCTTATTGAAAAGAGATTGGGAGAGCCAGTCATTCCTTATTATGTGACTAGACGCGATTTGGAAATCGCTCTGGATAGATATCGTCCAAGTTTGTCCGATGCCTTTGCGGGTTTGCTTGAGAGGGCTCAGGCCACCGCCCTGTCGCGTGAGCAGTATGATCAGCTAGTGGTTGAAACGGTTGATCTCTTGCTTAATTATGCCTATCAAAACAGGGCTTCAGATATTCACCTTGAACCTTACGCCAAAGAGGCGCTTTGCCGTTTTCGCATTGATGGTATTTTACACGACGTCTTGCATTTACCGCGCGATTTATTTGAATTAATTCTGATTCGGATTAAAATTCTTTCCCGTTTGCCAACTGACGAACATCGAGCGGCACAAGATGGCAGGTTTCAGTTTAAGGCGGATCAGGAGGGAGTAGATGTTAGAGTTTCTATTGTGCCGGTTAGTCACGGAGAAAATGTGGTGATGCGCATTCTTTCCGCGAATAGTCGGCAATTCGGTTTATCTGATTTGGGGTTATCGGATAGTGATTTGGAAAAAGTGAAGCGAGCCATTAAAAAACCGCATGGTATGGCGTTGGTTACCGGTCCAACCGGTTCCGGCAAAACGACTACGGTGTACGCGGTTTTGAAAATTTTGAACACCAGAGGCGTTAATATCGCCACCATTGAAGATCCTGTTGAGTACGATATTGAGGGCGTCAGTCAGATTCAGGTGAATCTAAAAACCAATCTGACTTTCGCTAAGGGATTGCGGTCTATTGTGAGGCAAGATCCGGATATTATTATGGTTGGTGAAATCAGGGACGAGGAAACAGCGGGTATCGCGGTGAATTCCGCCATGACCGGGCATCTCGTCCTTTCCACCTTGCACGCCAATGATGCCGCTACTACTTTACCGCGATTATTAGATATGGGTATTGAGCCGTTTCTATTGGCCTCAACGGTCAATGTGGCAATTGCTCAAAGGTTGGTCAGAAAAATTTGCTCCGCCTGTCGCGCTTCATACATCTTAACTAATGAGGAGAAAAAACTTATCGCGGCCGAGCCGTCCCTGAATGAATGCATTCGTAAAAAAACGAAGAATCTTTCTTCTTTGCGTCTTTACCGCGGCCCGGGCTGTAAGGTGTGCGGTCGTACCGGTTATCAAGGCCGGATTGGAATTTTTGAAGTTTTAGAAATGAATGAAAATATCAGGCCGTTAATTATTGAACGGGCGTCTAGTGATGTGATTATGGCGGCGGCGCGTCGTCAGGGAATGACTACTATGTTGGAAGACGGGGTCGTTAAGGTTTTGAATGGCATTACCACCCTCACTGAAGTAATTCGTGTAACCAAAGAGTAGAATGCCACACCATCAACATAAAAAAAGAAGTACCCCGGAGCATGATATCAGATCTGAGGTAACCTCAATCATAGCCCATCAATTAAAATCTCCATTAGCTGGCATTAAATCATCTCTTGAAGTAATATTATCCGGCCAGCTAGGTGCTTTAACTAAAAATCAGCAGGAATATTTGCACATAGCCTTAGACGAGGTGGATAGAATGGTATCTTTAGTGAAAGATTTATTGGATGCCGCGAGAATTGACCAAAAAGAACTGAAACTTAATATACAGCCGACCGATTTAGTTAAACTCATCAAAGACACAATTGATAATGTCGCGACGTTTGCCCGCGCGACCAATGCTTCTATTTCTTTTATGCCCGAGGGAGAAATCCCTCTCGTTAGTGTTGATGCGACTAAAATTCAGCAAGCCGTCAATAATATTATTGATAACGCCATGCGCTATGAACAAGGTCGTGGTGAAATAATAATAAGATTAAAGAAGGTTGGGCAAAAGATTATTTTTTCTTGTCAAGATAACGGAATTGGAATTTCCAAGGAGGAGCAAAAGAAAATTTTTTCAAAATTCTACAGAGGCCGCAAAGCCATTGAATTACTGCCGACTGGGTCCGGATTAGGACTATTTATCACTAAGGCCATTATTGAACAAAGCGGCGGTAAAATTTGGTTTGAGAGCAACCTCGGAGATGGCTCTACCTTTTACTTCTTTTTACCTGTACAATTAAAGAAGCAAAAGTGAGGATATGCCCCGTTAGAAGGCCGTCTTTATGATTAATCCACTCTCTATAAACCGCCAACGTAACTATTATTATTCATTCAACCGCTTATCTTATCAGTCCCGCTAGGCGGGGCTGGGAAGGCCTTCTAATGGGGTATGGAAAATACGGCCAAAATTTTAGTTATTGAAGACGATAAATTCCTGAATAAATTATATACTGACCAGTTGCGACGCGAGGGGTTTGAGGTTAGCATGGCGATTTCCGGTGATGAAGGATTGAATAAGGTTATGAACGAGAAGCCGGATTTAGTTATTCTTGATATCGTTCTGCCGCACAAAAACGGCTTTGATATTTTAAGTGAAATGAAACTTCACGCTCATACCAAGAATATTCCGGTAGTTATTTTAACCAATTTAGGTCAGGATTCAGATATCAAAACAGGTTTGGACCTCGGAGCCGTCGGTTATTTAGTCAAAACCGATTTTCCTATCACAAAACTTGGCGTGGAAGTACGTAAATATTTGGCTATGAAACAAAAGAAACAGGAGGACATTGGCGCGGCGCGTTCATAAAGAATGGTCAATATATGACCAGACTATCTGGGAAGAAATTATTAGGAGCTACGCTGACCATCGGAGGCGTTGGTCTTACCGCCAAGGCAGTCACGGCTAAACATCTGGCGGTGATGCTGAAATCGGGTCTTTCTATTACCGAGGCTTTGTCCGTGGCGCGTGATTCAGCCGATGGGAAATTGAGTAGAGTGTTGGCAAACATTTTAAAATCAGTTGAGTCTGGTCACACTCTTTCTTCATCTCTGGCCGAATATCCTAAAGTTTTTTCCGGTTTTTTTGTTAATGCCGTTTATGCCGGCGAGACTTCCGGAACGCTCTCTGAAAGTCTGGAGAACGTGGCGGAGCAATTGGAAAAAGAAAAAGAGCTTATTGGCAAAGTGCGCGGAGCCATGGTTTATCCGGCCATTGTTCTGGTGGTGGCCGTGATTTTAGGAGCAGTGATGTCATTTATGGTTTTGCCCAAAATCATTCCTCTTTTTGAGGGCTTGAAAGCCGACCTACCTTTCTCCACCAGAATGCTGATTAAATTCTCGCGTTTTATGGAACAGCGGGGAGAAATTGCTTTGGTCAGTTTGGCGCTATTCATAATTTTGACGAGCTGGCTATCTCGCCGAACATTCACGCAACCATTCACTCATTATTTATTACTCCATACGCCAATAGTTAAAAAAATTAGCCGCAATGTGAATTTAGCTCGTTTCTGCCGCACCTTGGGAATGCTTTTAAAAAGCGGTGTAACCATTGATTCAGCTCTTCATATTACCGCCGAAACAACTCGCAACTATTATTATCGGCGTGCTCTTGAACAGATTAGCCGAGACGTTGGCCGGGGGGCGAAACTTTCCGAGAGCCTAGAACGTGTAGGCCATATATTTCCGCCGTTAGTGACGAGAATGATTAAAGTTGGCGAAGAATCAGGGCGCTATGAGGAAACTCTTTTTTATCTTGCCAATTTTTATGAGGTTGAGGTAGATACTGCGACAAAATCATTGTCGGCGGCCATTGAACCAGCCTTGCTTTTGGTGATGGGTTTGGCGGTTGGATTTTTAGCCATTTCTATTATTACTCCGATATATGACATTACCGGTAGAATTGGCCGCTAGCGGTTTGATGAGGCAGCTACTCATAAGATATCACGATCGGCTTTTTCAAAACAAAACCGGCTTCTCAATCATTGAGTTACTAATTGTTGTTAGTATTACGCTTTTACTAATGGCCGTCGCCATTCCTATTTATGGAAATTTTCAATCTTCAAGTTATTTGAACGAACGGACAGCGGAAATCGTTCAAACGGTTCGCACGGCTCAGGCGCGCAGTCTGGCCAGAGTGAATAACAAGCCGCATGGCGTATTTTTTGATATTGACCCAAATGGTCCGGATAGATTTATTTTATATCAAGGGCCCGCTTATTTAGGTCGCGGCGCTGAAGACACCGATTTTGATCGCACGGTCACTTTGGAAGATTCACTGTCTTTGTTAACAACTCTCACGGGCGATGATATTAATTTTTCTCGAGGCCTGGGCGAGCCGAGTACGACAGGAGATATTACTTTAACCAATGCTCTTGGCAAAAGTACTGTCATTACCATTAATTCATTAGGCATGGTCACTGACTAGGAATTAGGCGTTAGCTTCTTAGCTTATTAGGATATGTTGAATAAACGAAGGCGTTATCACAATTTCTGCGCGTGGTCTAATCAGCCAATGCCCAATAAACTAATTTTTGACAATCGCGGTCAGAGTCTTTTAGAGGTAGTGGTGGCTCTGGGTATTTTCGCGCTACTCGCCACGGCTGTGGTAACTTTAGCGGCTGGAAGTTTTATGGGCTTAAGCCGCGGCGGCGAGCAGACGCAGGCCGGAGCGCTGGCGGAGGAGGGCATAGAAGCGGTTAAAGCTATTGCCAATCGGGCTTGGAATAAATTGATATACTCTCCAGCCAAAGTTTCTGTCAATGCTGGCCAGTGGGAGTTGAGTTCGGCTTCGTCGGAGTTAATAGAAAATAAGTACACACGCACTATTACTTTTAGCGATGTTTGCCGAAACGCGAGCAATGACATTGCTGATTGCCCTAGTTCATATATTGATGTGCATAGCAAACAGGTTAAGGTCAAAGTTAATTGGTCACCCGGCCAAGGCGCGGCTAATTATGTTGAGCGCACGTCTTATCTTACAAATTGGGATTCGCGCGAGTGGACCCAGACCGATTGGTCAGGCGGATCAGGTCAGGCAATATGGTCTGACTCAAGGCGTTATGAAGCTGACGATGGTAATATTGACGTATCAACAGCCGGTGAAGTAAAGCTGAAGTCCATTGGGCCACCGCCAGTTTGTCCATCAAAAACTTGGGATTTTAGCACTGCTTCAGATTACACTTTGAGCGATCCTGCTAAGATTGAGGTTGACGCTGGCAATAACAACGTAGCCCGTCTTAAAGATATGGGTGGGCAGTTGATTAATCCAGCCACCACGCGTGGTCTTTGGCACTTAGACGAGGCGAGCGGAAATTTTATTGATGCCTCCGGCCATAACAACAATCTGACAGTGAACGGCACTCCGCTGTATGGGCAAGCTGGCAAATTCGGTACCGCCGTGCGATTTAAAAGCAGTGCGGATTTTGGATCTATTTTAGACAACTCACAGCAAGGTCTTGATATTATGGGGCCATTAACTATTGATGCGTGGGTGAACAAGACGGCCTATTCTTCGGGAAGCGATTTTATTGTTACTAAGTGGACCAGTGGGGCAAGCAGATCTTATCGTTTGTATGTCAATATTAATGGTTCATTAAGTTTTGAGGTTAGGAATGGCTTGAATCTGGGGTCTATCACATCCAGTGCCGGGATCATTCCATTGAACCAGTGGCGCCATGTAGCCGCTGTGTATGATGGATCGTTTTTATATTTGTTTGTCGGAGGGGTGTCTGCAGCAGCCCGTGTCTCCTATAGCGCTGGTATTCAAAATGGCAATGCGCCGTTTCGGTTAAGCGAAGGTGGTACCTCAAGTTTTTATGGACGCCTTGATGAAGTGCGAGTTTCCAGCGTTGCTCGCTGGATTGCTCCTTTTACACCGCCCAACTCGCCGCATGGTCAGCCGTATGCCAATGATGGTCCATGGGTCACTCCAAATGCGGCCTATCAGCCTTCACCGATAGATAGTTGGACAAGCTTCAATGAAGTAGCTACAAAAAACGGTGGTCAGATTTATTACCAGCTTTCCAAGGATAATGGTGCATCGTGGCAATATTGGAATAGTGGCTGGGTAGTAGCAGGTTCAACAAATTATAATACCGCCGTGGTGGTCAATAGTAATATTTCCGAATTTCCAGTGACCGCTGACGGGCTGAAGTTTCGCGCGTTTCTTGTTGGCAGTGGAACACAACAGGTGATTCTTGATGAGGTAATTGTTGATTGCGAGGTTCAGGGTTCCGGAGGACCATTCGCCTCAAGCGGCTGGTTACGCTCATCAGCTTTTGACGCTAGCGTTAATAGAGTTTGGCAAATTGTTGAGTGGGATGAAACACCAGGAGGTTGTGTTGGCTGTGCTGTCAAGCTTCAGATTCGTACCACTTTGGATTTAGCGGCACTCTCAACCGCGTCATGGTACGGCGCTACTGGAGCAGGCACATATTTTACGATTCCTCGCGGAGCCTTAGCGCCAATCGCCCTTAATAACAATCGCTGGGCGCAGTATCGGGTGGAACTGATCGGCGACGGTACGGCCACGCCGATCTTGAATGAATTAAGGATCAACTATAGATAGGAATTAGGCATTAGCTTCTTAGCTTTTTACATTTTGCATTTATGATTGATAAAACATTTAAATTTTTATCTAAAAAGCTACCCCGCTTCGTCCCGCCAGGCGGGACTGCACGGGGCGAGCAAGCTAATAAGCTAATGCCTAGAGCCTTCACTCTCATAGAGCTGCTCATTTATATTGTCGTTATTGGCGGCGTGGCCGTGACTTTTATCTCATATAGTTTGTCTGTGGCCGGGGTGCGCAATAAAACTTATGTGGCGCAGGAAGTGCAGGCCAATGCTCGTATAGCTGTTGAGATTATTAGCCAGCGCATTAAGGCGGCCACGGGAGTTAATGCCGGTGATTCGGTTTTTGACAGCAGTCCAGGCAGGTTGTCGCTCGTCATGGCGGATGTTCTAAAAAATCCAACAGTGATTGATGTAGACGCAAACGGCGCGATTCAAATTAGCGAAGGCGCCAGTCAGCCCGTGTCTATTACCGGCAGTAGGGTTGAAGCTACTAATTTGGTGTTTCGTAATTACGGCGGCGGTAATGCGCGCGAAAATATCGGAGTGGAAATTACCGTGGCCTACAAAAATGATTCCAATGATGTAGAATATAATTATTCACAAAGTCTGCGTATGGCCGTGAGTGTTAGGCAGTGAAAGAATATGGAATATAGAATATTGAATATAGAAAATCGGTCAGGGTCTAAAAAGCTACAAGCTAATAAGCTAACGCCTGAACACCCTGTTGGCTTCTCTGCCCTCTTAACGGTTTTAATCATTGGCGTGGTTGCTTTAACTATGGCTACTAGCGCTTCACTGCTTGGCTTGGGCGAGCTTGAGCTTGGTTATACATATCAAAAGGGCGGTGAAGCATTTTCCGTCGCGGATGGGTGTCTGGAAGAGGCTATGCGGCGTTTGCGTTTAGATGCGGGCTATACAGGATCCCCGAGTTTTCCAGTTGTCAATGGTTCGTGTACAATAAGTGTTGTGGATTTAGGGGGCAACCAGCGCCGCCTGACAATACTTGGGCAGAGCGGCAGTTATTATAAAAAAATTCAGGCCGTTATAACCGTGGTCGCACAGATTCCAGGCAGTTTAAATATTGTCACCATTAATTCTTGGGAAGAAAGAAGCGATTAAATAACACCCCACCATGGTAATCTCTAATATCTAATTTCTAATCTCTAAACAATAACTAAGCACGAAATCCCAATGTTCCAAACTGTTTGTTATTTGTGATTTAGATATTGTGATTTGTTTAAAAATTAGAGCTTAGGATTTAGAAATTATTGAGTTATGTTATTAAAAAGAAAGTCCATCGGCCTAGATATCGCCGATCGCTCTATTGCCGTGGTAGAGCTGGTGCAAACAAATGATAGCTGTGAGGTCATTAACCGCGGTCATCTAATCTTACCGCCGGGCATCGTTGAACGAGGCAGAATCAAAGATGCAAAAAAGTTAGCGGCCGCTCTGCATGAGGTTTTTACCCAGGCTGCTCTTGATCCGTTTGCCACTCAAAGTGAGGTAGTTTTTGGCTTGCCGGAGAGTCAGATATACTTTCATCTTTTTGATCTCCCCGCTCATCAAGTAGAAGAGCGGGAGCATTTGGTGCTTGAGGCGGCGTTAATGAGCATACCGCTTCCGGCAAATGATTTATTGTATTCTTACACAGTTCTTTCTGAAGAGACGCAAAAGGTTAACATTTTATTGATCGCGGCTAGTCGGACAATTGTTTCGGACTGGCAAAGTTTTTTTGAAAGCGTAGGGCTTAATGTAGCTAAGACGTTTGATGTTGAGCCATTGGCTATTCGGAGAGGATTATTTTTAGAATCTCTTTCTGCTCCTGTTTGTGTTGTTGATATTGGGGCTGTCACAAGCGGCATAGATATTTTTGACGATAAAGGTTTGCGCTATACTTACTCAGTTCTTATTGCCGGTGATACTTTGACGCATGAAATAGCTAAGATTACCAAAACTTCTTGGGAAAAAGCCGAGGAGCTAAAAATACGAGTTGGCCTAACTAAAGATGGTGACAACATTTTGGCCACCCTTGTTAAAATCTTAGAGCCGCTCGGCAATGAAATAAAAACAGCCCTTGATTATTACAAACAAAATTTTGGTCGGCCGGTGGCAGAAGTGGTCTTTGTGGGCGGCACCAGCAGGCTCAAAGGTCTAGTAGATTATTTTACCGCCAACCTTGATGTGCCAGTGCGCTTGGGAGACCCGGCTGTTAAAGTTGCTCGTCGTAAAAAGTCACCTAGCCAGACCACAAAACGTGGTATCAAAACAGAAGCAAGTGACCAAGACATTGATTTTTATTATCTTGAAGCGATTGGACTCGCGCGACGGGCGTTCCCAGGATGGTGGGAGAGTATAGATCCGTCTCTAAATTTAGCTGAAGTTCATGAAGTTACGTCCTCTAAAAATGTTTTGGCGAAGATTGAGCGTACAATTGGAAAAGAAGGGATTATGGTTGAAAACGTGGCAAAACGCGTATGGTCTCATAAGAACTGGCTGGCGGGTTTTGCAGTAGTTTGCTTGATTGTTGCTGGTCTAATTGGCTATTGGTATTTGTTTTATAAATCAACTAATCAATACGAAGCCGCGGATAAGCCCTTAGCTACTGATAATAGAGATGTTTCCTCGCTGGTTTTTCCGGAAAGGCCACTAAAAAATTTAGATTCTAATTTAGGCATTGATGCAGATGTCGGTGAAGAACCCTCACCAGGTGCAGAGCCTGAATTAAGTAATCAGGAACCAGATACCGCAGGGCTGGAAGAGCCGTCTGGAGCAGTGGTTAATCCAGAGCTGCAAAAAGTGCTTATTTTAGATACTCCCACCGGCTGGTTGAATGTTCGTTCTGGGCCAGGCACAAATTATCCAATAATTACTAAGGTTTACCCCAATAAAAGTTATCCCCTGTTGCAGGAAGGGGAAAAATGGTATAAAATACAACTAGATAATGGGAGCGTGGATAACATACTGCCGGTCAATAATAAGAGCGAGGGGTGGGTGGCACGTCAATATGCCGCCAAACAATAACAAAAATTTTCACAATTTTATTACTTAATTTTTTTAAAAATATGGGAGTAGTCAAAAAAATAAGGTCGCGACTTCAAGGATTTACATTAATTGAACTCTTGATTGTCATCGGTATTATCGCCGTTCTCGCGGCCGCCACCTTTGTGGCTTTGAATCCGTTAACACGCTTTCAAGACGCGCGTGATGCCAGAAGGCGAACAGATATATCGGCAGTTTTGAGCGCAATTAAAGTCAATCAGGTTGATAATGGTGGGACTTATTTAGCCGCTATTGCTGATCCACTTAAATTGGATAACACTGCTTATATGATTGGGACGTCCGCTACGGGTTGCGATGATGTGGGGGCAAATGCTATAGCGTGTACAGATGTTACTATTGCCGCAGACGCAGATTGCATTAATTTAGACGACGGTGCAAATGGGTTGGTAGGCAAAGGTTATCTCGGCAGTATTCCTATAGCACCGCCCGCGGCAACAACATATACGGCAGCCAAAACTGGTTATGTATTAACCAAGAGCGCCGCAGGTATTATTACTATTCAAGCATGTGATGCAGAAAACGTTGCGGAGATTAAGTCCTCCCGTTAAGGGTGAGATTAATTTTGTCACCAAGCCGCCCCCGCTTTGCGGGGCGGTTTTATTTTGGTGTCCATTAGTTAAATATTAGTGTAAATTGGTGGAGTATAGGACATCTGGTAAAAAACCCCCTTTCGTGCGATAATGCTGTTATTAATACTTAATTATTAAGTACAAATATATGACCAAATTTTGGACAACAATTCTCGGGGGGCTTATTATCATTCTCGTTATTAGCGGCCTGTTTGATAAAATCAGCTGGGCTTTCAATATCCCGGCCATAATAATCGTGGCGTTGGTTTGGGTGGTTAGCATTTATAACGGTTTTGTACAGCTTCGCTACCGCGTCAAAGAAGCGCTATCTGACATAGATGTGCAATTAAAGAGACGATACGATCTTATTCCCAATGTCGTTGAAACAGTTAAAGGTTATGCTAAGCACGAGAGTCAAGTTTTTGAAAACGTGACCAAGGCGCGTACCGAGGCCATGGGCGCTAAAGGGTTAGCGGAAAAAGCAGAAAAAGAAAATATGCTCTCTAACACCCTAAAGACTTTGTTCGCCGTGTCTGAAAGTTACCCCGATCTTAAGGCCAACGCCAACTTTTTGGATTTGCAAAGAGAATTGGCGGATACAGAAAATAAAATTCAAGCCAGTCGTCGGTTTTACAATGGCAATATTATGGCTTTGAATACGGCCATGGATACGTTCCCTTCAAATATCATCGCCGGTTTATTTCATTTTTCTCACGAAGATTTTTTTGATTTGCCGGATGGATCTCCAGAAGCTGAACCAGTAAAAGTATCGTTTTAGCAAATTAAGTAAAAATGCCGACTCTTTATACCAATAGAGACGCCAACATCAGAAAGACTTGGCTTCTTTTTACATTTTTCTTTGGCATTATCATCGGTATTGGATGGCTGTTTTCTCAAGCTTACGGGAGCTCAAGCATTCTGTATATTGCCGTTCTTTTTAGCTCTATAATGAGCATTGTTTCTTATTGGTATTCAGACAAAATTGTCCTTCAGATGACGCACGCCGTTCCCGTCACACGAGAAAATGCCCGTGAGCTTTATAATGTCGTAGAAAATTTATGCATTACCGCCGGCCTGCCTGTGCCAAAAATATACATGATTGAAGACCCGGCCCCGAACGCTTTTGCCACTGGCCGTAATCCCGAGCACGCCGTGGTCGCTGTCACGACAGGGCTCATGGAGCGTCTAGATCGTTCTGAACTTGAAGGAGTATTGGCGCATGAATTATCGCATATAGGCAATCGCGATATTTTAGTGTCCACAGTGGCCGTTATCTTGGTAGGATTTATTTCCATTTTGTCGGATTTTTTTATGCGCTCATTCTTTTGGGGTCGGCGCGGCCGCGATCGGGGAGGCAATGGGATTTTCATTCTAATTGCCATTGTTCTTTCTTTTCTTGCGCCATTGGCCGCGACCTTGATGCAGCTCGCAATTTCCCGCAAGCGCGAGTTTCTAGCTGACGCATCAGGCGCGCTTCTTACGCGCTATCCCGAGGGCTTGGCGCGGGCACTGGAGAAAATTTCGCGAGATCCAACTCCTCTGCAGGTGGCTAACAATTCAACCGCGCATTTGTGGTTTGAAAATCCTTTCCGCACCGCTGGGCAAACATCATTTTGGCATAAACTGTTTATGACCCACCCACCGGTGGAAGAAAGAATTCAGGCCATTCGTGGAATAAAAGTATAAATAAAATGATTTAAATAGGTTTTAAAACTATGAAAATTTTTATCCAGACATTCTGGAACAGTATTTACTCCAAAGAATTTTACCGAAATTTGTCCAACCAGACATTGTCTAGTTCTGTCAGCTATTATTTCGTACTTATTCTTTTTGCTTCGGTTATCTTTACTAGTATTATAGGGATTAGTTTATTGCCAACAGTCAACAATCTTGTACAGACAGCCGGCCCGTTAATTATAAAATCATTTCCCGAAGATTTGGTTATTGAAATTAAAAACGGGCAGGCCACGCATAACAAAGAAGAGCCGGTAACGATTCCGTTCCCGCTCGGTTCAAATATGCCTTGGCGCAATGCGGTCGTTGTAGACACAAAAAATTCTTTTTCACTAAATAAAATTGAAGAGTATGACGCGCCATTCATTCTGACCAAAGACAGCCTTATATCTTATGAAAATAAAGGGCAAGGAAAGATAACGTCCTTGAAGAATGTACCCAATGTTACAATTGATAGACGCCAAATAGTATCATGGATTAACACTATTCAACCTTTTTTGGGCTGGATCATGCCCATTATGTTTTTTGGTCTGTTTATCGGCGGTTTGTTTATCTATACTTCATTTTTTGTACGTATTATCTTAGCCTCTCTGTTTATATGGATTTTTTACCGTTTGAAAAAAAATAGTTTGCCTTTTAAACGCGCCTACCAGATGGCGATTCATGCATCCACTATGCCCTTTGCTCTTATTGGCGTTATTGGTATGCTGTTAAATCCTTTTCCCTCACTTGTACCGCCATTTTCGTTTACGATAATTACGGTTATTATTACGATTATCAATTTTACGGCCAAATCGGAAGAACCAGTAGTGTCGCCAGTTTGATATTGACTTATTAAATCAAATAGAGTACCTTATTATCAAGGTATATATGAAATTGAAGTCTTTATCGGTGATTTTGTTAACCATTAGTGTTTTTGGCGTAGCTCTGTTTGGGTTTACGATGATGGAGCATGTCGCAGGACATGAGGTGGGCGGTTGTGTTGCTTCCGTCGGCAGGGTGGCGCCGTGCCCGGAGGAGGCCGGTTCAGTTCCCGCGGACTTTTTATCTTTTCATCTGGAGGTTTTAAAAATATTTGCCGCTTCGCCTGATTTTCTTAGTGTTATAACCGCACTGTTGCTGATGCTCGTCCTAGTGGCACTCGTGCGGTTGAAATTTTTGTGGCGCGGTAGCATTCTATCTATTGGTCGTTTAATGGCAGCAGGATATACAAATGTTGAGCAATCTGTTACGCCGCTAGAAGCAAATTTACGGCAATGGCTCGCCTTGCATGAGAAGCGTGATCCGGTCGCGGCGTTATGGGTGCGTTAATCTTATCAAGGTTATAACCTTGCGATGTATTGACTTGTTGGTTATTATTTAGTTTCAAGTTAATTATTAGATTATGCACCCCGCAAACGGGGTGCTTATTGTTATGCTTAAACAATTCATCGTTGAACAAAAAAATATGTTAATAGGTTTTGCAGTAGTGCTGGTTGTTTTTGTGGGGTTTGTTTGGTTGAGTCAGCCCGGAACATCAGGCGGCGGCAAAACCAATAAATCTAGTCAAATCGTTTTGGCCGCCGAAGAAACAAACTACGACTTTGGCACTGTTTCCATGGCCACAGGTAACGTGAGTCGTCGCTTCCTTGTGAAAAATCCCACTGATCGTCCCGTCACGCTGACCAAGCTTTATACTTCTTGCATGTGCACGAAAGCGGCCTTGCTCATCGGCGATCGGCGAGTGGGCCCTTTTGGCATGCCCGGGCATGGAATAGTTCCGTCCATTAGTGAAACATTGAATCCTGGTCAATCTACTGACGTTGAGGTTACTTTTGACCCAACAGCGCACGGGCCGGCTGGGGTAGGGAGAATTGATCGCATGGTTTCTCTTGAGAATGATGCTGGTTTACCTCTTGAGTTTCGCTTCTCGGCTAACGTAACGCCGTAGCTTATTATGAACAAAAGAATAATTACGCTCTTGTCACTGGCGGCAGTTCTTATTGCGGCAGTGCTATTGCTTCGTTCTGGCAGCGCGGTTACGGCTACGCTTTGGACGTGGAGCGATGGCGGCAAATGGTTGCTACCATTAATTATAACTTCAGCGCTTCTTGACAGTGTTAATCCCTGCGCCTTTTCCGTGTTGCTTTTAACGGTTGCTTTTCTCTTTAGCATTGGCCAGTTGCGCTCCAGAATCTTAACTATTGGCGGAGCCTATGTTGCCGGTCTCTTTCTGGTTTATCTATTGATTGGTCTGGGGATATTGGGAACGCTCCATCTATTCAGCACCCCACACTTTATGGCTAGGATCGGTGCGATACTGTTAATCGTGCTTGGCTTCATCAATGTGATTAACGAAATCTGGCCAAGTTTCCCAATTAAGCTAAAGATTCCGCATGCCGCACATCGTCGGATGGCCATACTGATGGAGCAAGCTTCAATACCCACGGCCTTTTTGCTCGGTGCGTTGGTCGGTATATGCGAATTCCCTTGCACGGGCGGGCCGTATTTGACGGCTCTCGGATTATTGCATGATCAAGCCACTTACTTATTGGGTTTTGGTTACCTGATTCTCTATAACCTTATCTTTGTTTCACCTTTGGTAATCTTGCTATTGCTGGCGAGCGACAAGAACTTGCTTAATAAAGTTGAGGCCTGGCAGAAAAGCGAACGCAGTGTGATGCGATTGGGTGGCGGGCTCGCTATGATTGCCTTGGGGATTATAATTTTATGGCTCTGACGCTTTCCTTCATCGCCGTAATTTCAATCTTTGCGCTCACGGGAATTATTTGGTTTCTTAACCGATTTTTCCCGTGGCGCGTTTGCGCCATCTGCGCCGGAGTCAGCGGCACGTGGTTGTGGATGATTGGAGCGCGGATATTAAGTTATAACATTGACTTGCTTGTTCCGGCCGTGCTTATGGGCGGCTCGGTTGTGGGGTTGGCTTATCAGCTAGAAACAAAATTGCCGCGGCACCGCTCGCCGCTTCTTTGGAAGACGCTTTTTATTCCAGCTGGTTTCATGACCGTTCTTTATCTGCTGTCTTGGCAGTGGGTTGGATTCTTCTCAACTTTAGTTGCTCTAGCCATTATTACTGGATTTTTTTTCCTTGGGAGCAGTAGATTAGGGAAGGGTCATGATGACAAACAGGTGTTGGAACTTGAGCGGGAAATGGATAAGTGTTGCTGAATATGATGCGCGTAGTCAAAGTGGCCGTTCTAATTTTTCTTCCAATAGCTATTCTTTTTGGTTTTGGGTTGCTAATGTCGCGTCCGTACAGTGATGCTGTTCAAGAGTCAAAATCCACGTTGCGCGGCGAACCCCGCATCGCGGCTTCATCCGCCTTGAGGAAAGAGCTTCCTGTTGTGCGGGGCGAATCAAAAAGCGATAATGGCGAGAGGGGAGTTACTGTGATAGCGGAGTTTAGCGAATTTGAAGGAAAGCTGGTATTCAACGTTGCTATTGATACGCATTCCGTTGACTTATCTGCTTTTAACCCAAACACGCAGATCAACTTGGAGAGCGATGATGGTATAGCTATCCCGGCCGAGCGCGTTGAATCTTCGGGCAGTGGACATCATCAAGAGTTCACCCTATATTTTTCCAAAGTTAAAGGGAATGTTCGTTTAGTGGTGCGCGATCTTGCGGGTGTGCCAAGAAGGGAAATTGTATGGCTGCGTTAGTGCCTCGTTCTATTCTCATCGGAGCAGTTGCTAGCCTGGCTCTTTTTGGTCTATCATTCGGCGTGACCAGTTTAGTTTCCGGTGCTGATTTTGCCTGGCGCCAGTTTAGCAGTTTATGGTATTGGATGGCAGCGCTAATAGTTGGTTTTGGCGTTGAGGTTGGTTTGTTTGCGTATTTGCGCGGTAGCCACAACCATCCTTCAGCTGGAGTTGTAGCTGGCGGCGGTGCTGGTTCAACCATAGCCATGGTTGCCTGCTGCGCTCATCGCTTAGTGGACTTCCTTCCTTTCTTGGGTCTTACTCTGTTTGCCGCTGCGCTCATAAAGTATCAGGTTTATTTATTGGCCGCGAGCGTCTTATTTAACTTGGCTGGCATTGCTTACTTAATAATGATGATTAGAAAAACTAACTTAATTAATTCTTAATTCATTTATCTTATGGAAACACAACATGAGAATATAGAGACTACGGAAAGTTTAGAGGCTTCTAATATCAAGCCACGACGCAAGTGGAATTGGAACAGGTGGAATTGGAAAAAGTACCGTCCGCTTGATGTCATTGGCGTAATTGGTTTAGCTGTTTTAGTGATTAATTTGCTTGGATTATTTTTCAGTGTTGATATCACAGTCGGCAGAAAGCCATTGTTGAATAGAATGCTTGGGGCGAAGTCGTCAGGCAACGCCGTGAACGGACTCAGTGGCGCTGATGCAACTAAACAGCACAGTGCTAATGTGGATGTGGCTTCTAGTGATTTAGAAAGGGTTGTTTTGCCGTCAGCGGGTGTTGATTTACCCGTGGTTTGGGGTGATTTGGGTGTCAAAATGACAGCCGCCGGAGTCGTTGATGGACAGAAATTTGAGTCGCTTTATGCCGAACGCGGCGGTCTTGATGTTGAAACAGGGCGGTTGTTGGCAGATTCAAGCAACGGAAGATTGAAAATTACTGCGCAGAATTCGGGGGTGCTGTTGAATTTGCTTTGGGCCTTTGGCCTTGGCAATAAAAACGAGATTTTGGATAAAGGTCCGATGCAGGATGCGGCATATGGTGGCGCCGGCGGTTTTGCTTCAACCGGCGGATGGACGCTCGCCAAAGGAGATGCGATGAACCATTATAGCAAGCACGCTTTTGTGACGTTGACCGTAGAACAGCAGAAGTTGGTTGAGAAGGTATCGCAGGGCATCTATCGCCCCTGTTGCGGCAATTCAACATATTTTCCAGACTGTAATCATGGCATGGCCATGCTCGGTCTTTTGGAGATTATGGCCTCGCAAGGGGTCAGTGAAGAAGATATGTATAGAGCCGCCCTGGCGGTTAATGCCTATTGGTTCCCCGACACTTATTTAACCATTGCTAAATTTCTTCAAACAAACGGAACGACTTGGGAACAAGCTGATCCGCGAGAGATTTTGGGCGTGAATCTTTCCAGTGCTTCAGGATACAAGCAGGTACTCAATCAAGTTACGCCGCCGGAGAGGCAAGGTGGCGGTGGAGGCGGCTGTGGAGTATAATTGGCGTTGAAGATTAAATTTTAGAAAACCATCTTGCCTGCCGGCAGGCAAGCGCTCCACAAAACCCCGTCCGTCAAGATGCCATCCCGCCGCCCCGCCGCGGCGGGGTAAAGCAGGGAAGCTCCATTATCGGAAAACAAAAAACAATAATAAGGAATTTTGGAGATTTATTAGTATGAAGAAGAGTAAAGAAATTATCAAGTCGTTGCTTGCAAGCGTAGGCATTACAATAAACGGAAATAATCCGTACGATCTTCAGATACACAACGCGGATTTTTACAGCCGCATATTACGACAGGGATCATTGGGGCTTGGAGAGTCGTATATGGACGGCTGGTGGGATTGCGAAAGGCTTGATCAGTTTTTCGATAAGGTTCTCGGAGCCGATATTGACAGTCGAGTTAGATACAATTGGAACGTAATATCCGAATTTGTTTGGAATTCCATCTTGAATGCTGGAAGAAAATCAAAATCCTTTGAGATAGGGAAGCGGCATTATGACATTGGCAACGATCTATATCGCACGATGCTTGATAAGCGTTTAACTTATACCTGCGGATATTGGGGCGGTAATCCACCGGCTGGTGGACTCGATGATGCGCAAGAAGCAAAATTAGGTCTCGTTTGCAGAAAAATTGGTCTAAAACGCGGACAGAAAATACTTGATATCGGTTCCGGCTGGGGAAGCTTTATCGGGTATGTCGCCGAAAAATACGGAGTCAGCGCGCTTGGAATTACTGTCTCAAAAGAGCAAAAAGAATTGGCTGATACATTGTACAAAAATCTTTCCGCAGAAACGCGGCTTCAGGATTATCGGGATATCAATGAAAAGTTTAACCATGTGGTGTCTTTAGGAATGTTTGAGCACGTAGGATATAAAAATTATCGTACATTTATGAAGGTCGTGCACAATGTGCTTAAAGACGATGGTTTATTTTTATTGCAAACGATAGGAGTCAACCGTTCGGTGCGCGGCACAGATCCGTGGATTGAAAAATATATATTTCCAAACTCCATGCTTCCCTCAATTCGACAGATCAGCAAAGCAATTGAGGGATTGTTCGTGATGGAGGATTGGCACAATTTTGGGGCTGATTATGATAAGACCCTTATGGCTTGGCATAAAAATTTTGAAGACAATTGGGATAGCATAAAATCAAATTATGACGAAAGATTTTATCGGATGTGGAGATATTATCTATTGGCTTGCGCCGGATCGTTTCGGGCCAGAAAAAATCAATTGTGGCAGATTGTTTTATCTAAAAAAGGAGTGCCTGGCGGGTATATACTTATTAGGTAATCGGGATTTTAAACTTGATTATTCCCCGCGGTCTTGCTGCGCGGAGGTTCATTACTATAATTACCGCCGAAGATAAAATCCCCTCAAGAATTTTATCTTCCGAGGACTTCTAGCGGGGTATATAGGAACGAAGTTGAGCACGTAGTTAGTTATATTATTTTATTTTCAGCTAACCTTAAATTAAATGGATATTTCTTATCAACCACCAACAAAACGTGCCAGGCGAGAGTTGAGGCGGCAGAGCCGCGCAGGCGAGACAGCCAGTCTCCGTCGGCGCCAGTGGCTGAATAAAGCCGCTATCCTCATCGGCATCTTTCTCGTATTAGCGGCTGGCATTATAGCAATTGCCAGATACGCCGCTAAACAGCCACCGTTAACCGAAGCAGACATTGTGTCGCGCAATGGTCTCCATTGGCACCCGGAAATGGCGATTTACATTAAGGGTGTCAGACAGGATATTCCTGAAGCTATTGGCCTTGGACTTGTCCATCAGCCGATCCATACCCATGAGGCAGATGGGGTTGTGCATTTGGAGTTTTCTAACCTTGTGAAGAAAGATGATTTAACAGTTGGAGGGTTCTTTAATAATTGGGGCAAGATGTTCAGCCGGGAACGGATTCTTGATTACTCAAACGGCCCGGACGGCACCGTTAAGATGTATGTGAATGGCCAGACGAATGATGCATTTGAGAACTACATTATGCAGGACAATGATAAGATTGAGATTAAGTATGATTGACCGGCGAACGGCGGGTAAGTTACTAGCATTGACATAAATACCCCTAGGGGGTATCATAGATTTATGAATAAAAAGACGAGATTAACAGCCATTCGCCGTTTAAAAATTCTGGAGGGGCAGGTTCGTGGCCTACAGCGAATGGTGGAGAATGATACATACTGTATTCAAATACTGCATCAATCGTCAGCCATTAAAGAAGCGTTGTGCGCCATTGAAGATTTAATTCTTGAGCATCATATCGCGACGCATGTTATAGAACAGATCAAAAGCGGGAAAGAACAGAGATCTAAAAAGGAATTGATGGAGGTATATCGTCTTTGTCGTCGTCATTGACAGGGGAATAGCTCCCGAATGTAAATTATATGAAAAAAATATCCTACGTTACGCTAGCGGTAATACTGGTTTTTCTAGTTAGTATATCAACGCGTGCGGCGATGATGGACCTTTCGGTCAATGGCGCGATTACCGATGACCACACGGCGCGCGAAGAGCAGGAAGGTAAAGCTCTGTGGCAGCAAATTCGGATCAAAGAAAATCCTTGCCTTGACTTAACGGACGAAAATTTTGCCGTATTAGGCGAATATTTTATGGGGCAAATGGCTGGCGCGTCGCACGCGGCGATGAACGCCATGATGACAAGAATGATGGGCGAAGACGGCGAAGAACAAATGCACGTCGTGATGGGCAAGCGTTTTAGTGGTTGTGATACGGCTACGGCCTATCCCTCCAACGCGCTTGGCTTTATGCCAATGATGGCAGGAATGATGGGATGGCAAACTTTAGGGAAAGGAGGTGATAGCAATATGATGGGGAATTTTGGAGCGTATGGATATGGATCAAGTTTCTTTGGATTTTTTGGTATGTTAATCATGATTATTTTCTGGGTACTAGTGATTGTAGCTATCGTGGCTCTAATTCGCTGGTTAATCGTTCAAAGTCAGGGGAGTGGACGTAGTAATCATGCTTTTGATATATTGAAGGAACGCTATGCCAAAGGAGAAATTAATAAAGAAGAGTTTGAGGCAAAGAAACAAGATCTTAGTTAATAATAAAAAATGAAAGAATAAAAGTTTTGGATATTTAATTTTAATTATATGCTTTCACTTAAAAGATATGGTTGGCTTTGTGTGCTTGGAGGTGAAGTCGCGTATGTCATTTGTTTAGTCGGCGGCTATTTGCCTTGGCGCACGGCCAGAGGAATTGAACTTCATCACGCTTTGTTTGAGACTTTGCCGGGTTTTGTTTGGGGGAGTTTCGGCAGTATAATTCTCGGCGCTGTTTATGTATTTGTTTTTGCCTGGATTTTTGCTTGGTATATGGTCTGGATGCACAATACAAGTTTGGTCACTACCCAAAGTAATGGCTAATTAGGCCTCGGAAGCTATTAAGAACAATTCTGTAAATATAATGATTGAAAACAATAAGCAAAATCTATTTATCTTGAAATGTCGCTTGGTTGGCCCTAGCGAGTATCAGCAGGCGTTGCGTTTGAAAAGTGAGCTAGAAAATCTGGCTGACATTGAACGGGTGGACATTAGCACAGGCAAGCAATTAGTCAGGATTATATCAAAGCGTTTTATGAAGCTCTCCGAGCTTGAATCTATGGCCGAGCAGTGCGGAATTAAGCTTGTTCCAGCTAGTCATATTTCAGCCGACAGTCGTGTGTCGTCATCTGATTTAGGGGATGAAAAAAAGAGGTTTGTTCAAGTGAATATTGAAGGCATGCATTGCCGCAGTTGCGAAATTACCATTGAGCGCAAATTTCGCGAGCTTCCGGGGGTGGACAAAGTTGAAGTGAACGCGGATAAGGGGTTAGTTCATATTGTTTATTCGGGAGAACCGCCCAAGGTTGAATCTTTGCAGGAAGCTGTCAGTGAGTATGGATATCGCGTGCTTGGTTTGTTGCACAATTCATCTAAAATCAATAAAGCCAAGAGAGATAAGGATGAAGAGGTTGTTAATAACGAGAGATTGTCGTTCTGGAAGTTAGTTAGTTTGTTTGCCATAGTTTTTGTTGCAGGATCAATGTTGTCGCGGTTAGGTCTGCTCAATGCCGCGGTCAATATAGGAACTCCCACCAGCTTCGGGGCGATTTTCCTGATTGGTCTTGTGGCTGCCAGCTCCTCTTGCCTCGCAGTATCTGGCGGACTTCTGCTTTCGTCAGCCGCTCGTTTTAATGAACGCTACAAAAGCGTTTCTCCTATAGCGCGCTTTAGACCGGTGTTGCTGTTTGTGGGCGGACGGCTTTTGTCTTATTTCGTACTAGGTGGAATTATTGGTTTAATTGGCGTGGCCTTGTCGCCATCGCCATTAATTACCGGCGTCATCACCATAATGGCGGCTCTTTATATGTTCGTAATGGGGTTAGAGATGTTGCATATCGCTCCGCGCTGGATGAAAAGTTTTTTACCACGTCTGCCAAAATGGTTGTCACACCGAGTCGTTGACGCCGAAGCGCAGACACATCCGTTTGTGCCTTTTTTATTGGGAGCCGGCACATTTTTTTTGCCCTGCGGATTTACTCAGTCATTACAGCTTTACGCTTTAACCACGGGGAGTTTTTGGACAAGCGCAATGACCTTGTTTATTTTTGCTTTAGGTACGGCGCCGGCGCTGCTGGCTCTGGGGTGGGCTTCCGGATCATTTAAGGGGAGAGTTGGACAATGGTTTTTTCGTTTTTCTGGAGCAACTGTTATAATTCTCGGTCTTTGGAATATTCAAAATGGCATGGCCATGACCGGCTATCCGATTAGATTGTCGCATTTATTTGCTTTTAATTCTTCGGCCGGGGCTATAGTTTCCGATTTGGAAGATGCGAACGTGATTTTTAACGGGAAGCAGCAAACCGTCAAGATGGCAGTCAGTAATCAAGGATACAGTCCTGATCGTTTCACCTTGCGCCAGGGCGTACCGACACGGTGGGAAATTCAAGCCAATAATTTGGGAGGCTGCCTATCGGTGATTCAAGCGCCCCAGCTCGGTATTCGTGAGCGCTTATCTCCCGGTCAAAACGTTATTGAATTTACGCCCAAAGAAACTGGCACTTTTGCTTTTAGTTGTTCCATGGGGATGTACTGGGGAGAAATAAAAGTGGTAAGCTAGGTTGTAAGCCATAAGCTGTATGGCCATAATATTTCGTAAGAATAATTCATAATTCATGATTCACCATTCTCCCAATTTAGAACAGCAAATTCCATTTGATCCGGATTTTGATGAGGCCGATCACGTTGAAATGATCGTATCAAATGATAACTCTAGATTCGGCTTAACGTCTAAGCAGGCCTTTGTTGTTGGTTTAATCTCGTCTATGCTGACATTGGGGACAATAGGATTTATTATTTTGCTCGTGATGCTTTTCTATTCATAGTTACATTGTTACATTCAAATAATTTCTAATCTCTAAACAATGATTAAGTTCGAAATCTCAATGACCCAAATCACTGATGTTTGTAATTTAGAGTTTTCCGCCCGAGGCGGATCAGCCTTGGGCTGAAGAAATTCGTGCTTAGAGTTTAGTGTTTATTATGTATTATGTCATTTAAAAAAATTCAACTGGATATTGTGGGTATGAACTGTGCGTCTTGCGTCATGCACATTGAAGGTGATTTAAAAAAGCTTAAGGGCGTCAAAGACGCGCGAGTTAATTTTGCTCTTAATCGCGGGGAAGTTGAATACGATGAATCAGTGGTCGGCGTGCCAGATATAGTAACAACCATAAAGCACGCTGGTTATTCGGCAGAGCCAATTACCTCGCCAGTAGCGGGAGGCGGACACCATGATCACGCTGGGCATCATGAAGCGTCCGGTCAGCCAGAAGACCACGCGGCGCACGCCTCCGCAGAATCTGACCGGGCAATTTCAGATCGTTGGCAAAAATTCGTAGCCGCGGCAGTCTTGAGTGTCGTTGTGGTTTTGGTGGAATTTTGGCTGGATATCCCCAACGAACGATTTTTAATGCTTCTCTTGTCACTCGGCGTACTTTATTTCGGACGAGAGTTTTTCTCTTTAGGATTGCCCGGCCTCGCGCGCCTTAGGCCAAACATGGATACCCTTGTCGCCCTTGGTGTCGGGGCGGCGTTTTTGTATTCGTCATATACAACGCTTTGGCAACCGGAAGCTAGTCAATATTTTTTGGATGTCGCCATTATTGCAACCTTTATATTGTTGGGACGATATCTAGAGGCACGGGCCAAAGGGCGGGCTTCAGAGGCCATAAAAAAACTCCTTAAACTTTCCGCCAAAACAGCTCATCGTTTGACCGAATCGGGCGGAATTGAAGACGTACTCATAGAGGCGGTTCAAGTTGGCGATAAACTATTGATTAAACCCGGCGAGAAAATACCAACCGACGGCGTGATTATTGAGGGAGCATCAGCCATTGATGAGTCTATGGTTACTGGGGAAAGTATTCCAGTTGACAAAACAGTGGGCGACCAAGTGATTGGCGCGACCCTGAATGGTAACGGCTCTTTGACCGTGCGGACGGAAAAAGTAGGGGCCGCGACAATGCTCGCGCAGATTATTAAACTGGTGGAGGAGGCGCAGATGTCCAAGGCGCCGATTCAAAAGTTGGTTGATCAGGTGTCCAGTTATTTTGTTTGGATTGTGATGCTTATTGCTTTAATTACCATTCTTGCTTGGTCATGGTGGACCGGTGATTTTGGTTTGGCTTTGGTGCGCGCCGTAGCCGTTCTTATTATTGCCTGCCCTTGTGCCTTGGGGTTGGCGACGCCCATATCAATTGTCGTTGGCACTGGACGCGGCGCCGTTATGGGTATTCTTATCAAAAAAGCTGAGGCCTTGGAAAAAATGAAAAAAATTACCGCCGTGGCGTTTGACAAAACCGGCACTATTACCAAAGGACATCCGGAAGTGCAAGAATGGGTAGCGGCGTCAAACGACGAGAGCGAAGCGTATTTTTTTGAGGCCTATACTTTGGAGTCGCGCTCGGAACATCCGTTGGCTAAAAGCATAGTTGAGTGGTTAAAAGAAAAACGTCATGCCGCTTCAAGTGTTCCTTTAACGGCGGTTCAGGCCGTTACCGGACGAGGCATGAGCGGAGAGTATCAAGGCGCGAAATACAGAATTGGCAGTGTTAGATTTTTAAGGGAGGAGGGAGTAAATATGGAAGAGCAGAGAGATAAAATAGAAGAATACGGGAGCAAGGGGTTTACTATTATTGGGTTTTCCAGAAACCAAAAATTACTTGGATTTTTTGCCGTGCAAGACGGTCTCAAAGAATCTTCAGCCGAAGCGATTAAGCATTTGAAACATCGAGGCATCAAAACCGTTATGCTTACGGGTGATAATTCATTCGTGGCGCGGGAGATTGCCAGACAAGTAGGCATTGATGAAGTGCAGGCCGAAGTGATGCCAGCCGATAAAGTGGCGATAATTAAACGGTTGCAGGAAGAGGGCAACTTCGTGGCCATGGTCGGCGACGGCATTAACGATTCGCCGGCCCTGGCCGCGGCCAATGTGGGCATAGCCATGGGCACAGGCACGGATGTCGCCATGGAGGCGGGGGATGTAGTTTTAGTGAAAGGTGATTTATCCAAAGCGGCTGAAGCGATTAGTCTCTCTGAAGCAACCTTACGCAACATTAAACAAAATCTTTTTTGGGCTTTTATCTATAATACCGTCGGCGTGCCCGTGGCCGCTCTGGGTTTTTTAAATCCGGAATTCAGCGCCGCGGCCATGGCGCTTTCCAGCGTATCCGTGGTATTAAATGCCTTGCGCTTAAGACGGGTTCGTTTAACCTAGCAGGGATGATATTGGCGCGGGTTGCTCTTAGATGGTGATCGTGTTAACATTGTTGAGTTATCATTTTAATTAATACAATATGAATGATTTGTTAAAAAATTTTTCTCCCAAAACCTCATTTATCATGGGTTTTGTCGGCGGCATTATGGCGCTTTGCACGGTTGGGTTTATTATCCTGCTCGTCGTTTTGCTTGGCGGGGGCAATATCCAATTCCCCAGTTTAGAAAAAGGCAAACCAGTGGTATCTAAGACGCCCCCTGAGGGGGCTCTAGCCGGTACGCCAATTTCAACATCCATTGGCTTAAAACAGGATGATTTTCAGAGCTGTCTGAAGAGCGGGCGTCATGCCGATCGCGTGGAGCAAGACTATCAAAACGCGGTCCAGTCTGGCGGTCAGGGAACTCCCTATAGCATAGTTGTTGCTGCCAATGGGCAAACATTTCCCATTAGCGGCGCTTTTCCTTTTGAAGACGTAAAATCCATTATTGATCAAGCCTTGGCTGTTTCTGCCAATGCTCCGCTACCCAAAACCAAACAAGAGTCTGACAATGTGGGAGAGTTGACCGACAGAGATCATTTGCGCGGCGACCCGAAAGCGACCGTGAAGGTTGTGGAATTTTCCGATCTGGAGTGTCCCTTCTGCAAGAATTTCCACCGCACAATGCAGCAAGTCATGTCAGAGTATTCCGGCCAAGTGGCTTGGGTATACCGGCATTTTCCCCTTGACTCTCTTCACTCTAAAGCGCGCAAAGAGGCAGAAGCCAGCGAGTGCGCGGCCGAGCTTGGGGGCAACGATGGGTTTTGGGCGTATGTGGACAAACTTTTTGAGATTACTCCATCAAATAACGGTCTTGATCCGAATTTGCTTTAGGCCGTTAGTTTAAAGGTAGGAACATTATGGCAATGGCGGGAATTGCTCTGGCTTTTCTTGCCCTGCTCGGTTGGGGAGTTGGTGATTTTCTCACCCAGCGATCAGCGCGTCAGGCGGGAACATGGAGGTCACTTTTCTTTTTTGGTTTGTTCGGCGCGATTGTGTTTTGGCCTGTAGCCATGGGCCAATTAGGACAAATTTTCAGTTCGGCTCATTCATGGAGATTCGTGGCTTTGGCCATAGTGGTAACATTCACCGCCGTCGTCAGTCTTGAAGCTTTTCGTTTGGGCAAGTTGGCTATCGTCGCTCCAATTTTGGGACTTGAGTTGCCACTGACAGTTGCTTTGGGAGTGATTGTTCATGGGGAAAAATTGAGTGCCGTAGAGTTCTTTTTGTCTCTAGTCGTTTTTGTGGGAATTGTTTTAGCCACGGTTGAATTTGAAATGCTCGGGCAGAAATACAACTTTTTATTTGAGCGAGGCGCGGTTCTGGGATTATTGGCGGCGGTTGGATTGGCCCTGACAAATTTTTTAGTTGGTCTATCCAGCCAAGCGACTTCTCCCTTATTGACGGTGTGGTTTACCTCCGCCGTTTTGTTGCTTATATCGTCAGGTGTTTTGGTGGCTCTTGGCGAGTTGCGCCACCTGCAAAATATATTTTGGGAGAACAAAAAAATTATTTCCTCGGCTTGTATTTTTAACAATATCGGATGGGTTTCTTACGCCATGGCGACTACTTTTGTGCCTATCGCTATCGTGACAACAATTAGTGAAGGTTATATTGCTCTGGCCACGTTTTTAGGTGTAGTTATCGGTCGCGAAAAATTGCACTCTCATCAAGTAGCAGGAGTCGCCTTATCATTATCCGGAATAATTATTTTGTCCTTAGTGGTCGGATTATGATTATAGGTATAGACGCTTCACGCGCCAATAAAGAAAGAAAAACCGGCACAGAATGGTATTCATACTTATTGATTGAGCATTTAAAGAAAATTATTCCGACGGATGTCACAGTGCTACTTTATGCTGGTGAGCCATTAAGTGGGGAACTCGCTATCTTGCCCGCCAATTGGGAGGAGCGCGTGCTCAAATGGCCGCCAAAATATCTCTGGACGCTTGTGAGATTGTCTTGGGAGATGTTTCTTTATCCGCCCGATTTGCTTTTTGTTCCAGCGCACGGTTTACCGCTCATTCTGCCAAAGCGAACAGTCGCGACAATTCATGATATTGGCTTTGAAAGATTTCCGGAACTATATCGCCGCCGCGCTTTATGGTATCACCGTTATGTAGTACGTCGTGCACTTAAACGTTCTAGTGCGATTATTACCATTTCTGAGTGGTCAAAAAAAGAGCTTCAGTCGGTTTTTAAGAATACTCGGGCACCGATATTTGTGACACCCTTAGCCCATGACGAAAGATTCTATCACAACCATATTTCTCTTGACGATCGGCTTGTGGCGCAGAAACGGTATAAAATTCAGCCGCCGTATTTTTTCTTCGTTGGTCGTCTGGAGAAGAAAAAGAATATAGAGCGTTTGATTGAAGCGTTTGCGATTTTTTTAGGCGCGGCTTCTTCTTTGGGTACTGCTTCTCGTTACGGCCCTTCTGGTCAAAACTATCATACTATAGAGTATGATAGTTTTGGTCATGATGAAAGTAAGGCCGGTGATAGATGGAGTTTAGTCTTGGTGGGACCGTGCGGGTACGGTTTTGTGGAAGCGGACACGCTCATGAAGAAGCACAAATTGAATGATCAGGTAAAAATCCTAAATTGGATTCCCGAGTCAGATATTCCCGCGCTTATGGCTGGAGCGGCCGCATTAGTATTTCCCTCGCTCTATGAAGGTTTTGGCATTCCCATTCTTGAAGCCATGGCTACTGGCACGCCAGTGATTACTAGTAGGGATGGCGCCATGGCAGAAGTGGCGGGCAGTGCCGCTTTGTTGGTTAATCCGCGTGACGTTGCAGCGATTAGCCACGCTATGCGTACAATTTCAACAGATGAAAGTTTGGCGAGCAGTCTTCGTACTGCTGGCTTAGCGAGAGCAAGCGGATTTAGTTGGCAGAGTACAGCACAAGCAACATGGCAGGTGTTTCATTCAGCCTTGACTTGATACATAACCTGTGCTATAAATACCCGTCCGCAACAGTGAACTATGGAAACCAGAGAAGCGAAACGTTGCGGGTCGCTTCTCCCAAAGTTTGAAAGAAGGAGGGCGCGATGAGCACGTCGGTTTTAGTTGTTGACAGTCAGGAGTTTCGTGAAAATGAGGCCATCATGGTGCGCGGGGTAGGAGCCGTTACTAAGGTTCACCTTGAGAGAGAAAGGAGGAAGTTAGCAGAGTGCATGATTGGCGACGGCCTCGCGCCAGAAGAGTCGTATGAGCTGGCTACCAAATTCGTTCTGGTCGGCGTCAAGTTAGCGCTTTGCGCCTATGAACAGAAACATAGCGCCTCTCAGTGAGGCGCTAAGCGTTCAGGAAGACGATGGTCATGTTAGGGGCGGTTTGATATCTGTCAGGCCGCCTCCGTTTCTTTTTGTGGAGCCCCACGGCTTTACAGCCGTGGCTCCTCTCCACACGCTTCGTCGGCTCGTGCTACGTAGCGAAGCTACTTCGCAGAGTAGCAGCGGAACCCTCCGAAGCGTACCCTGCTTCGTCCCGCTCGGCGGGACTACGCAGGGTACCCTCATTCATCCCCGCCTTAACAGGCGGGGCTTTCTCCGCTCGCTTTCGCTCGCGGAGGAGGGTAAATATTTTTAACCTTTGACTACCACCAGCGGCTCTAGGCGGGCTACTTTTTTGGCAAGGCCGGCTTTGGATACTACGTCCACCACATCGTCAATATTTTTATAAGCCAGTGGCGCTTCTTCGGCTAAACCAGAGAGCGAGCCGGTTTGAATATGGATGCCCTGTTTCGCCAGTTGGTCTCGGAGAGCCCCTCCTTGCACGGCTCGTTTGGCCGCATGGCGCGACATACGGCGACCGGCGCCGTGGCAGGAAGAGCCAAATGATTCTTTCATGGCTTGCTTGGTGCCCGCGAGAACATAAGAAGCCGTACCCATAGAGCCCGGGATTATTACTGGCTGTCCCACGGCGCGATATTCTTCAATCACTTCTGGATGCCCGGGCCCAAAGGCGCGCGTCGCGCCTTTGCGATGCATTATAAGTTTTTGCGGCTTATCGTCAATAATGTGTTCTTCAATTTTGGCTATATTATGGGCGACATCATAAAGAATGGATAATTGGCTGGCGCTTGCGCCAAATTCTTTGCGCCAGCTATTCCTGATCTCATGCGTGATTAGTTGGCGATTGGCCCAGGCAAAATTAGCGGCCGCGGCCATGGCGTTAAAATAATTTTTCCCTTCCAGAGAAGAAAGGGGAGTGCAGGCAAGTTCTCTGTCGGGCAAACTAATGTGGTAGCGCGGCATTATTTTCTGCATTAGGCGAATATAGTCGGTGGCCACTTGATGACCCAGACCCCGAGAGCCGCAGTGAATGAGAATTACAATTTGATTTTGCCATAAGCCGAAGGTTTTTGCCGTGGACGAATCAAATATCTGTGTTACCTTGTCCACTTCCACAAAATGATTGCCCGCGCCCATGGTGCCCAGTTGATCGCGGCCGCGGTTTTTAGCGTGTTCAGAAACAGCAGATGGATCGGCATCAGCGAGCGCGCCTGATGATTCCAAGTAGCGCGCGTCTTGATCCTCGCCGTAGCCATGTTTGATAGCCCAGCCAACCCCATCTTTGAGCACGCGATCAAGTTCAATGATATTGAGTCTAATAGTGCCGCCGCGACCAACGCCTGAAGGCACTTCATGATAAAGCTCACGAGCTAAGGAAGAAAGATGAGCGGCCACATCATTAAACGACAGCTCTGATTTCAAAAGGCGCACGCCGCAATTAATGTCATAACCAATGCCGCCCGGAGAAATTACACCATCTGGCCAGCGCATGGCGGCGACGCCGCCAATGGGAAAACCATACCCTTCGTGCACGTCTGGCATCACTAAAGCGGCTTTGGCAATGCCAGGCAGGGTGGTCACGTTAACCGCTTGTTCAAGCGATCTATCGCCCAATATGTCTTCAAGCATTTTTTCCGAAGTCCAAACCCGCGCCGGCACGCGCATGTCGTGGCGATAACTTTTAGGAATTTCCCAAAGCCAGTCGTGAATTTTTACTAAGGATTGTTTAGGGATCATACCCCGTTAGAAGTCCTTGGCAGATAAAATTCTTAAGAGAATTTTATCTGCGGTGGTAATTATGGTGTTTAGTGTATTCATGGATTGTGGTATAGATAAGAGATTCTTAAGGTGATATTAAGTCGGACTTCTAACGGGGTTAAATATCAAAAATAATAACCGTTTCAAAATTTCCCTTTGGGTTTTTTCTGATGTCCGCTTCGTGATAGGTGGCGGCCTTGATATTTTTGGCAAAACCAGCGACGCTTCTGCCGATTAGTTTTACCGTTAAGCGACGCTCTGAAAAGTGTTGCCAAACAATATCAGTGTAAGTTTCATGATTTATTTCAGTCATTGAAAGCACTTCATTAAGAAAGTCAACGAGTAGGGCAGTGCTATCAGCAGCCTTAAGGGAAATGCGGCGGCTCGCCGGCCGGGCATTGATCTCTTCAATAGGCTTCATTATCTCTGTCATGCCCTGAAGTGCTTCAATAAAAAGTCCCTCTACAGTTTCGTTTTCCACGAGCAGTCTAACATCGGCAGTATGTGGTAGTATTTGGTGAGGCATATCCTATAGGAATTAGGCGTCAGGAATCAGGATTTAGCCATAGAGCCGTAAGGTCGTAAGGCGCAAGGTTGTAAATTCTTTCGTACTTTCGTATCTTTTCGTATTTTCGTAAGAATATTCATATGCTATACTGTAGCCATGATTTTTGACGGTTTTATTGGACAGCCGCATTGGCAAAGATATTTCGCTTCTCTGGCTAAAGAAGGACGTTGTGCCCATGCTTACTTATTCTCCGGGCCGCGGCACATAGGGAAAAGAACGTTCTTACGGATGTTAAGCCGGGCTATGCTTTGTCATAACATTACCGTCAAGGGTGCTTGTGGTCAATGTGTTTCATGTCGTTCTTGGCAGGGTAATGAACATCCAGATTTATTACGTCTAAGGTTAGTTGCTGGCGCCTCCTCTATTGGAGTTCAAGAGGTGCGCGATTTTATCGCGGCCATTGCCCAAACGCCGTTTACGGCTCGGGAGCGAATAGCCGTTATTGAAGACCTTAGCTATTTGACCAAGGCAGGTTTCAATGCCTTGTTAAAAACATTAGAAGAACCGTCGTCGGCGTCCGTAATATTTTTAGTTGCGGAAGTCGTTGAAACTTTACTCCCCACTGTTCGTTCGCGATTACAGCATTGTGCCTTCACGCCGGTGTCAAGCTCTTTGATCATGAAGGCTTTACAGGAGAGTGGGCTGGATCGTTCGCGGTCAACTGAACTTGCGTCTTTGTCCAATGGGTTGCCGGGATTGGCCTTGCGCTGGCGATCACAGCCAGCTGATCTTAAAGCTTATGAGGCGGCTGGTCAACAATTTTTTGATCTTTTTGAAGGTTCGCTCAAAACGCGTTTTTCTTTCACTGAAGATATTGCCAAAAACGACGATTTGTCATTAGCTGACTGGCACGGTATTTTGTCGCATTGGCAATTGTTATTGCGTGACTTGCTTTTACTGTCTATTGGCGAGCCGGGCTTAATCAGTCATACTTTTTTACGTTCCCGTTTGGATGAGGTGGCTAAAACACTGCAGGCGAGAGATTGGCTGGCAAGATATCAAATGCTTGAATGGCTAGGATGGGCGCTAGATCGCAATGCCAACCGTCGTCTTGCTTTAAACAATTTTTTTATAACCTTATAACCCCGTTAGAAAATCCATAAATATAATTTCTAATTTTTAAATAATACAACGATCAATTATGCTTAACGAAATATTCTTACGAAATTACGAAACAATACGAAAGGTACGAAAGTTGCCCGTTCCGATTTCGTACTTTCGTATGGGTTTAGGATTTAAGATTTACCCTTATGATTACTAAAACAACCATTCATCGGGGCCTTATATTCGCCGCTTTGCCCCTTACCTTGTTTCTTAGCGGATGTTCTATCACGGACTTTATTGGATTTGGTGGTCAGAAACAAGGTCCACCGCCACCGCCGGTCGGTATTTATAAATCCATAGATCGTGGTGATAATTGGGTGACCAGAAACAGCATTCTATCTGCCAATCCCGCCGCTCGTCCGACCCTTGATAATATTAACGTGCAGACATTAATTTTAGACCCGACGGACAGCCGTACCCTTTATTTGGGAAGTCAAGGGCAGGGTCTTTACTATTCCTATGATGGAGGTGATAGTTGGTGGCCGTCTGGTCCAATTCGCCAGGGCGATATCAATGCCATAGCCGTGTCCAGCGCTCCGAGCATGCGTTGCACTATTTATATTGCCACAGCAAATCGTATTTTACGTACCACTGATTGTGGACGGTTTTGGGATCAGTTGTATTATGACACACGATTGCAGGAGAAAGTGTTAACCTTAGCCATCAATCAGGAGAATCCGGCGATGATTTATGCTGGTCTGACTACTGGAGAGGTGCTTAAAAGTTCTGATGCCGGCAAAAGTTGGGAAACGATAGCCCGATTACAAGGGCGTATTAATCGTATTGTGAAACATGCTTTAAAGGCGAGTACCATTTATCTCATCATAGAAGGACGTGGATTTTGGCGTAGCGAAGACAGCGGCGCTACCTGGCAGGACATGAGTGAAGATCTAAAAAAATTTCCCGGGGCGTTGTCCATCAACGACTTGGTAGTGGATCCTATGCGACCCGATACGGTTATTACTGCTTCAAAGTATGGTCTTGTGAGGACAACGGACGGAGGGTCTACTTGGTCGGCCTTGCCGTTGTTGACCCCTCCATCTTCTGTTGATATTTTCGCGGTCGCTCTTAATCCCAATAATTCCACGGAGCTTTATTACACTACGGATAGGACGCTTTATCGTTCACAGGATGCGGGGAAAACTTGGGAAACCAAGACCTTGCCGGTGCCGGGAGCGCATACTATATTGTTAGTTGATCCTAAGGTGCCCACCACACAATATCTTGGGGTTGCCCGGACGGGCAAGAAGTAAAATCATACTATTCGTAATTCCCAACATCTAATCTCTTTAGCTCAAAGTTTGGGCCCGAGGCCCATATCAGCCTCGGGTTGAGATCCCTGCCCGCCGGCTGGCGCGGTGCCTCGGGCGGAAATATCTAATCTCTAAATAATAATTAATGATGAATTATCAATCAGAATAATGAATAGTAAAAACCATCAAACTCAATTCATGATTTACGATTCAGTATTTTTAATTCATTACTCTACTTATGATGCAGATTATCATAGAACACAAGTCGGAATTTGATAGAGCCATTGAGCATCTAAAAACAGAGTTCGCGAGTGTGCGTAGCAATCGCGCTACGCCCAGTTTGGTTGAAGACATCAAAATTGAGGCCTATGGCTCGGAGATGCGCCTTAAGGAACTTGCGAGTATGACCGTGCCTGAGGCGCGCACTATTATTGTTCAACCGTGGGATAAAACAATCATCAAAGATATTGAGCGCAGTTTGGTGAAAGCTGATCTTAGTGTGGGCATAGCCAATGACGGTACGGTAATTCGGCTCACCTTTCCTCCTTTGACTGCTGAAACCAGGCAGGCGCTGCTTAAGGTTATGAATCAAAAATTGGAAGCCGCTAGAATTCAGGTGCGCCAGATACGCGAGAAGGCGCGCGAACAAATAATTAAGGCGGAGAAAGAAAAAACCATAACTGAGGACGATCGTTTCCGAGCGCAAAAAGATTTAGACGAGTTGGTCAAAGACTATATTGATCAAATTGGTGTTTTAGGAGAGCGCAAGGAAGAAGAAATTCTAACAGTTTGATCTGCCACTGCTACCACAGTCTCTAGTCTCCAATATATAATCTTTAATATATATGTGGTGCTTTGAACCCAGAACATAGAACTTAGAACTTTTGACTTGCCATTTTGACTTTTGCTTTTTGAATTTTATATCCATGATTGGAGTTTTGACTTTCATTATTACTTTACTCATTCTCGTGCTGGTGCATGAGTTTGGACACTTTGGGGCGGCTCGTTGGTTTGGCGTGGCGGTGGACGAATTTGGCTTTGGTTTTCCGCCAGCAATTTTCAAAAAGCGGCTAGGCCAAACTGTTTATTCTTTCAATTGGATTCCTTTGGGGGGGTTTGTGCGGATTCGGGGCGAAGAACGAACAGTCGTCGGACCCGACAGCTTTTCTTCTCAGTCACCCTGGCGCCGGGCGGTTATAATTGTTGCCGGCATCGTGATGAATTTAGCGGTGGTGGTATTTTTATTTACTATTGGTTACGCTGTCGGTTTACCGCAAGAGTTAGGTGAATCATTGCCGGCTGGAGCGCGTTTAAGCGACGTTCAGCATTATATTGCCGCTACCCTGCCCCAGAGCCCGGCGGATGGCATTCTGGAGAGCGGAGATGCAATTGTGTCAATTGATGGACAGATTTTTGCTTCGTTGTCTGATTTACAGTCATATATTCGCGATCATGCCAATTCCAAACTTGATCTGGTTATTAAGCGCAACTTAGAATACCGCACAGTCACAATTCAGCCAACACTTCTCAAATTTCGCGATCAAGAAGTTTATGGTATAGGCGTTAGTTTGTTTACAACGGCCACGGTTTCTTATCCTTGGTACAAAGCACCAGTGGAAGCAACACGGTTGACGGCCAGACTTTTCAGCCTGATCGCCACTACGTTAGGTGAATTAGTCGTTGGGTTATTTCGAGGCGCGCCGGCGTCGATAGACGTGACTGGTCCGGTTGGTATCGCCGTTCTTTCTGGCAAAGTTTCCAGCCTTGGCTGGATTTACATTTTACAGTTTGTCGCCATATTGTCATTAAATTTAGCCTTTATTAATTTATTGCCCTTTCCGGCGCTTGATGGTGGTCGCCTTCTTTTTATTTTTATTGAGATCATTAGACGCCGGCCAGTATCGGCGGAATTAGAGGGTCGCATTCATAGTTTGGGTTTTACCGTCTTGATTATTTTAGTAGTGGTTGTTACTTATTTTGACTTAAAGCGTTTTGGTGGCGCGTTTAGCGGCTGGCTAATGAGTCTGCGCCGTTTGGTTTCTTGATAAGAATGTGCTATGACAAAACTTTTTAAAAAAGCAATGAGCCAGAAAGTTATGGTGCGGGGTTTGTTATGTTTTTCGTCCACTCGTCAAAATTAAAGTCGTTTATCCCGCACCTTTCTCGGATACCCCAAGTGTCCCTGCCTACCGGCAGGCAGGTTGCCACGGGGACGATGGGATATCAAATCAATCATTTCCACCCCGCAACGGCGGGGTGGAAAGGTGCGGGATTTATCATAACGGCGTCAGTTCTAGCCGTTGCCTTATTTATTTTTGGCACAACGGCGAGCGGTGTTCGGGCGGCCTCGCTCTTAGATAGGGCGGCAGTGCGATTGTTGCAGGTTAAGGGATCACCCAGTATTTACGCGGTTGTACGCGGGCACAAATATCTTTTTCTCTCGCCGACTTCATTTGGTTCATATAGTTACGCGGGCGGAAAAATAGAAACAATATCAAGCGAGGCGCTGGACAAATTGCCAAACGTTAGGTTGATAAAATCTTCGTTGGGGTCGAGAGTTTATTTATTGGACAAGGCGAGCAGTCAAAAATTTTGGTTTCCTACAGAAGTGAGTTTTATAAACAGCGGCGAGAAGTGGGAAAACATTTTTGAAATCAGCAATTCCGATGCTCGCATGTACCCCAACACTAGCTTAGCGCGAGCTCCCAGTGATCAAAAGGTTTTTTATTTGGATCTAGAAAAGCAAACCAGAGCGCCTATACCCTCGCCGGAAATTTTCGTGGCCAAAGGTTTTTCGTGGTCTAAAATATTAACAGTACCTGCGGCGGCGCTTGAAGGTTATGCCATAACGAGCCCCCTTGAGTTGACAACGCCAGTTTCGCCGCCAGCAGGCGGTGCGTCGTTAACCATTAGCGCCGGTTCGGATATTGCCGCCACTATTTTTCCGGCCGGCACCATACGCAATCGCGTCTGGACTATTAATTTAAGCGCCGTTGATGCTCTAGTGCGGCTCAATTCTTTAAAGATTACCAAGCGCGGTTTTATGAGCGATGCAGAGATTGATGGCGTGGCCCTGTTGGATGAGAAAGGATTTTTACTGACCAATCCACAAAGATTCGCTGACGGCGTGGCGAGTTTCACCTTGGCCGATCCGGTAGTGGTTGTACCGGGCCAACCGAGAATTCTAACCGTCATGGTTAATTTCGCTTCCACGACGGCCGTTTCGCAGAAGACTTTTTATCTGACTATTATTGATGCCTCGTCAGTCTTAGCGAGCGCTGTTGTGCGCGGTAGTTTTCCTTTGGCGAGCGCTACGCATACCGTTATGCCGGCTACGGCAATTATCGGTCAATTGTCAGTTGATTCAGTGGTTATTGCCAGTTCACCTAGAAATATAGTTATTGGCACAGCTGATCAAATTTTAAATCGGTGGCGTTTTTCTGTGGCCGGTGGCGCCGAGGATGTGCTTTTAGAGCGCCTGATTTTTACCCAGCTCGGCAACGGTCAGGTTTCTGATTTTGGGCAATATGAATTAGTGGACGATGCCAATAAAGTAATTGCCAAAGACGCGACCATTCGCGGCCGCAGTATTTTAATTGATTTTGGCAAAAATTCTTATCGTCTGCGCCGCGGCGAGAGTAAGGAAATCGCTCTGCGCGCCGACATCGTTGGCGGTTCAAACAACACCTCGCAATTTATCATTCAAAATGATTATGATATTTTTGCCAAGGGCGCGACTAATGGTTACGCTCTGGCGGCGCGAGCCGGCCCGGCGGATGGGAACTTCCCAGTTGGCGGCCGTTCCAACGGTGCCTTTAATGCTATCTTCATTGAACCCGGCAAGGTGCTCGTTGATCTTAACGCGCAAAGCCCAAGCGGGGCGATCACGCGCGGCGCCCGCGATGCCGTACTTGCCGCTTTTGATATTAAGGCGCTTGGGCAGGCGCTGCTGTTTGAAAAAATAGGCGTGAAGATTTTAACGGCTGCTCCTTACACTCCTTTGTCGGAGAGCGTGACCATCAAGATTAAGGGAGGATCGGCCATTGGCTCGGTCAGCGCCGCGAGTGTTATGAATCAAGTTCAGACAATTTATTTATCTAACCCTCCCACTATTCAGAGCGGCAAGGTTATCACCATTGAGATTGTCGGTAATGTTGACGCCGCCGCCAGCACTGCCGATCGTTATCAGGTGGAATTGTCTAATGCCAGCTTCGTGGTGCCGGGTACCGCCGATCGTTTGACTTTTTCCGCGGCCGTAACAGCGGCAGTGCGAGACGTGCAGGAAATAACCTTGCGGGTGCGCCATGATCCTAATTTTAAACCATCTTCATCGGCTCCGGCCGGCGTAAAGAATTTCAAGATTGGTCGTTATTTATTCCAGCCGAGCGCCGGCGAGAGAGTAAGAGTTGAACAAGTGACATTGAGCGCGGTGGGCACGACTCCCGTGAGATTTAGCGATGGCTACAGTAATTTAAAATTAGGTGGCAAAGGGATCGTTGCTCCGAACGGCAATCCTCACATATTTGCTTTGGCTACTGAAATCAACGCTGGCAGTGAATCGGGATTTGATCTTGTGATAGATACCACCACCGCCGTGGACGGTCAAACTATCCAGTTTACGGTGCAGGACGTGATGGCCACGGGTACGGTTTCCAAAACCAAGGTTCCGGTGCAACTTGAAAATAGCATAACGCCGGCAATTATTTTCAAAAAAAGCAAAGTCAGTTTTGGATTAAACAATAATTTTACTGGCGGTCAAACAGCCAAGACCGCGTCAACAATCATTGGCAGTTTTACCATGACTGTTGACAGCGCCGAGGACGTGGCTGTGCCGGAATTAACAGTGACTGAAACATCGTCATCAAGCGGTCTTTCGGTCACGCGCGGGTATAAGAATTTGCGTCTGACTGACGCCAGTAACGGACGGGCTGTTTCCCGTACGGTTGCCAGTCCGGTCGGGGGAGTAGGCGGCAATCTGCTGACTGGCGGGCCAACTTTGAAGCCGGGCCAGGCTTTGACTTTCAATGTGGTGGTGGACGCCACTGGCGCGGCCACTGGCGATTCAATTCAGTCAATTCTTTCTTTGGTCAAGGCCGAGGGCCGCACTTCGCGTCTAGCCCCAACCGTTAACGGTTTGTCAGTGATCGGGCAGATTGTGGTTTTTTAGTTCTGATACAGTTGTAGTTTTTGTTTTTTGACAAAACCCTCTATTTTTGCGTACAATAATGCAGCTTGACAAGCTTAAACATACGAACGTACGAAATATTACGAATATACGAAATATCGTTTCAACGTGAGAAAAAGCCATTTTTTCGTACATTTTCGTATTTTCGTAAGAATATTTCGTATTCCTAACTTATGTTTCAATCCAAACTATTCGGTAAAACTCTTCGCGACCCGCCTAAAGACGAACAGAGCATAAATGCTCGCCTGTTGGTTCAGGCTGGTTATGTGGAGAAATTAATGGCCGGGGTTTATTCATTTTTGCCCCTGGGACTCCGAGTTCTCAATAAAATAGAAAATATTATTCGCGAAGAGATAAACGTCATTGGCGGGCAGGAGCTTTTATTGCCAGCGCTTCACCCGAGAGAGGCCTGGGAACAAACCGGTCGTTGGGAAACGGTTGATGATTTATACAAGCTCACCGATTCCAGCGGACGTGACTTTGCTCTGGGCGCGACGCACGAAGAAATAATCACGCCGTTGGCCAAGCGCGATATTTCGTCTTACCGAGATTTGCCGTTGGCTCTTTATCAGTTTCAGACAAAATTTAGAATGGAGCTTCGGGCTAAATCCGGACTTTTGCGCGGTCGGGAGTTTATGATGAAAGATTTATATTCTTTTCATGTTAACGAGGAAGATTTTAATGCTTATTACAAAAAAGTCGCTGATGCTTACAAAAAAATTTTTAACCGCACGGGCATTGGTGAACGCACAGTTTTTACCTTTGCTTCAGGCGGTACTTTTTCCAAATATTCGCACGAGTTTCAGACATTGACGTCAGCTGGGGAAGATACTATATATTTGTGCGAACATTGCGGTGTGGCGGTTAACGGGGAGATTATTGATGAACAAAAAGTTTGTCCAGAGTGCGGTCGCCCCAAAGATGATCTCAAGATTGAGAAGGCCATTGAGGTTGGCAACATTTTTCCATTGAAAACAAAATTTTCCGAGCCATTCAAGCTGACATACAAAGACGAGAAAGGGGAGGATAGGCCAGTGCTAATGGGATGTTACGGCATTGGGCTTGGGCGCGTCACGGGGACGATTGTAGAGGTACATCATGACAAAGAAGGCATTTGCTGGCCGTCTGCTGTTGCGCCTTATCAAGTTCATTTAGTGCGCCTTAGCGACGAGCCAGAAATTGTCAAACAGGCCAACGCGCTTTATGAAAAAATTAACAAACTTGGTCTGGATGTACTTTATGATGATCGCGATGCGTCAGCCGGAGTGAAACTTAAAGACGCGGATTTAATTGGTCTTCCTTTAAGATTGGTAGTGAGCGACAAAACAGTAAAGGATGGTGTTTATGAATTAAAAGAACGTATGTCGTCGCGCGCGAGAGTGGTCAAGGATATTATCGGCGAAATTGACAAATATAAAACTTTTATCAATCAGCCGATAGGCAAGACTTTATAATTTTGAATTGTAATTTTTATTTTTGAATTATAACTTTTGACTTGATATATCATGAGTGTGTTAAAGAATATATTTGGTCGCGTTTCTCGCGATATTGGCGTTGACTTGGGGACAGCGAATACTTTGATTTATGTCAAAGATCGCGGTATTGTTATCAACGAGCCATCAGTCGTGGCCGTGAATACCCGCACGGATCAGATTGTGGCCGTGGGGCGTGAAGCCGAGCGCATGATTGGCAAGACACCGCCCCATATTGTGGCTACGCGTCCTCTGGTAGATGGCATTATTTCCGATTTTGAAGTGACCGAGAAGATGCTCACCTATTTTATTGATCGGGTGCATCGCGAGGCATTTACTCTTTTGCCGCGTCCGCGCGTGATTATTGCGATCCCCACAGAAATAACGGAAGTGGAAAAGAAAGCCGTTGAAGATGTGGTGCGCTCAGCCGGGGCGCGCTCCGTCTATTTGATTGAAGAACCAATGGCTGCCGCCATTGGCACGCGCTTGCCAGTGCAGGAACCGACGGCCAGCATGGTTGTGGATATTGGCGGAGGCACGACCGAGATTGCTGTTATTTCTTTGGGCGGTATTGTGACAGCCAAATCTTTGCGTTTGGCGGGAGATGAACTTAATCAGAATATCGTGCAATACGCTCGGGAACAGTTTAATTTGCTTTTGGGAGAAAGAGTGGCCGAAGATATTAAAATTCAGATTGGTTCAGCTAGTCCTTTGGCGACGCCACTGGAAACCACTATGCGCGGGCGCGATCTTGTTTCCGGACTGCCCAAAGAAGTGGTTGTGAATGATACTCAAATTCGTCAATCTATGACTAGGTCAGTAAAAACCATCATTGATCATATTAAGGATATTTTGGAAATAACCCCACCTGAATTAGTGGCTGATATTTATGAACGCGGTATCGTGCTTACCGGCGGTAGCGCACTTTTGAGAAATATCAGTGTAGCCATTGCCGAGGCGACGCAAATACCGGTGCGGGTAGCTGACGATCCTCTGACTTGCGTAGTGCGCGGCACCGGCTTGCTGTTAGACAATCCCGAACTTTTGAAGGAGATTGTGGTGTCATCCGCGCAGGAACCCCGTTAGAGGGTCGTCATTATCTTGGTTACCTACTATTATGACCATTGGCCGTCTTATTATTAATACTGTTCTGTTTAAGTTAGCGGAAAAAGTTTTAGCTAAAACTTTTTCCGCCCAGACCCTCTAACGGGGGAACCCCGCTAGAAGATTGCCTTTGATTAGAATATTGAATATAGAATTTGGAATATAGAACGTGAGCTACAACGATTGATTCTACATAGCAAGTAATATATTCAATATTCCATATTTTATATTCTTCCAATGCTATGGCTCTGTTGAATAGACGACGAGTTATAGGTTTAATTTTGCTTGTCGCTATTTTGCTTTTAATTGAGTTGACGCCATTAGCGCAGCGTCCACTGGCTCCGTTTCTCCGTTTCAGTTCGCGTTTGGAGGGCGGGCTATTCAATTTTGCGCGGGTGTCGCGTTTTTATATAGAAAAGACAATCATTGGCCAAGAGGCTTCGTCGCGTTTGTCTGAACTTGAATCAAGATTATCCGAGCTCTCTTTGGATCGATCATATCTCGCCTTGCTTCAAGAGGAAAATAACAATTTGCGGCGTTTGGTAAATTTTCAGGAAAGTCACTCTCGGATTACAGTCACCACTCGAGTGATCGGTGAAGACCCGAAAGCTCCAGCTCAATTTCGTCTGGCTGCCGGTAGGCGCGCCGGCATTAAGGCGGGCGCGGCGGTTATTAGTCCTGAAGGGGCGCTCGTTGGCGTGATATCTGACGTCGGAGAGGAAATAAGTATAATGCGATTGTTGGAGCACCGTCTTACCCAGGTGTCGGTGCGCATTTTGGGTAAAAAGCAAGCTTTTGGGTTTTTAGAGAGCGTTGGTGGTTTGTCTTTGCGCATGACGCAGATTCCTAAGGACGCTGATATTAAACCAAATGACGTCGTTGTTACTAGTTTTGTTAGTGAGAGTGTGCCGCCAGATTTATTGGTTGGAACGGTACTTGAGGGAAAGAATGATCCACAAGGTTTATGGCAAGAGGCTACCATTGCGCCATTAGTTGAGCCCGACACATTGAATATTGTGACCGTGATTACCGCCTTATGAAAAAATACCAGACAGGATTGCTGTTTTTTGCAGTATTTTTTGAGCCGACACTAGAAGCCGCCATGCCGGCGATTTTGCCGGAAGTATTCCGCGGCATTTCGCTGTTTGCGGCGCTTGTCGTGTTGATGTTGCTACTTTTGCCCGGACGCTGGGTGCTGGCGGCAGTGATGACAGCGGCGGCGTGGCGGGATATTGTTCTTTTGGCGCCGTATGCCTCAACTATGTTGGGAGTCGGTTTGGGCTTGGCTGTTTCTATGCTCTTGGCGCGTATTTTAACTAATCGTTCTTTGCCTACTCATTTAATAATAATTTTTAGCGTTTATGCGAGTTTTGTTTTTGGGGAAGCTGTAGCGTCTTTGGTTGCCGAACGATGGGGCTACGGCAGTGATTTGGAAAATTATTTTAAGTTTTGGCCTCTCTTTATCAATTTTGTTTTGGTCATGGTGATTTTTTTTCTTTGGCACCGCCGCCAGTCATCAGTAACAAATTATAATTTTTATAAGCTGTCATGAATCCATTTTGGGAGCCATCGGTCAATATATCTTTTCGCCGGCGCGTCAGTCATTGGGGCGAGGCAGAAGGGCCGGGTGCCGACGAGGGGAGCCCCTTTCTTGGTCGTTCCCTGGGGGTTAGGCAATTGTGGTTAACCGGTCTTGTCATGGTCGTGGGTTTGATGATTCTTGTTGGTCGGGTTTTTAGTCTCCAGATCATGGAAGGAGATGCTTATCGTAGATTGGCCGACGGAAATCGAGTTAAGGTTGAAACAGTATTTGCGCCACGTGGTTTGTTTTACGACCGATTTGGTCGTCAGCTTGCTGACAATGTACCCGCTCTATCACTCGCTTTAATCCCTTATAATTTACCGCGTGATCGCGGGGAGCAAGACAGAATTATTCAGGAAATTAGCGTCGCTACTAATATCTCAGATGTTCAAATTAGAGAGTCGTGGGAAGATTTACTGAAAAAGAGGGGATCCTCAATTGACGCTCATGCTATTATTAAAAACATTCCTTTGGCAGACGGTCCGCGTTTAAGGATTTTAGCAAGTAGCTGGCCGGGAGTGGAGATTATCTCGTCTCCTTTGCGTTTTTATCCTGCGTTCAGTTCTGGGATAAACTCACTTAGTCATATTCTTGGCTATGTTGGACCTATGACAGAGGAAGATTTATTGTCGCCAAGAGAGAACTCTTCCATGTCTGGTGTTATTGGGAAAAACGGATTGGAGTTATTTTATGAAGATATTCTTCGCGGAGAAAATGCTCGGCGCGAAGTAGAAATCAATGCCCTGGGGCAAGAGCAGCAGTTACTGACAGAAATAGCGCCCACTCCCGGCCAGAATGTTTGGTTGACCATTGATCTTGATTTACAGCAGGTGGTTGAAGACGCTCTTGCGGCTGGTCTCAAGCGGGCTGGCGCGCGGCGCGGCGTTGCCGTCGTGATGGATCCACGGGACGGGAGCGTTATTGCTATGGTGAGCCATCCTTCGTTTAATGCCAATGAATTTAGTCGTGGTTTGAGCGTTGAGGAATATGAGTCCTTGCAGAAAAATTCTGATGATCCATTATTCAATCGAGCAGTTCAAGGACTTTACCCTTCAGGATCAACTATCAAACCAATAATCGCCGCCGCCGCCCTATCTGAAGGATTGATTACAGCCTCTACCAAATATCTTAGCACTGGAGGATTCCGCATTGGGCAATCTTTTTTCCCTGATTGGAAAGCCGGCGGTCATGGTTGGGCAGACGTTCGTCTGGCGCTAGCCGAGTCCATTAACACATTTTTTTATATTATTGGCGGCGGTTATAACGATTATCAAGGATTGGGTATTGAGCGGATTAATAAATATGCCCATATTTTTGGGCTGGGGGATAAAACCGGTGTGGATTTGCCAAATGAAGCCGCCGGTTTGGTGCCAACACCGGCCTGGAAGCTAGAGACAAAAAAAACGCCTTGGTATATTGGAGATACTTATCATGTGGCGATTGGTCAAGGAGACGTGTTGGTTACGCCATTACAGATCGCTAACTATACTTCCGCTATTGCCAATAATGGCGTGCTTTACCAGCCGCATTTTCTTTTGGAAACTGTTTCCAGTGAAGATGGAAACCGCCAGCGTTTCCGTCCGGTGGTCAAGCGCCAACTGCTCGTTGAAGAAAAAAATTTGAAAATAGTGCGTGAAGGAATGAGACAGGTAGTAAAGAGCGGCAGTGGCCGCGCCTTGTCCAGCTTAACCTTGGATATAGCTGGTAAAACTGGCACAGCCGAGGTCGGCAGTCGTCAGCCCCACGCTTGGTTTACCGGTTTTGCGCCTTTTGATTCACCGCAAATTGTTGTGACGATACTTTTAGAAAATGCGGGAGAAGGGAGTACTTACGCGGTGCCGGTCGCTAAAGATATCCTGCAGTGGTGGGCTCTAAATCGGTGGGAAAATTAATCAATCATTTAGTGTCTTGACCATGTTATGATGTATAATGAAAGCGTGAAGGTATGATATACTATGTGTTGTATGCAGAATATTGAATATAGAATTTAGAATCAAGTTTATGAAAATCAGAATTCCCCAACAATTAATACCTATATTCCATATTCCACATTCTATATTCCATCAATGTTGTGCCCCGTTAGAAGTCTGACTTAGCACAATATCCAATCTTTTATATATGATACAATCTACCAACCAACTAAATATTCTAGTTACCATAGAAGACAAAATTCTTAAGAGAATTTTGTCTTCTGAGGCCTGCCCGCCGAATGGGCGGGACTTCTAACGGGGTATGCCCATCTCCGCATTGAGCAAACCAAAGAATTTAGGTGCCAAAGAGGCAACGATTTCAGTCAAAACACTGACGCCGCCGGTTCAGGCGTTTTTAGCCAATCTCTCGCAGAAACAGTCTTCAGTCTCAACATTGGAAGGTTCTTACATTCACGTTTCCAGCGTGATTTCTGGAGCGGCGGCATTATATGAAAAATTACGTTATAGCCTGGATTATCGTGAAGAGCACCTATTAAGACGGCATGCCATTGAACGGATCGTGAGACGTCAGCTTGAAGACCGTGGCGACTGGCATGAGTTCGCTCGTCCTTTTTTAATTGAACTAGTGCAGGCGCAATACTTAAGGAATGATTCCATTCCCGAAGCGATTGTGCCCAAAGTGCAGACCATCTTTGATCGTTATGCTGTTCTTTTCAATCTCATGGAGCAGGATAAATCGAACGAAAAAAAGACAGCTAAGGCTTGGTTGTTGGGTTTACTTTCGGCAGAGCTTGATGACGAACTCGCTCCTTCTCCAGAGCATCAGGCTCTAGTGAATCTTATGGTTAGTTACGTCATTAAAGACGACCCGCTTATGGATTGGTCGTTGGGTTCGGAAGAGAAAGAAAGACAGGTGTTTATCGCTTGTTATCGTGCTTTGTTTGCTTTTGATCCTCAGACACTACACTTTTTTTTATTATTAAAGCAAATGCCGGATTGGCGCTCACGACGCGCCGAGGATATGTCGTCTTTATGGCCATCGCTTTCTCGGCAGTATTTCAATACTGAACAGGCCTTGCGGCATCCCGCTGGTTTAAAACTATATCGCGCCTTAAAGTCTCGCGTCATTGTTTTTCATGCCTTGAAAGATATCGCCATGAAATACCCCGGCGGAGCTCGTGAGCTTTTATTGAACGAACCAAGATTACGATCCGAGCTAGAGGAGATTTGTCAAAAATATTATCGCGGCACCCGTCGTCGTTTGTACCGTAGCGCCGTTCGTGCTACCGTATATATTTTTTTAACCAAGATTATCTTGGCTTTAATAGCCGAAGCCCCGGCCGAACAATTTATCTATGGCGCCGTGCTTGCTACCCCCATAGTTATTAACACGGTTTTTCCTCCTAGCTTGATGTTTTTATTGACGGCGACCACCCGTTTTCCGGGTCGGACAAATACCCGAGAAGTTGTTAGGGTAATGATAGAGCTGCTTTATGGAGGAGAACGCCGGGTATTTTCTAAAGTTAAAAATCCGGTCGGTTCGTCAGTTTTTTTGGTTAGTGTATTTTCGCTTTTTTATCTTCTTACCTTCACCATAACTTTTGGCGGAATTATTTTAATCCTGCATCGTTTACACTTCACCTTTATTGGCACAGGATTTTTTCTGCTCTTTTTAACCGTTGTTTCTTTTTTTGCCATTCGTATTCGTCAACCAGTGCGCGATCTTTTTGTGAGCAGTCAGCGGGAAAATATTTTATTGGTGCTCATTAATTTTTTCTCTTTACCTATCTTGCGAGTCGGCCAGTTTGTTTCTTTAACTTCAGCTAAATTCAATGTCTTTCTGTATTTATTTGACTATTTATTGGAAGCGCCATTCAAATCGTTTTTGATAGTATTTGAGGATGTGCTCGGCTTTTTCCGCGAACAACGGGAAGATATTGTCTAAGTCCATGCTCAAACGGATTAACATCGCCGCGGTTGCCGTCATCGTGATACTGACCTTGGTTTTTGGTTGGCAAGTCCTGTATCGTCGTTTAGAACCGGTTGATTTGAATTTTGTTGTAACTTCCTGGCCAGCCTCACGACTTATTTATGCGGTTGAATCAAGGGGTTTGTTTAAAAAGTATGGCCTTAAAGTGAAAATTATTGATGTCGGTGGTAATTATGAGCGCGCCGTTGAAGCATTGCGTCAAGGAGAAGCTGATGGCGGATCTTTTGTGCTATCTGAACCATTGCGCTTGACAGCGGAGGGGCTGCCAATAAAAGTAGTGGCCAGTATTGATTATTCATCTGGGGCTGATGGTATTGTGGCGGTGCCGGATATTCAATCGCTCCAGGATTTGCGAGGACGTCGCGTCGCTGTTCCGGTTCAAGGCTTTGGGCACCTCCTTTTTCAAGAGGCCTTAAGACGCGCCGCGTTGTCTGAAGATGACGTGATTATCGTGCCGCAAGAACCATTAGGCGCGGTGCGCGCTTTTTTGGCTCATCGCGTTGATGCCGTAGTGAGCGTTGAACCTTATTTGAGTTTGGCTGTCGCGCGGCGGCAAAGTCATCTTCTTTTCTCTTCAGCCGAAACCCCGGGGCTCATTTCAAACGTCATCGCCTTTCGCGAAGAATATGTTTTATCTCATCCGAAAAAAGTTGCCGCTTTTTTGAGAGCTTGGTTTGATGTTATTGATTATTTTGAACACGGCGAAGCGGAAAGGCAGGAAGTTATGGCCATTGCCGCCATTGCGTCGGGGGTAACATTGGCTAATTTAGAAGATGAATTTCGTGGTATTGAGCTGCTGAATTTTGCCGGCAATGCCATTGCTTTCACTTACGGCAATGATATTACTTCTCTTTATGGCAGCGGCGAAAGACTGTTAGAGTTTTTGGAATCAACGGGGCGAATTTTAAAACCGGTTAGTGTGTTCAAGGTTTTAGAGCCATCATTCATACGGAGCGGGTTGCGATGATCAGTATCAAGACCGAACGTAAGCTTGTTTGATAATGGACTGGCTCTATATTCGTGGTATGTTAATATTATGGTCAACGAAGTTTATAAATTAATTATCATTGGTTCTGGACCCGCCGGCTTAACCGCCGCTATTTATGCGGCGCGGTCTAGTTTGTCGCCTCTGGTCATTACCGGACATGAAGAGGGTGGCCAATTAACATTGACTACTGATGTTGAAGATTTCCCCGGCTTCCCTGAAGGATTGCAAGGTCCTGAATTAATGGACCGGATGAAGCGTCAGGCGGAACGATTTGGTACTAGTTTTATTGGTGATAGTGTTGTGGCTGTGAATTTCAAAGAGCGCCCTTTTACTGTTTCAATGCACGACCAGGAACTGAAAGCGCAGAGCGTTATTGTGGCCACCGGCGCCAGCGCCCGTTGGTTAGGATTGCCATCAGAGCAGCGCCTAATAGGGCATGGCGTATCCAGTTGCGCTGTTTGCGATGGTTATTTTTTCAAGAATAAGGAAGTGGTTGTGGTGGGCGGGGGAGACAGCTCTATGCGGGAGGCTATTTATTTAGCCAAGCTGGCCAGTCAAGTTACGATAGTTCATCGGAGGGAGTCCTTTCGCGCCCAGCAAATTCTTCAAGATAGGGCCCGAGCCAACTCTAAGATATTTTGGTGTGTGCCAATGGAAGTTACTGAAGTTTTGGGCGCCAGCATGGTTTCCGGGGTGCGTCTTAAAAACATAACAACAGGCGAGATTAAAACGATTAATTGTCAAGGAGTCTTCGTCGCTATCGGACACAAACCCAATACTGAACCATTTCGTGGAGAGCTTGGTCTTGACGAAGCAGGCTATATTATCAGTCCTGACGGCGTGCATACGAACATCGCCGGAGTATTTGTGGCTGGCGATGTTGAGGATCAAAAATACCGCCAGGCCGTAACTGCGGCCGGTCGGGGCTGTGCCGCGGCCATGGAAGCCGAAGAATACCTTGAGAATTTGAAATCAGAATTCAAAAGTTAAAAGTCAAAATTACAATGCAAAATTTAAAAGCTTTTGACTTACACTTTTGCCTTTTACATTTTAACTTTTGAATTATTGTCATGGACACTCTCGCTCATGGACTTTGGGCCAATGTTATTTATCAGCGACAGCGCGCGGCTGATCGGTGGTGGGCGATATTTTTTGGCGTGGCCCCTGATTTATTTTCTTTTGGTCCGTTTATGATCTCCAGAATTTTATTTGGAACTTTTGGCGTTGGCCGTCCGGAGGTAGAATCCATACCATTGTACGTTTCTTTTATATACAATTACACACATAGTGCCGTAATTTTTTTAGTCGTTTTTGGCTTAGTGGCGCTATGGCGTTCGGGTAAAATTTGGTGGCCGCTTGCCGCCTGGGGTCTGCATATTTTGATTGATATTGGTACGCACACTTACGAATTTTTTCCGACACCTTTCTTGTTTCCCCTCTCATCATGGAAAGTAAACGCCATTAATTGGGCCGATCCGACATTTATGATAGTCAACTACAGTTTGCTGGTGTTGGCTTATCTAGAGATATACAGGCGCCGGTTGAAGTCAAAATTCAAAAGTTAGAAGTCAAAATTACAATGCAAAATTCAAAAGCTTTTGACCTTGAACTTGTACTTTTGCCTTTTTGATTTTATTGTTTTACGGCTTATAGCTTATGGCTTTCACGCTTTACATCGTTGCTACTCCTATTGGTAATTTAAAAGATATTAGCGAGCGAGCGCGGCAAGTGCTTTCAAGTGTGCCTATTGTTTTGTCTGAAGATACAAGACGAACAAGAATCTTGATGTCCCATCTTGGTATTTCGCCTCAACTGATTTCTTATCACCACCATACTTCGTTGGCGCGCCTGAAGTCCATTCTTGATTTATTGGTTAAACATGACATGGCCTTAGTTAGTGACGCTGGCACGCCCGGCATAAACGATCCGGGCGGCAAACTAGTTGCCGAAGCCATGCGGCGTTTTGGCGAAGAGCTGCGCGTCGTGCCCGTTCCCGGGCCGTGCGCTTTGGTAGTGGCCGCGTCGGTCAGCGGTTTTCCGATGGACGAATTTACATTTATGGGATTTCCGCCGCATAAGAAGGGGCGCCAAAATTTTTTTAATCAAGTTGCCGCGACTTCAGGTAGCGTCGTCTTTTATGAATCGCCGCACCGCATAGTCAAGGCCTTGACGGCCTTGTCCGAGCGCGATCCAGAGCGGTTGATACTCGTCGCGCGTGAGCTGACCAAGCAATTTGAAACCCTGTATCGCGGTTCGGCCATATCATTGGCCGCTCGGCTGTCGTCTAATCCTCCGCCGGGTGAGTATGTGGTAGTGGTTTCCCCGCGCAGTTATAAAGAGTGAGAATGTTGGTTTTTGTTGTAATTTCGAATGCCTAATCTCTAAATACCTGCCCGCGGCAGGCAGGCTAAGCAAATCACAAATCCGAAATCACAAATTATAAACTTATTGGAGTTATTAGAATTTGGGACTTGGAATTTGTTTAGAAATTCGTACTTAGAGCTTAGAATTTGGTCCTGTCCGGGGGGTGTTGCCCTATTAGTGGCTCTCGTGTATACTTTTCCTTAGTATTAAATATGTTATTAACATTATAAAGGTCGTACCATTTTATTAAATCCCCGCGAATATCCTGCGCGTGAGCGTAGGGATGAAGCGATATGGATTTAATAAACCCCGCCCTTGGCGGGGTGAAGCCAGTGGCTTCATTTAATTCTTTAAATTTATAGTATGGCTAAAATGACAAAGGCGCAGATTATTGAGGCGCTGGCCAGTAAGGTGGGTGTGGCCAAGAAAGAGGTAGCTACCTTAATGGAGGAAATGACCACTCTTGCCTATCAAGAGGTCAAGCGCAACGGCGAGTTTGTGGTTCCGGGTATTGGTAAGCTTGTCAAGGTTAACCGCAAAGCCCGCATGGGACGAAATCCTGCTACTGGGGCGGAAATTCAGATTCCAGCCAAAACTGTAGTCAAATTCCGTGTGGCCAAGGCCGCCAAAGAGGCAGTACTTTAGTTTTTAAAGCTTTAAAAACTCCATAAAGCCCCCGCCCATGGCGGGGGCTTTATGCATGGTCTATTATCGTGCTGGGGGCTGTCGATGGCAAAGTACTGTAGTAATTTACCCTCCTTCGCAGAAAGCCCCCCGCCGCGGCGGGGGGTAGATGAATGCGCGAGAAGGTGTGGAGAGGTGACATGGGTAAACCCGTGGGGCTCCACCATTAACGCTAAAGTACAGATCGTCGCCAACGAGGAGCTGGAACGTTAAAAGACAAATTAACGCTTGCTAGAGTTCAAACATTCCATCACTGCGTTGCAGGATTATCAGCCTCGCCAAGCGGGGCTGGTTTTATCACCACCTTTTGTCGCAATTGCGACAGAAGGTGGCAGGGCTGTTATATGCCGCCGCTTGACAGAAAATAATCATTAAATTACAATGATTGCATTATGGTTACATTGGTCCAAAATCAGACTTATCATCACAGCAACCTCTTCGGAGAAGAGATTGGCTGTGGTTAATTTTATTTGAATCTACTTTTTTACATAAATCAACAACACCACGATCGATCCCTTCTCCGGAAGGGTTTTTTGTTTCTTGGAGAAGAATTTGCTCTTTGACAAAAAGGAGGCGGCCAAACATAAAAGCACAGTGGCAGGTATAAAAATGGTGGTTAGTTTAATTGGTATAACCGCAGCAACAGAGAAAACATAAAGGAGGAAAAATGACCAAGAAGAACGAAAACGCGCTGCGTCTCGCGCTACCCAACGGCAGCCTGGAAAAGAAGACGTTAGAGTTGTTCGCGCAGGCAGATTTGGCGATCACCGTATCGCCGCGCCGTTGCACCGGAACCGTTAGTGGTTCCATGATTGAAGAAGTGGTTTTAATGCGCCCGCAGGAAATTCCCTGGGCGGTAGAGCAAGGTAGTTTTGACCTCGGCATTTGCGGACAGGATTGCGTCAGGGAGAGTGGGGGTCGTGTTGAGGAGTTGACAATGTTGTCATACAGCAGATCTACCGATGGTCCGACGCGCGTTGTTTTGGTAACGTATGCTGACAATCCTTGTCGTGGAGTAGGGGATGTGCTAGATGATGTTCTCGTATTGAGCGAGTACCCTAACCTCACCCGGCAGTTGTTTGATACAAGCGGCAAGCGTGTTCGGGTGCGCTTTACGGCTGGCTCAACAGAGGCGATGGTGCCGGAACTTGCCCCGTATGGAGTGTGCTTGACTGAAACAGGTGCCTCGCTTCAGGCCAATAACCTTAAGATCATTGGGGTGATCATGGAGTCGCAAACCGTGATGATCGCCAAGACCGACATTGTCAAAAATTCCAAGTTGGCGAAATTGGCTCAGGATCTAAAGCGTTTGCTTCTCGGAGTGATTGAGGCCCGCGGTTACGTCATGCTAGTGATGAATGTTCCTCGTCAGCAGCTTGAGGAAATCACCGGCTGTCTGCGGGCCCTAGAGAGTCCAACAGTGGCAGGCCTGGCGGGAGGAGCATTCGTGTCTGTCAGTGCCGTGGTGTCCAAGAGAGAAGTAAACGATACTTTTCTTGAAGTGTTACGGCGCGGCGCCAGAGACGTCATTGAAATACCAATTTCAAGGATGATCAGGAGGTAGTAGCCCAAAAGAAGAAAGGGGTGTTGTCATTATAGCTATCACCCGTGTTTCTATCGGAAATGGAATAAAAGCGGCAGACGGTTGAAGGATTAATTAAAAGTCGGTGTTTTCCTTGCCAAGGGGATCAACATTACTTCTCTTAGGTCGTTCCGAGTTGGAGGAGTGGTGCGGCTTGAGTTTGTTTTCGATCGATCACCTGCGTTTGATGAAGTGCAAGGGGCGCTATCTCTTACCATCAGCGAGGGGCTGGCAGTGGTGCTGTGAAACACAGCAGGGGCCGACCGTTGTTTGGATAACGGCCGGCCTCTTTCATTTGATGAAATAAAAACATGGTTAAAGTGTAGTATAATTACCCCATTAGAAGTCTGACATAGTATAATTAATGTATCTTAGGCAATGATACGGTCTATGAATCTATTAAGCATCGTTGCTGCCATAGAAGATAAAATTCTTAAAGGAATTTTATCTTCTTAGGACTTCTAACGGGGTATGCCGAATTTGACTGATACCGATGAAGAAATAGCGGCGCGTGTGCAGGGCGGCGATACCGAGTCATTCTCCCTCCTAATGGAACGATATGAGGAAAAGATGTTGCGTTATGCCCGAAGATTTCTTTTTGGTTTTGAGGACGCGGAAGATCTCGTGCAGGAGGTTTTTATAAAGGCCTACATTAACATTCAAGGATTCAACACGCGGCGCAGATTTTCGCCGTGGCTATACCGCATTGCGCACAACGAGTTTTTGAACGCCATCAAAAAACGTCGCCACGCGCCTCTGCTTTTCTTTGATCCTGATACCATATTCCCTCACCCCGTTTCTTCCGACCGTGCTGATAGAGATTTTAATGAAAAGGAACTACGAGCAGTGCTTGAGGAGTGTCTTCATGACTTGGATCCAAAGTATCGCGAACCATTGGTTTTATATTTTTTTGAGGAGTTAAATTATCAGCAAATTAGCGACATTATGGAATTACCAGTCTCCACCGTTGGCGTTAGATTAAAGCGAGGCAAAGAGATGCTTCGCAAAGTTTATAAAAAATTACACCCGTTTTATGAATGATAAACCACACAAAAAATCCATTCACGAAGCCGTGCTAGAACGCATTCGGGGCGGTGAAGTGACTATGCGTCCGCGTTGGCATTTTATGCTCAAAGCCACGCTTGTGGTCGCCGGCATTGCCCTGGCTGGGTTAACTCTGCTCTTTGTTGTGAGCTTAGCCATGTTTGCTTTGAGAGCAAGCGGGGTGTGGTTTATGCCGGCCTTTGGCTGGCACGGATTTGCCGTTTTCCTCTGGTCTTTGCCAAAGCTTCTCATTCTTCTCGCCATAGTTTTTATAATTATCCTTGAGCTTTTGGTGCGACACTATGCCTTCGCCTACCGGCGCCCTCTTCTCATTTCAGCACTGATGGTAATTGCGCTTGCTTTGCTTGGCGGATTTTTGGTTATAAAAACCACCTTCCACTCACGGCTCTTAGAGCGGGCTGAACGCGATAGACTGCCGTTTGCTGGTTCGTTTTACCGTGAATATGGCGCGCCTCGTTTTAGAAACGTTCATATTGGTGAAGTGACAGAAGTGACCGAGCAAGGGCTCGCGATTAAGACTCGTCGCGACGAAGTATTGAGGATTGTGGTAACGCCAGAAACCCGTTTTCCGTTCGGGTTAGATCTTCAGCCGGGCGACCGAGTGGTCGTCTTTGGAGAACGTGATGACGATACCGTGCAAGCGCTAGGTATTAAGAGAATTGATTCCGAAGAAAACCCTTGGCGAGTCCGTGGTAATCGTCGCCCAGCGCCACCTCCATTTTTTCATCAATACAATGGACAATAGAATTTCTACAAAATTTTTTTCATACCTTAGGGCTCATAAGGCACAAACTTTTGTGGCTCTCTTGATTATTTCCGGCGTCGGCTATTATGGTTATCAAAAATTTACTGCCAAAGAAGTTTTGCCGCAGTATATTACCGCGCCAGTTGAGAGAGGAACGCTCATCGTTTCAGTGAGCGGCACGGGGCAGGTGGCAAGTTCAAACCAGATTGATGTGAAGCCGAAAGCCTCTGGTACGGTAGTCAGGGTAGCCGTGCAGACAGGCAAAGAAGTTGCCGCCGATTCCGTATTAATTGAGCTTGACGACAGTGATGCTTTAAAAACCGTGCGTGACGCCAGTGTCAACTTGGAAAGCGCGAAACTTTCTTTGGATAAACTTAAACAGTCCGCTGATACGCTTTCAATTCTTCAGTCCGAAAACGCTCTGGTGAGCGCCAAGGATAATTTGGAGAAGTTAAAACTCTCGCAAACGACAGATTATGAGAAAGCGCAGGAGTCCAAACAGAAAGCGCTTGATAACATCACTAAGGCCTATGAAGACGCTTTCAATGAAATTTCCAACTCCTTTCTTGATTTGCCGACAATCATGACAAAACTGGATGATATCCTTCATGGTCAAGAAATCGGTAAGGCGGATAAATCAATCGGCTCCGGTTACATCAACACAAGCACTCTTATCAACACTTTGAGCAATACTACCGATGATAGAACTAAAATTCAGCCATTTATCAATTACGCGGAGAACGATTATTCGGCGGCGCGCAGTGCTTACAATGTTAATTTATTGAGCTACCAAACTGCCAGTCGATTTTCGGAGCGTTCGGTCACTGAAGTATTGCTGACGGAGACGATTGAAACTACAAAGCGCGTTACGGAAGCCGCCAAAAGCCAAACCACCCTTTTTGATACTTGGACCGATCTGCGGACGTTGCGTAACGCCACTGATTATCAGCAGGTCGCCAGCAAAGTGGCAGAGTATCGCGCCAATCTCACTACCTACAATGGCCAGGTGAATGGACATTTATCAAATCTTCTTGCTGTTCAGAGGACATTGCAAGATAACAAAGACGCTGTTGTTAGCGCGGATAGAGATCTCAAAGCGATGGATCAAAATAATCCTCTGGATTTGTCCGCGGCTGAACAGGCGGTTAAAGAGAAAGAGGTCTCGCTTTTAAAACTTAAAGCCGGTGCTGATTCTCTTGACATACAAACTCAAGAATTGGCAATCCGTCAAAGAGAGAATGCGTTGGCTGACGCGCGGCAGAAGCTCGCCGATTATACCGTTCGCGCGCCGCTCGCCGGGGTTGTCGCCAAGCTTAACGTAAAGCTCGGCGACCCCGCGTCTTCCTCAACCGCGGTTGCTACTTTGATAGCGAAGCAAAAGATTGCTGAAGTGTCATTAAACGAGGTGGATGTTGCTAAAGTGCAGGTTGGGCAAAAAGCGACCTTAACATTTGACGCTGTCCAAGGATTGACTATCACGGGCGACGTTGTAGAAATAGAAACAATAGGAACAGTTAGTCAGGGAGTGGTTTCGTATAACGTAAAAATTGGTTTTGATACACAAGATGAACGCATTAAACCGGGCATGAGCGTGTCCGCGGCAATCATTACTGACGTCAGGCAAGATGTGTTGATGGTGACGGGTAGCGCTGTGAAGTCTCAAAACGGGCAAGGATCCTACGTTGAAATGCTCAAAGATGGTACACCGGAACGCCGCTCGGTCGAAGTTGGTCTTTCTAACGATTCAGTGACAGAAGTTTCTGGTGACATCCGTGAAGGCGAAGAGGTGGTAACGCAAACCATTACTTCAGAGAGCAGTAATACTACAACGCAACAGCGTTCAGGCGGTAGTCTTTTCCCGGTTGGCGGTTTCCGAGTTGGAGGGGGTAGGTAGATGCGGGCGTTTTTTGGAATCGTGGTGGTACTTATCGTTGGCGTCGCGGTGGTTAGTTATACTGCCGCGCACCGTAGCGGGTCAATAAGTGAATCTGTTTCAACGACGGAAGTTGAGTTTGAATTATTCGACGACATCAATGTGGCTGTTCCGTCACGATTTGGAGATTTAGAAACATGGCGAAGACCTGTCGGACCGCCACGTGTGGGGTTGCAGGTTGGACACTGGAAACGCGAAGAACTCCCCGATGAGCTCAAACGACTTCGGGAGCGTGGTGGCGGAGCAAGTGGTGGCGGCAAGGCCGAGTGGGAAATTAACTTGGCTATCGCCGAGGAGACGAAAGAGTTTCTGGAGGCGAAGGGAGTAATAGTTGATATTTTGCCGTCCACTATTCCGCCAGCGTACTGGGCGGATGTCTTTATCGCCATCCACGCCGATGGCAATGTAAATTCGGAGGTTTCAGGATTTAAGGTTGCCGCACCGCATCGTGATCTAACAGGCCGAGCGGGAAGCCTCGTCGATACTCTTGAAGCGGAGTATGCTCGCTCTACTGGTCTTAGGCTCGATTTTAACGTTACTCGTAATATGAGAGGTTATTACGCCTTCAACTGGCGCCGTTATGAGCATGCGGTTCATCCGATGACTGTGGCGGCTATTCTGGAAACAGGGTTTTTGACGAGCCCCGTGGATCAGCGAGTCATCGTTGCCCAGCCCCGGATAGCCGCGCGGGGTATAGCGGACGCCGTGTTGAAATTCCTAGACGTATGATTGAGTGTCGGAGTATCACAAAGATCTACCTTAATGGCGGCCAGGAGACGACCGTCTTGCGGAGTGTGTCGTTCAACATTGCCAACGGCGAATTTGTAGCCATCATGGGTCCATCGGGCTCTGGTAAATCAACATTGATGCATATTTTGGGGTGTCTGGATTCGCCGACGAGTGGTCAGTATCTGCTTAATGGCCATAATGTGGCGGAGCTCTCTGATGATGCACTTGCTGACATTCGTAGGGAAAAAATCGGTTTCGTGTTTCAGGCCTTCAACCTCCTGCCGCGCGCAACAGTGCTCCGAAACGTAGCTTTGCCGCTTGTTTACGCCGGCATTAGTCGGTCGGGACGAGAGGAGGTCGCTAAGAAGTCTTTGGCGGCCGTGAACTTGGAAGAATCGCATTACAATCATTTATCAAACCAGCTCTCGGGCGGTCAGATACAGAGAGTGGCCATTGCCCGAGCACTCGTCAATAATCCGGCAATTATTTTGGCGGATGAGCCGACTGGCAATTTGGACACAAAGACTGGCGAGGCGGTTCTTGCCACTTTTGAATCTTTAAACAAACAAGGACGAACCATAGTGCTCATTACTCACGAACGTGATGTGGCCGCGCACGCCAAAAGAATTATTCACATTCGCGACGGCCAGATTATTAACGACGAAAAAACAAGGTAAAATTATTATGAAGATTAGTGACCTATTTGAAGAAACATACGCGGCAATCGTCGTCAATAAGGTGCGATCAAGCCTTACTATACTTGGCATTGTGATTGGCATTGGCTCGGTTATTGCCATGGTGTCAATCGGCCAAGGAGCACAGGGTTCTATTGAATCAAGCATCCAATCAATTGGCTCAAATCTTGTGCTCGTGACGCCGGGGTTCCAGCGCGGCCCCGGTAGCCAGGTGTCAGGCGGACGGGGAAGCGCCCAGACGCTGACGCAAGAAGACGCGGACGCTATTATTAAGGAAGTCACACTAGCTAAAGCAGTGGCGCCAGAAATATCTCGTCGTTATCAAATCACTGTACGCGGAAAAAATACTAACACGTCTGTAATTGGCACAGTCGCGTCGTATGCCGAAGTGCGTAATGTGAAATCTGCGAGCGGTTCGTTCATTACTGATCAGAGTGTGAGGAGTCTGTCCAAGGTAGCAGTGCTTGGGCCAACCACGGTGAGTGATTTATTTGGCGCTGGCGTTGATCCTATTGGCCAAACAATTCGCATTAATAAAGTAGATTTCAAAGTGATTGGCGTTACTAAATCCAAGGGTGGCAGTGGATTTAGTAATCCTGACGATGCTGTGTATGTGCCATTAAGTACGGCCCAGAGGTTTTTAGCGGGCGACAATTATGTTACAACGATTAGTGTTGAGGCCGAGGACGCCAGTACCATGAGCGCAATTCAGCAGCAGATTACGGCGTTACTTATGGCTCGTCATAATATTGCTAATCAGCAACTTGCTGATTTTCAGGTGATTAATCAATCAGATATTGTTGCCGCCGCTTCTAGCGTGACCGGCATCTTCACTATTCTTCTGGCCTCTATCGCCGGCATTTCTTTGTTGGTTGGCGGTATAGGAATTATGAATATGATGCTGACCACGGTCACCGAACGAACGCGCGAGATTGGGTTAAGGAAAGCCATTGGCGCGCATCGCGGCGATATTAATCGGCAGTTTTTGTCGGAGGCGGTTACGCTCACTCTTATTGGTGGAGGTCTTGGTATTCTTTTGGGCTGGATTTTAGCCTCGGCCGTGACACAATTTGCAGGTATCGCCACAACTATTTCTTTGAGTTCGGTGGCGCTCGCTTTTGGCGTGTCCGCCGCGATCGGCATTGTTTTCGGTTATTACCCCGCACGGCGAGCTTCAAAGTTAAACCCTATTGACGCATTGCGGTATGAATAAAATATTTTAATTATTATTGAGTTTATATATGAACAAAATACTCATCACGGGAGCCGTTCTTATTATCATAGGGGGTGGCGCTTTTTATGGCGGAATGAGGTACGCCGAAAGTAAAAGACCGCAAGGCCGCGGAGTAGGAGCTTCTCAGAATTTACAAAATATGTCTGCCGAACAACGTCAGCAAATGATACAGCAATTTCGCAATGGTAGTCCAAACGGTCGGAGGGATGTGGCGGGCGGAGAATTTATCAACGGAGAAATAATCGGCAAGGACGACCAGAGCGTCACGATAAAGCTTCGTGATGGCGGCTCCAAAATTATTTTTCTTTCGGGCAGTACCAACATTGGCAAAACTGTCGAGGGCAGTGCCGGTGATTTAGAAGTTGGCAAACAAGTGATGGTGAACGGTACTGCCAATAGCGACGGCAGCATTACCGCCGAGTCTATTCAAATAAGATCATTATTGCCGGTTCAAGGTCAGTAACATTTCCGGCAGTAATTATACTGTGGTACCATAAATGCGTACAAAAAGGTATGTATAAATCTTTTATCTTTTTCGGACTGTTCTTCGTTGTAGTGGCGGCGGTTATATACTATTCATATCATCAGCCAAAAGAGATCATCAGGGATCAAGATGTGAGCCTTTTGTCCACGACTTCACCACCGATAACTCAAAACACAGAGTTAGCTCCAACTGAACGTGTTCCTGCATTGTCAGGGTGGCCGTTGCCAGATGCCTTGAAGCGTATTACAAAAAAGCTGTTTGGCATTAAAATTTCACCAGAGAATTCACCGGTACAACCGGAGCGTTTTAGTGGTTATCATACAGGTGTTGATTTTGAAACATTTTTTGATGAACAAAACAAGGATGTGCCGGTCTATGCGATTTGTGATGGGGCGTTGTTGATGAAAAAGTGGGCTTCAGGTTACGGCGGGGTTGTTGTGCAGGGATGTGTTATTGACAATCAGGACGTGACAGTTATTTATGGCCATGTACGCCTAGCCAGTGTTGCAGTTTCAGTGGGTCAAGAAGTTATCGCCGGAGAGAAAATCGCTGCTTTGGGTAATGCGTATAGCAATGAGACAGATCATGAACGAAAGCATCTACACCTTGGTATCCACAAGGGTGCGGCAATAAATATCAAAGGGTATGTTAGCACTCAAAATGATTTACAAGATTGGATTGATATTAACAGGGTGGTCGGTGGGCATTCTTTGTAAGCATATAGAATAGAATTTTACCCCGTTAGAGAATGCCACTCCGCCCCGCCGCAGCGGGGTAAAGCCGAGGAGCTTCACTCCCCGTTTATTGTATTACCTTCTTCAATCAGATAGTTTTCATTCGCTATCTCACGCTGTGTTATGAGAAGATAAACAAAGAGAAAAGCGGCAGCGTACATTATTCTGAAAATAATAACCGTCCAGTTTTTAATTAAGCCGCTTTGCTCAATACTGCCAAGCACTAAGTAAGTTATGATGGCGATAGAGTAAAGAGACTCAATAAGAGCATTTTGATCGCGACTTTGCCTCCAACGATACAACCACGTTGCGATATCGTATATAAGTATAGCTATAATAATTGCCACCTCCACATTAAAGATTATCAATGAACCGCTATTTAAAAAAGACTTAGCCGAGAAGAATGTTAGATCCCGCAAAACCAGTCCGCCCGGCTGAATTATCAACCAAATGGCCACGACAATAGGCATTATTGTGGCTAGGCCAAGAATATCGGCCAGTCGTTTATCGTCAAAAAATTTTAGTCCGACATAATAAATCAAGGGTAGCCCGCTTGAAAAAATAGCGGATTGGAGCAGTAAATCCACATAATGTAGCCAAGAGCCTAGATATCCAAACCCGATTAATGAATATTTAATAGATATCAGGATCCAGGCGATGGCCGTAAAGAACCAAAACCAGCTGTACGACTTCATCACCCTTGTCAGTTTGTCATAGCGTTGGTAGAGAAATATTATTAAGGATATGGCAGTTCCCGCAATAATAGTACTCACTATTGCATTAAAGATAAGGCCTATATTGAGAGTAGTGGGTCCCATAATTCTATTATAGCATAAATATTTTAGGTTTGAGCCGGGTCGTATCTTTTGACAATTTACTCAAAGGGTTTTATTATTGATTAGGCATTTGAATAATACTATTTATGATGAAATTTTTTAAAAAACCTTCTGTCATCATTTCAATTTTAATTATTGCGGCGGTATCCGTTTTGTTATACTGGCGATATGGACGCCCGGGAGCGCCACTCTATGACACAGTAACGGTATCGCGCCATTCAATCTTTCAGGAGGTCAGCGTGACCGGGCGGGTCAAGCCGGCTGAAGACGTGAATTTGGCCTTTGAACGTGGCGGAAAAGTGTCCAAGGTTAACGTGAAAGTTGGAGAGATGGCAACGATAGGGCAAGCCTTAGTTGAACTTGATACTAAAGAGTTAGCGACGGACTTGCGCAAAGCAGAGGCGGCCTTGAAAAGTGCCGAAGCGCTTAGTGCTCAATATGAAGCGGCTCTGGAAGCCCAAAGAGCCAAACTAGACGAACTCAAGCGCGGCACCAGACCAGAAGAACTGGCCGTTGCTGAAACCAAAGTTTTAAGCGCTAAGCAAATTCTGGCTGATGCCGAAACCGATCTCGCTAATATTGAGCACCAAGCCGATATTGATCTGGCAAATTTCTATGTGAACGTGCCCAATATTTTAAATGATGCTTTAGCCAAAACAGACGATGCGGTGACAAAACAGACGGATGAATTTTTCTCCGATGATAACACTAATCCGCGCTTGACTTTTGTAACAGCTAATTCGCAGGCGCAAATTGACGTTGAGCGTCAGCGTTTAGAAATGACGGCGATGCTAGCATCTTTTAGGGCTGATTTAAGTTCACTTTCAGTCGGCAGGACGGAACTTGACGCGGCTATGAACCAGGCCATTTCTAGGTTGATTTCAGCGAGAGATTTCTTAACGCGCCTAACTGATACTGTTAATACTTCAACCAGTTTGTCCCAAACCACCGTTACTACTTATAAAGGATATTTAAATACGGCTCGTACTAATGTCAATACGGCAATTACCAGCGTGAGTTCTGGGCAGCAGTCAATTGCTAGTAAAAAAGCGGCCAATAAGGACTCCATTGACTCCGCTCGCGCCAAAGTCAGCCAAGCACAAAATTCTCTTGTCATGGCCGAGGACGAACTGGTTCTTAAGCGCGCCGGTGCAACCACTGAACAACTGAAAGCTAAAGAAGCAGAGGTTCGTCAGGCCGAAGCAAACTTGCGCGCGCAGGTGGCGGCGGTGTCGCAGGCCTCTGCCGCCTTGGATAATTTGAGCGCCCAATTGGATAAAACCGTTCTCAAGTCCCCAATTAACGGCATCGTCACAAAACAGGAAGCCGAAGTGGGGGAAATTATCACGGCCAGTGTTTCTATCGTCTCAATCATTTCGTCCGCTAATTTTGCCATTGAAGCTGACGTGCCGGAAGCTGATATTGCCAAAATAGGAGTTGGCGCCCTGGCCGACGTAACGTTAGATGCCTATGGCGATGATGTGATTTTTAAAGCCGCGGTGTCCGCCATTGATCCGGCCGAAAAGATTATTGAAGGGGTGGCCACCTACAAAATTACATTGCAGTTTTCTAACGGCGACAGCCGGATTAAATCAGGAATGACGGCTAATGTTGAGGTGGTGGGTGGGCGGCGCGATAATGTTTTAGCCGTTCCTCAAAGAACAGTGGCGGTTAAAGACGGTCGCAAAACAGTTCAAGTAATGAATGACGACGCAAGCATTCTTGAGGTGCCGGTCAAAACAGGTTTGCGCGGCTCCGATGGTTATATTGAGATTATAGAAGGCTTGAAAGAAGGAGACAAAGTAATCGTGGCTACGAAAACAAAATAGTAGATATTACCCACGCACCAGTCCGCCTCGGGCGGACGGTGCGGGGTTCCGCTCCACGGAACCCCGTTCGGCAAGAAGCCATCCGCCCGGGGCGGATAAAGCCATGGAGCTTCACAATACGTCATGGCGCTCATTGACCCCGCACCAAATTTACTATTATTATCAAAATTTACATGCAAGAAACAACAGAACATGTAAATCATAATGGACGATCCCCGCTTATTTTGGTGCGGGGTTTAGAGAAGACTTATTATAGCGAGGGAGTGCCAACCCCAGTATTGCATGGTCTGACATTTTCAGTGGAGTCCGGAGAATTTGTCGCTATTATGGGCCCGTCCGGCTCTGGCAAATCAACTCTTTTACATATTTTAGGTTTTCTTGATGAACCCACTGGCGGCCAGTACCTTTTTGAGAGCAAAACTGTTGAGGAGTATTCACCCACAGAGCTGGCCCATGTCAGGAACGAGCGCATGGGTTTTATTTTTCAAGCGTTCAATTTGTTGCCGCGGATGGCCATTTTAGAAAATGTTAGACTGCCGCTTCTTTATTCCAACATATCACCCAGAGAATGGGACGAGCGCGCCCAAAAAGCTTTGGAGGCGGTAGGTTTATCTCATCGCTTGAGCTTTGAGCCGTCCCAGCTTTCCGGTGGCGAAAAACAGCGCGTGGCCATCGCCAGATCGTTGGTCACCAACCCCTCGGTTATTTTTGCTGATGAGCCCACCGGTAATCTTGATTCACGCTCCGGCCAGGCAGTGATGGAGATTCTAGAAAAGTTGAATACTGAAGACAAGCATACGATTATTCTTATTACCCACGAAACTTATACGGCCGAGCATGCCGCGCGCGTTATTAATATTAAGGATGGATTGATAGAAAGTGATAGAAGGGTTGATCATCGTCTGAACGCTCATGAAAATTTTATAAAGTGATTTACCCGCCTAAATTTTTGTTAAATGACTTTACTATACAGTTTTAAAACATCTCTTAGGGGGCTGCGGATCAATAAATCGCGTTCTGCCTTAACTATCCTTGGCATTGTTATTGGCGTTGGGGCCATTATCATGGTCGTGGCGCTTGGCCAGGGCGCTCAAGATTTGATCTTGAATCAAATTCGCGGTATCGGCTCAAAAACCATTGCCGTTGTTCCGGGACGGCATCCAAAGGGGCCGAGCGATGTCGTGCAAACATTCAGTGACTCATTGAAAGAACGCGATCTCAAGGCCCTAAAACAAAAATCCAACGTGCCTTACGCCGAAGACGTGATGCCGATTGTTTTTGGCGGCACAAGCGGCGAATATCAGGGGGAGACATACTGGTTTACGATTTTTGGAGGCACCGAGCAAATGGCTAATCAATTTGATATTTCTCCCGATCGCGGCTTATTTATAGAGCCAGAAGACGTTACCGGCCGCGCGGACGTTATTGTTATTGGTGCTAAAGTGAAACAAGAACTTTTTGGCGAGACAGACCCCATTGGTCAAAAAATAAAAATTAAGGGCCGGAACTTTCGCGTTATTGGCACCATGCCGAGCAAGGGACAGTTGGCTTTTTTCAATCTTGATGAAGTAGGCATTATGCCTTACACCACGGCCCAACAATATGTTTTTGGCATCAAACATTATAATCGCATTATTGTAAGCGCGACGTCCGAGGAGTTGATTCCTGAAACAGTCGCCGACATTAAACAGACTCTGCGCGATAATCACGGCATTACCGATCCGGCCAAAGATGATTTTTTTACGGAAACGCAAGGAGAGGCCATTGAGCAGGTGAGCGTCATAACCAACATTCTGACTTTGTTTCTGGCGTCGGTGGCCGCTATCTCGCTTTTGGTTGGGGGAATAGGAATTATGAATATAATGCTGGTTTCCGTGACCGAGCGAACGCGTGAAATTGGACTCCGCAAGGCCGTGGGCGCGACCGAAGGGAACATTATGACGCAGTTTCTTCTGGAAGCGAT